>NZ_JARAWX010000048.1:0-32475 GCF_033793585.1 Streptomyces sp. MI02-7b | reverse complement strand
GTCACGCTCCGCATACTGATCCGTCGAGCAACGAGCCGCTACCGCTGGGACGCCCGACCCACCACCCGACGCCTCACATGATCCATTTGCCGGTCGGTCCTAGACCGCCTGGTTCGCCAGCCGCGGGATCCGGAAGACCTCATCAACGACAGTGACCGGCACATGGCCCGGATGATGTGCGTGATGGCGCTGAAATCTTCCGAGGACACCGCCCGCCGGGTCGCCCGTATGCACCTCGCCACCGCCCAGGACGGCAGAATCCAGGGCCGCATCGCCTACGGATGGATCCGCAAGGGCCCCGACAAGGGCAAAACCCTCCCCGCAGAAGCGGCGGTTGTCACCGCGCTCTTCAACGACTTCCTCAGCGGCGAGTCCGCCTACAGCCTCGCCAAGAAACTCAACGACAACAAAGTCATGCCACCGGCCGCGGCACAATGGTCCGCAAGATTCTCCGCAACCCGCGCTACGCAGGCATGGTCTCCAACGGCAGACGCCACCGGTCGACGCCACCCTCGACTGGGACGGCTGGTCCCACGTCCTGCTCGGCAGTTGGGACACGATCATCGTGCCCAAGGTGTGGAGCCAGACCCAGTTCGAACCCCAGCTCCGCCGTCGGCAATGCAGTCACGCCGGCGGGGCGTCCAAGTCCCGCGTGACTGGCCGCTACCTGCTCTCGGGCGTCCTCACCGGCGGCAAATACGGTCGGGGCCTCGTCGGCCACCGCAGCAGCAAAACCCAGGTCCGCGCCTACCGGTGCCCGCCCACTGCACTCGGGGGATGCCTCGGCACCTCGATCAGTGTCCCGCGTCAGACTTTGTGGCCGGGCTCGTTTCTTGCGGGTCCTGACCTGTGAGGGAGTCTGATCGATCATTGTCAGGCCGCCGGCGGTGCCGCCGGAGGAGAAGGTCCGGATCGTGCTGTCGATCCTGGCGGGTGAGATGACCGTCGCGGAGGCCGCGCGGCCGGCGAAGGTGTCCGAGCAGTCGATCGGGAACTGGAAGCGCCAGTTCCTGGAGTCCGGCCGGGCTGGCCTCGCGGGCAAGTCCGGACCCAGTAGTCGAGAACAGCAACTTGAAGCCCAGGTTGCGGACTTGACGCAGGCGCTGGGCGAGGCCGCGGTCGAGCTGCGGGTGTGGAAGAAGTCCGCGGAGGGCCGGCTGGGCCCTTCGAGGACCTCGAGGTTATCCGCAGCGATGCAGGCATGCCGACCGCGAGGTTCTGTCGGCTGATCGGCGTGCCCGAGCGGACCTGCCGGCGCCACCAGACCCGAGCCCGCCAGGGCAGGCGGGCGAGGAGGGGACCGTGGCCGCGGCCGGTCCGTGAGGGCGTCCGGGACGCCGCCCGCCGGCACGCACTCGCGCACCCGGCCTGGGGTCACCGGAAGGTGTGGGCGATGTGCCGCCACGACGGCCATCGGATCTCGCAGGCCACCGTGCTGCGGCTGCTGCGGGACGAGGGCCTGCTGCTGGAGGCGAACTATCAGCGGGAGAGACGGCAGCTGGCTGCCCGCCGCAAGGCCGCCTTCGCGACCGAGCCGAGCAGGCCGAACCAGGTCTGCGACATCGGCGTTGCTTGCCTCGACAAAAGTCCGGCCTGACTCTCTGGAATCACCGATTCATCAGGGCTGGTGAGCGGTCGACAACGGACCGACGATATCGGAGTCTGCAAGCACCCATGATCGAGATTGCCAGAAGCAAGGCCGCGCCCACACCGAAGGGGGCACGCAGGCCTAGCAGATGCGCGGCCAGCCCACTGGACATGGCGCCGAGGGCACTCGCACCGGCGTTGATCATCTGGTATGCCATGTTAACTCGGCCGATCAGGCGGTTGGGCACGAGGCTCTGCCGTACGGTTACGACCACGACATTCCATGCCAGCGTCGTGGCGCCATAGAAGCTTATGAAGCAGCAGAACGCTATGCCGGAGGAAACTGAGCCTGCGGCGGCCACGGCCGCCGCCTGGCCGGTCATGGCTATGGTGAGTGCCTTGCCGGTACCAATTCGCTCAGAAAGTCGCGTGACTACCGCGGCTCCAGCCAGGCCGCCCACGGCGAACGCAACCATCACTAGCCCATAACCGACTCCGCTGAGGCGGAGGACGTCCTTGGTGTAAAGCACCAGCACTGTAGTCAGACCGACAACAACGAGGCTGCTGGCAGCTGATCCCACACACAAGAGCCGCAGGAAGCGATGGTTCCAAAGCCAATTGATGCCCTCGGCCACCTCCTGCAACAGCGAAATCTTGGAAGCTTGGACGGGCTTGTGAGCGCGGTAGCGCCCCGGCAGCAGCGCGACCAGCGCGGCAGCGCCTGCGATACATGCCGCCTGAACAGCAAATGGCGCGGCGAGGGACGCTGTGAACAGCAGGGCGCCCAGCGGTGACCCCAATAGGTTGCCCGTCACCTGTGCCGTTGCTTGGAGCGCCGCGTTGGCACGAGTGCGATTGCTTGGTTCAACAAGTGCAGGGACCATTCCGCCCCAGGCGCCGACATACATGACCTGTCCAATCCCGAGCAGCAGAGCGACACCGCCGAGGATAGGGATCGACGCGTGCCCCGTGAGAACCACCGCGGTCAACCCACATACCACCAGAGCCCGTAGCGAGTCCGTGATCCACAGGACGCGCCGACGATCGAGCCGGTCTGCAAGAACTCCCGATATCAGACCGACCAACAGCCACGGCAGCTGCTCAGAAAGGAAAACGATGGATATATCCCGTGGATCACTTGTGAGCTGGGCGGCGAGCAGGGGCACTGCCGTCAGGCCAATGCCTTCGCCGAGTCCAGCCACAGACACTGAGCTCCAAAGTAATAGGAACCGCCGACCGAGCGGCTGACGCTGTTGGGGTCGCGGAACTGGCATGGGACGATTGTTCCTTCGAGTGTCAGTGATCGGCAGTCTGAAAATTCAACCGGTGCCAGGGGAACCTGACGGTTAGTCAGGCACCCTGGGGCCTTCCGCACGGAGAAGTGCTATTTTTGTCGAGTCCGCATCCAACACAGGCGTAGGGGACAAGCGGAACCACTTGGTCGGCCGCAGAACGCGATCATGTGTGGGTTGCCGTGCAGCGTACCGATGGGTTATACGAGCACGCAGGAATCTTTGCTGCCAACGAAATGGTGCTGGGCCAGGAGGGTGAAGCGGATCTCCTGATGCAGTCCCGTGTCCAGCGGAATTCCAAATGACATCATCGCATGCTCTCAATCAAACTCTTGGGGCGCAGGTCAGTCCAGTGGGTCTCGATGTATTCGAGGCAAGCTTGCTTGGTGTTAGCTGGGTGGGCGACCGTCCAACCCGCTGGCACCTCGACGAACTCCGGCCACAGCGAGTGCTGATTCTCTTCATTGACCAGAACCAGGAAGTTGCCGTCGGCGTTGTCGAACGGGTTGCTCATGGTGGTTCCTCCTTGTAAACGGATAAGTCCGTTGCGGGTTCGCGCATGCAGAAACGTCACTCGGGTCGCGGTCGGAAGCCGTTCACCAGCGCCCAGGCAAAGGTCCGCGCAACTCCGATCCTGCCATCTACAGCCACAGAGTGTAGTGATCGAGCAGCGCCCTCGGCTGTCACGAGAATTCGTGACTTCTTTGCCGCAGCAACGCGCTGGCAAGCTACTCCCCGTAGGAGTGGCGATGTTGCCCCTACCTGGTGGCCGAGCTCCTCGATCCGAGATCGGGGCGCCGCGCTCAAGTCAGGCGCCGTGCGGCTATTGGACTTACCGGCATCCAGGCACAAATGCACGCCGGGGCCGGCCCGGGTACGCGGAGACGGATGAGATGTGCCAGCATGCAAGGAGGAACGTAGCGTGAACAAGGGGCCATTGGAGTCCGTGCTTCCGCTTTCCCCGCTACAGCAAGGGATGCTCTTCCACGCACTCTTCGATGACGCGGGCGCCGATGTCTACACCATGCAGACTCTCATCAGGATTGAGGGGGATCTGCAGGTGGACACGCTCAGAAGGGCGGCGGCCCACCTGCTGCGCCGACATGCCAGCCTGCGTGCCGGGTTCCCCCAGCGGCGCTCCGGCGAGGCGGTCCAGGCGATTGCCAGGGAGGTGCAACTGCCGTGGTTCGAGGTGGACCTCCGAAGCGAGCCGGCTCAGATCCAGCAGACCGAGCTTGACCGACTGGCTGCGGAGGACCGGGACCGCAAGTTCAAGATGTCGGTTCCCCCTTTGGTTCGCTTCACCCTGGTGGCCCTGGACGCTGCGACGCATGTCCTGATTTTCACCAATCACCACATTGTTCTCGATGGTTGGTCGCTACCGATAGTGATCGGTGATCTCGTCGAACTGTACGATCGAGGAGGGTACGCGGCCGGTCTGCCTGAGGCGCCGTCGTTCCAGGGCTACCTCGAATGGTTGGCGGAGCAGGACCGTGAAGCGGCCGAGGCGGCCTGGCGGGACACTCTAATTGGTCTGGACGGCCCCACTCTGGTGGCACCAGCGGGCGACAACCAGCCCCTGGCATCCCCGGCTCGGGTGGAATTGGAGCTCACGGCGGAACTCACCGCCGCGCTGAAGAAGACGGCCCAGCGGCTTCATCTGACGCTGAACACCCTTTTCCAAGGGGCCTGGGCGGTTGTGGTCGGCCAGCTGAGCACACGGCAGGACGTGGTTTTCGGATCGACCGTGTCGGGACGCCCCCCTGAGCTCTCAGGCGTTGACGAAATGGTCGGCCTGCTCATGAACACGCTGCCGGTCAGGGTCGAGCTCGATCCGGCGGAGTCCGTTTCCACTATGCTGACGCGTCTCCAGAAGACCCATACCGAGCTGCTCCCGCATCAGCACTTGGGTCTCGCGGACATCAAGCGGTTCACCGGGCACAGCAGCCTCTTCGACACCGCAACCGTCTTCGAGAACGTCCCCCTGGGAAGCGGCCGGCAAGGACAGCACGTCGGCGTGAGCTTCACCGTGGTGGACGATGACGGTTCGTCCGGATCCATGCACTATCCGCTCAGCCTGGTGACCGTGCCCGGAACCAGGATGAGCCTTTCGCTCAACTACCTGAAGGACGCCTTCAGAAGGGATGAGGTCGAGTTCTGGGCCGAGGCTCTGAAGCGGCTCCTCATCGCATTTGCCGCTGATCCGGAGACCCCGATCGGTCACATCGACCTGCTCGGGGAGGAGAACCGCGCCAGTCTTCGTGAAATCGGTACCGGAATCCCGGTGCCTATCGCCGGAACACTTCCTGAGCTGTTCCGTGTGCAGGTGGGCCGTACTCCGGAGGCGACTGCGGTGGTCTTCGGGGGGCAGTCGTTGACCTATGCGGAGCTGGATGGGCGTGTGGAGCGGCTGGCGCGGGTGCTGGCGGGTCGCGGGGTGGGAGCCGAGTCGGTGGTAGCGGTGGCGCTTGCCCGGTCGGTGGAGCTGGTCGTGGCGTTGCTGGCCGTGCAGCGTGCGGGTGCCGCGTACCTGCCGCTGGATGCGGACTACCCGGCGGAGCGGCTGGAGTTCATGCTCGCGGACTCCGGTGCGGAGTGTGTGCTGACCGTGCGGGGTGCGCAGGTTCCGCAGGCGGATGTGCCGACTGTGTTCCTGGAGGATCTGGACGGCTGCGAGCCGGGTGAGCTGCCGGGTTCCTACCATCCGGCTCAGCCAGCCTATGTGATCTACACCTCAGGTTCCACGGGGCGTCCGAAGGGTGTTGCGGTGCCGCATGCCGGTATCGCCAACCGCCTGCTGTGGATGCAGGACGCCTACCGGTTGACCGCCGAGGATCGGGTGCTGCAGAAGACCCCGTCAAGCTTCGATGTGTCGGTGTGGGAGTTTTTTTGGCCGCTGATTACGGGTGCGACGCTGGTGGTGGCCAGGCCGGAAGGACACAAGGACCCGGCGTACCTGGCAGATCTCATCCGCCGGGAGCAGGTGACGACTGTGCATTTCGTGCCGTCGATGCTGGCTGCCTTCCTGGAGGACGAGGCCGCTGCGTCGTGCACGGGTCTGCGGCGTGTGCTGTGCAGCGGTGAGGCGCTGCCAGCGAGCGTGGTGGAGCGGTTCCATTCGCTGCTGGACGTGCCGCTGCACAACCTCTACGGCCCCACCGAGGCCTCGGTCGATGTGACCTTCACGCCTGCGGAGCCAGGCTCAGTGACGGTGCCGATTGGTCGTCCGGTGTGGAACACCAGGCTGCATGTGCTGGATGCGGGACTGCGGCCGGTCCCGGTCGGGGTGGCGGGCGAGCTGTACCTCGCCGGCGTCCAGCTCGCCCGAGGGTATGTCAACCGCGCGGGGCTGACCGCGGAGCGGTTCGTCGCCGACCCGTTCGGCCCGGCGGGCACGCGGATGTACCGCACCGGTGATGTGGTGCGGTGGACCATGGATGGCAGCCTCGAGTACCTCGGCCGAGCAGACCATCAGGTCAAGATCCGCGGCTTCCGCATCGAGCTCGGCGAAATCGAAGCCGCACTAAGCCGGCACGAGGGTGTGTCCCAAGCCGCGGTCGTTGTCCGCGAGGACCTGCCAGGGACCAAACGGCTGGTGGCCTACGTGGTGCCGGTGCCCAGCGCCGGCAGCCCGGACCCCTCCCAGCTCCGCGCCCAGGTCGCGGAGAGCCTCCCGGAATATATGGTGCCGTCGGCTTTCATGGTCCTCGACACGCTTCCGCTGACCCCCAGCGGCAAGCTGAACCGGTCCGCCCTGCCCGCCCCGGAGCTCAACTCCCCTGTCACCGCCCGGGCTCCTCGTACCCCGCAGGAGGAACTGCTCGTCCGGCTGTTCGCGGACACGCTCGGCCTCGACTCGGTGGGGGCCGACGACAGCTTCTTCGACCTCGGCGGCGACTCGCTGTCGGCCACCCGTCTGGCGAGCCGCATCCGCCGAGCCACAGGCGTGGCGATGAGCATCCGCGACCTGTTCGAGGCACCCACCGTGGCAAGGCTGGTGGAACGCATATCCCTGGGGAGCGGAGCGGATCCGTGGCAGGAGCTCCTCCCACTGCGCCTCAACGGTGGTCGTCCGCCTCTTTTCTGTGTCCATCCCGGGTACGGGATCAGCTGGTCGTACATCGGATTGGCGGCCCACCTGCCCGGAACACAGCCGCTTTTCGGATTGCAGGCCCGCAGTCTCAGGCAGGCCGTCGAGCTGCCCGCGAGCGTTGAGGAAATGGCCGACGACTATCTGGCCGCGATCCGCAACGTGCAGCCGACGGGCCCCTACCACCTTCTGGGATGGTCGTTCGGAGGTCTTGTCGCCCACGCCATGGCCACCCGGCTCCAGGAACAGGGGGAGTCGGTTGCACTGCTGGTGATGCTCGACTCGTACCCGTTCTCCGCGTTCTGCCGGGACGAGGTCTCCGCGGTGCGACGGCACCTCGGTGCATTGGTCGATCCGGGAGGACCGGAGCGCTCCCATGAGGTTGCCGACCTGATTCGCCAGGAGATCCCGGGGCTTCGGGACCTGGAGGCCGACCGGCTCGAGGCCGTTGCGCGCACGTACGTCCGGAACATGGACCTGGCGGCCGAGTTCGTGCCCAAAATGTTCCAGGGAGATCTCCTGGTGTTTGTGGCGGCCGAGGGAAGGGACGAGCAGGCGCCGGCCGCCGAGGCGTGGCGCAACCACATCTCCGGACGGATAGTCGAAGAGCTCGTCGCCTGCACGCACGACGACATGACGCTTTCTGCCCCGCTTGCACGAATAGGTCGATCGATCGCCTCACAGTTGCGTCGCATCGACGACTGAGGCGGGTGGCAGGCCACACGCGGGCCACTGCGGCCGATGTGCCGCGGTGATCCGTCGAGGATTTCCGCAATCGACCGCCTGCACTCGCAGGGCAAACGGTTCCGCCGATTTTTCGAGCCTGTTGCGGCAGCGGCGATCAAGAGCCCTCTGCCGGGAAGACAAACAAAGGTCTGTGAGATGCCTGTAGAGTGCAACGTTCGCCTTCCCCTTTCCGCCCCGCAGGCGGGTGTCTGGTTCTCCCATCACCTTGACCCTGCGGCCGCGGCATACAACATCGGTGAGTACGTCGAGATCCACGGACCTGTCGACGCCGAAGCGCTCGAGTCCGCGGTCCGGCTGGCACTCGACGAGACGGAGTCGCTTCGTATCCGGCTGGATGAGGGTGCCAACGGCCCGTACCAGGAACTGCTCGACCAGGTCGACTTCTCCCTGACCGTGCACGACCTCAGCGGTACGGCGGACCCGCGGGCGGACGCCGAAGACCGGATGCGGGCGGAGCTGGCCACCCCACTTGACGTCCTGCGCGACAGCCTTTGGCGGATCGTCCTTTTCAAGATCGAAGACGACCACTTCTTCCTGTACCTGCGCTACCACCACATCACCGTCGACGGGCTGAGCGGTTCGCTGTTCACCCGCAGGCTGGCTGAGCTGTACACCTCACTTGTCCTGGAGGAGCCTGCGCCCGCGAGATCGTTCGGCTCTCTTCAGGCCCTGCTGGAGAGCGACGCGACCTACCGCACTTCGGAGCAGTTCACCGCCGACCGCGCCTTCTGGAGGGAACGGCTTGCCGACCTCCCCGAGCCCGCGACACTGGCCGCCCGCGGGCGGTCCGGCCCGGCGGGCGGGCGGCTGCGCCGCTCGGCCCACCTGCCGAAGGCCGCAATGGATGTGCTGCAAGGGTCCGCGCGAACGGCACGGACCAGTTGGTCCGGCCTGGTGATCGCCGCCGCGGCAGCCTTTGTCCACCGGATGACCGGTGCCGACGACTTCGCACTCGGCATGGCGCTGGTGGCGCGCCCTGCCGCCCTGCGCACCACACCGGGCATGCTCTCGAACCAGCTGCCCCTGCGGCTGCAGGTCGATCCGGGACTCAGTGTGCTCGAGCTGACGCGGCACGTCGCCGGGGAGGTCAAGCAGGTACTGCGCCACCAGCGCTACCGGTACGAGGACGTCCGCCGGGACCTGCGAATGCTCGACGGCGGCCAGAGGCTCTTCGGGCCGACGATCAACATCATGGCCTTCGACTACGACCTCACCTTCGGGGACCACCCCGTCACGGTGCACAACCTGTCCAACGGGCCGGTCGAGGATCTGGCGATCGCCGTTTACGAGCGGGCCGACGGCCGGGGCCTGGAGATCGACTTCGACGCGGACCCGGGCATGTACACCGAGGCGGAGGTCGATGGACACCTCCAGCGGTTCATCTCCTTCCTGGAGGAGTTCGGCCGCGACCTGACCGCCCCCGTCGGCCGGCTCGGCACCCTGTCCACGGCAGAGCGGTCGCGCCTGCTCGACCAGTGGGGTGCGGGGGTGGAGGACGCCTCGCAGATACAGGGCTCCATCCAGGAGTGCTTCGCACGCCGGGTGGCCGAGACACCTGATGCGGCCGCTGTCGTCTTCGACGGCCGGGAGCTGTCCTACGCGGAACTGGACGCGCAGGCGAACCGGTTCGCCCATCTGCTGGTCGGTCTTGGGGTGCGGCCCGAGGACGGGGTGGCCGTGTTGCAGGAGCGGTCCGCCGACCTGGTGGTGTCGTCCCTGGCGGTAATCAAGGCGGGAGCGGTGTACGTGCCGCTGGACGCGCGCTCTCCTCGTTCCCGGCTTCAGGATGTCATGCGGGAGACCGGCGCTCGGGTGCTGCTGACCGACTCGGCCTCTCGGACCGTGGAGTTTCAGCACGACGCGCACGCGGTGGTCGTCGACGACCCGGCGAACGGTATTCGGGATCTCCCGTCGACCTGTCCGGAAGCGACCGTGCACCCGGACCAGCTGGCGCACGTGATGTTCACGTCGGGATCGACGGGCCTGCCCAAGGGCGTGTCGATCACGCACGCGGACGTGGTGGCCTTCGCGCGGGACCCGCGCTGGCGAGCCGGCTTCCACGAGCGGGTGCTGATGCACTCGCCGCCGGCGTTTGACGCATCGACCTTCGAGACCTGGGTCGCGCTGCTCAACGGCGGTACGGTGATCGTGGCTCCACCCGGTGAGCTGGAGGTCCGTGACCTCGAGAAGCAGATCGTCGGAGAGCGGGTCACCGGCCTGTGGCTGACAGCAGGCCTTTTCCGGCTGTTGGCGGAGGAGTGCCCCGACTGCTTCGCGGGCGTGCGCGAGGTCTGGACGGGAGGCGACGTCGTCTCGGCGTCGGCGGTCCGCCGGGTACTGCAGGCGTGTCCCGGGACGACGGTCGTGGACGGGTACGGACCTTCCGAGGTCACGGTCCTGACGACGTGCTCTCCGCTGCGGTCCGCCCAGGAGGTTCCGGATGTGGTGCCCATCGGCCGGCCGATGGCCAACAAGCGGGTGTACGTCCTGGACGGCGCCCTGCAACCCGTGCCGGTCGGAGTGCCCGGCGAAATGTACATCGGCGGCCTCGGCATGGCGCGCGGGTACTGGGGCAGGTCCGGCCTGACGGCGGAACGTTTCATCGCCGACCTGTACGGGCCTTCGGGTGCACGGATGTACCGTACCGGTGATGTGGTCCGATGGAACGCGGACGGCGAACTTCTGTTCGTCGGACGCACGGACGACCAGGTCAAGCTCCGCGGCTTCCGCATCGAGCTGAGCGAGGTCGAAGCCTCCTTCACAAGGCATTCCCTCGTCGGCCAGGCCTTCGTCATGGTCCGCGAGGACACCCCGGGGGCCAAGCGCCTCGTGGCCTACGTGGTGCCCACGGCCGACGGCGAGAACCCGGACCCGGACACCCTGCGAGCTCATGCAGCAGCGGAACTCCCGGACTACATGGTGCCCTCGGTCGTCGTGATGCTCGACGCGCTGCCGCTCACCGCCAACGGGAAGGTCGACCGCAGGCTCCTGCCCGAACCCGTGCTTGCGACCGAGGCGAACCACCGGGCACCCGGGACAGCACGCGAGCACGTCCTTGCCGGTCTCTTCGCCGAGCTGCTCGGCCTGCCCTCAGTGGGCGTCGACGACAGCTTCTTCGACCTGGGCGGCGACTCGATCACCTCCATTCAGCTTGTCTCCCGGGCGCGCAAGTCGGGACTCGCCCTCACCCCGAGGGACGTCTTCATGTGCAAGACGGTGGCGGAGCTCGCCGCGGCGGCACAGGACACGGCTGATCACGTCGACCCGGCCCGGCCGGACGGCGCTCCGTTGATCGAGCTGAACGACGACGAGGTGCGAGAGCTCCAGCAACGGTACGCCGAGGCCGGGGTCGCGGAGACGCTGCCGCTGTCCCCGTTGCAGGACGGAATGGTCTTTCACTCCCTGTACGACGACGAAGGCGTGGATGTCTATGCAGTGCAGCTGCGCCTAGAACTGAAGGGGTGGGTGGACGCCGCCGCACTCAGGACCGCAGCACAACGTCTGCTGGAGCGGTACTCCAACCTGAAGGCCGGCTTCGTGCAGTTGCGATCCGGGCGCACCGTTCAGGTCGTCGCGGAGCGTGTGGAGGTTCCGTGGACCGAGGTGGACCTCACACGCCTCGCCCCTGAGTCCCAGCAGGCCGAGCTCGAACGTCTGGTGGAGCAGGACAAGACCCAGGCCTTCGACCTCGAGCACGCACCCCTGGTGCGCTTCACTCTGGTGCGACTGGAGGACAACCGCACTGTACTGCTGCTGAGCAACCATCACATCCTGTGGGACGGTTGGTCCCTTCCGGTCGCACTCGGTGACCTGTTCGAACTGTACGTCCGTGGAGAGGCCGCAGTGCTGCCGGCGGTCCCCCCGTTCCGCGACTACCTGCAGTGGCTGGCGCGCCGGGACCGCGACGCGGCAGAGGACGCGTGGCGGCAGGCACTGGCCGGGCTCGAGGAACCCACCCGCATCGCTTCAGGCAACCACGCCCAGGTGACCTCGATGCCCGAGCTGGTCACTGTGGAGTACCCCGAGGAGCTCACCTCGGCCCTGGTGGCGCTTGCGCGGGAACACGGGTTGACTCTCAACACCTTGTTCCAGGGCGCTTGGGCGGTACTGCTCTCACGAGCCACCGGGCAGCGCGACATCGTGTTCGGTGCCACCGTTTCAGGTCGCCCGGCCGAGCTGCCCGGTATCGAGCGTATGGTCGGCTTGTTCATCAACACTCTCCCCGTGCGTGTCCAACTGGACCCCGCCGAGACGCTTGCCGGACTGCTCACCCGCATTCAGCATGAACAGTCCGCTGTGATGAATCACCAGCACATCGGGCTGGCCGATGTACAGCGGCTGGCCGGGATCGGTGAGCTGTTCGACACGGCTGTCGTCTTTGAGAACTACCCGATGGACTCCGATGCACTGGGGCTGCGTGGTAGCGGCCTGAACCTCGACAGCATCACAGCCCACAGCCCCACGCACTATCCGCTCGCGCTGACCGTCTTCCCCGGTGACCGGCTTACGCTGGAGTTCGGCTACCGCCCTGACATCCTGGGCCGGGCAGTGGCCGAGCAGTGGGCCGACCGCCTGCACTCCCTGCTCGAGACGATGGTCAGAGCCCCTCGCACCCGCGTGGGAGCCGTGGACACGCTCACCGCCGGTGAGCGGGAACTGGTGCTGGGAGACTGGAGCGGTACGGCCGGAACTGGGCCCCGCACCACTCTGGCGGATCTTCTCACCGCCCAGGCGCGGCGTACTCCGGACAGGATCGCAGTCTGCTTCGGCGATGAGGCACTGACTTTCTCCGATCTCGACCGACAGGCGAACCGGCTGGCGCGTGTGCTGATCGGCCGTGGTGCCGGCCCGGAGCAGACCGTGGCCACGGTCCTGCCGCGGGGCATCGGCGCCGTGGTGGCCATCTTCGGCATCCTCAAGGCCGGCGCGGCCTATGTGCCGGTCGACCCGGGCTATCCGGTGGAGCGAATAGCCCACATGCTGACCGATGCGGCTCCGCGCCTGGTGATCACTGACACGCGGACCAGCGACAGCCTGCCGACCGACGCTGCTTCGGCGCTGATGCTCCTCGACACGGCTCAGGTAGCGGCGGAGCTGGAGGCGTCGTCCGACGCCGAAACCACCGACGCGGACCGGTTGTGCCCGCTGCAGCCGTCCCATCCGGCGCTGGTGATCTACACCTCGGGCTCCACCGGTCGCCCCAAGGGGGTGGCGCTGGTGCACGCGGGTGTGGTGAACCTGTTCGAGCAGCACCGTGCGTCGCTGTACGGCCCGGCCATTGCGGCTTCCGGACGGGATCACTTCCGTGTCGCACTGACCGCGTCGCTGTCCTTCGACGCGACCTGGGCCGAACTGCTGTGGATGCTGGACGGCAACGAGCTGTACCTCGTCGACGACGACGTGCGGCGCGACGCCCAGGCACTGATCGACTACGTCGGGACTCACGAGATCGATCTGCTCGACACGACACCATCGTTCGCCGAGCAGCTGGTCGCCAGCGGACTGCTGGAGGCGGATCACCGACCCCACGTCCTGCTGCTGGGCGGCGAGGCCGTCAGCCCGTCTCTGTGGGAGGCGCTGCAGCAGGCTCCGCGCCCGGCCGCGTTCAACTTCTACGGGCCGACCGAGACCACCATCGACGCCCTGTACCGCCGGCTGGACGCCGACTCGGAGCCCTCCATCGGACGCCCCGTGGGCAACACCCGCGTGTACATCCTGGACGGCCAACTCCAGCCGGTACCCGCCGGCGTGGCCGGAGAGCTGTACATCGCGGGATGGGGTGTGGCACGTGGCTACCTGGGGCGCCCCGGCCTGACCGCGGAGCGTTTCGTGGCCGACCCCTTCGGGGCAGCGGGCACCCGGATGTACCGCAGCGGTGATGTGGTCCGCTGGACCGACGCCGGCGAGGTGGAATTCGTCGGCCGGACCGACGACCAGGTCAAGCTACGCGGTTTCCGGATCGAGCTCGGTGAGGTCGAAGCCGCGCTCGTGCGATCCGCCAAGGTGACCCAGGCCGCGGTAGTGGTGCGTCAGGACCAGCCCGGTGTCAAACGCCTGGTGGGCTATGTCGTCCCGGCTGTGGGCTCCCCCGCCCCGACGCCGCAGGAGCTGCGCGAGCATGTCGCCGCCCAGCTGCCGGACTACATGGTTCCCGCCGCCGTGGTGGTGATGGAGGCGCTGCCGCTCGCTGTCACCGGCAAACTGGACCGGGCCGCCCTGCCAGTGCCGGAGATCACAGGATCGGGTGCAGGCCGCGCCCCACGCACCGTCCGGGAGAAGGCACTGGCCGAGGTGTTCACCGAGGTTCTGGGCGTCTCGGACGTCAGCGTCGACGACAGCTTCTTCGACCTGGGCGGCGACTCCATCGTCTCGATCCAGTTGGTGACCCGGGCGCGCAAGGCCGGCCTGGTGATCACGCCGCGGGACATCTTCGCCCACAGGACGGTCGCCGCGCTGGCGACCGTGGCACGGGACGCGGACACAGCCGTCTCCGAGGCCGTCGGCGCCGGGATCGGAACGGTCGTCCCGACACCGATCACACGCTGGCTCGAGGAACTGGGCGGTCCGATCGACGGCTTCCAGCAGTCCGTGCTGGTGCAGACATCGGCCGGGCTCGAGCTCGACGATCTCGTCTCGGCCGTACAGGCGCTGCTGGACCACCACGACGCGCTGCGTATGCGGCTCACCCGTGACCCGGACGGCAAGTGGGGCCTGGACATACCCCAGATCGGCGCAGTCGCGGGCAAGGACGTCACCACCCGGGTGGACAGCTCCGGCCTGAACGCCGAGGGGCGGCGGCAGCTCGTCGCGGACCACATGGGTGCCGCGCAGGGCCGCCTCGCCCCGGAGTCGGGGACCATGGTGCAGGTCGTGTGGTTCGACGCCGGGCGGGAAAAGCCGGGACGGCTGCTCGTGATGGCGCACCACCTGGTCGTCGACGGTGTGTCCTGGCGGATTCTGCTGCCGGACCTCGAGTCCGCCTGGCGGCAGATCGCGGAGGGACGGAAGCCGGTCCTCGACGCGGTCCCCACCTCGCTGCGCACCTGGTCCAAGGTCCTGGCCGGCGCCGCGAACGATGCGCGGCGAACGGCTGAACTCCCGCTGTGGACAGGCGTCCCGACCGAGTCCGAGGAGCTGTCGCTGAGCAGCGTCGGCCTCGACCCGGCACGCGACGTCGTGGCGACCATGCGCGCCATCGAACTCACCCTGCCGACCGCGGCCATCGCACCGCTGCTGACCACCGTGCCGGCTGCGTTCCGCGCCGATGTCAACGACGTGCTGCTGACCGCGCTGAGCGTCGCGGTGAGCGACTGGTCACGGCGCCGCGGCCGCCCCCAGGGCAGTGGGGTTCTGGTCGAGCTGGAGGGCCACGGCCGCGAGGAGATCAGCGCGGGTGTGGACCTGTCGCGGACGGTGGGCTGGTTCACCACCACCTATCCGATCAGGCTCGCCCCGGGCGATGTGGACCTGGCCGACGGGCCAGCGCTCGCGCGCGCCCTGAAGACGGTCAAGGAGCAGCTGCGCTCTGCGCCCGACCACGGCATCGGCTACGGCATGCTCCGCTATCTCAACGCCGAGACAGGTCCCCTGGTGAGTGCCGTGGGAACCCCGCAGATCGGCTTCAACTACCTGGGCCGCCTGCCTGCCGGGCGGACAGCCGAGGCGGTGGACTGGTCGACCGCACCGGAAGCCGACGTGCTCTACTCGGGCGCCGACCCCGGCATGCCCATGTCCCACGCCCTTGAGATCAACGCCGTCACCGAGGACCGGGACGAGGGTCCACGGCTGGTGGCGCACTGGTCGTGGCCAGACGCTTTGTTCGACGAGGACGACGTGCGGGAGCTGGCCAAAGCCTGGTTCAAGGCGCTGCGCTCACTGGCCGCGCTCGCGGACCGCTCCGACCTGGGTGGCCTGAGCCCGTCGGACCTTCAGCTGGTCACCGTGAGCCAGAACGAGATCGAGGACCTGGAAGCCCGCCACGCGAAGACGGGGGTCGCCGACGTGCTGCCGATGTCCCCGCTCCAGGACGGCCTGCTGTTCCACGCCCTCTACGATCAGCGCGACGTCGACGTGTACATCACACAGCTGAGCCTGCACTTCGAGGGCCGACTCGACGTCACGGCACTGCGGGCATCGGCTCAAGGACTGCTGGAGCGTCACCCGAGCCTGCGTACCGCCTTCGTGCAGCTCGACTCGGGACAGACCGTCCAGGTCGTCGCCGAGCAGGTCGAGCTGCCGTGGACCGAGGTGGACCTCGGAGGCCTCGGCAAGGAGGCGCAGCGGAGCGCGCTGGCGGACCTGACCGCCCAGGACAAGATCGAGCGGTTCGACCTCACGGCCCCGCCGCTGCTGCGGTTCTCACTCGTCCGCCTTGGCGAGCACAAGCACATGCTGCTCTTCACCAGCCACCACATCCTGCTCGACGGCTGGTCGAACCCGCTCATCCTGCGGGATCTGTTCACGCTCTACGGCAGCGGAGGTGACGATTCCCGGCTCCCTGCGGTCACTCCCTTCCGCAACTACCTGGAGTGGCTGTCCGACCAGGACCGGGTCGTCGCACAGGCGGCATGGCAGCAGGCGCTGGCGGGCCTGGAGGAACCGACGCGTGTGGCGCCTTCCGGGACCGCCCACGGCCCGGTGCTGCCCGAACAGGTCACCACGGAGCTCACCGAGGAGTTCACCACTGCCCTGAGCGCGGCCGCCCGCTCGCGAGGCCTGACCCTGAACACTGTGGTGCAGGGCGCCTGGGCGATCGTGCTCTCCCAGCTGACGGGTCGCCAGGACGTCGTCTTCGGCGCCACAGCCGCCGGTCGCCCGGCGGAACTCGCCGGTGTGGAGCAGATGGTGGGCCTGTTCATCAACACCCTGCCGGTCCGCGTCGACCTGGATCCCGCAGGCACGATGGCCTCGGTCCTGACGCAGGTCCAGCACCAGCAGTCCGAGCTGATGGCCTACCAGTACCTCGGTCTGTCGGACATCCAGCGCCTGGCCGGACTCGGTGAGCTCTTCGACACGGTAGTCGTCTTCGAGAGCTACCCGATGGACGAGGACGCACTCGGCGGATTGGGCGCCGGCCTGACCGTCGCGGTCGAAGGCCACGACACTATGCACTATCCGCTCAGCCTGCTGGCGCTGCCCGGCGCACGGCTGGCTTTGGGGCTCAGCTACCGGCCGGATATGTTCGACCGGGCGTGGGTGGAGGAACTCGGCGGGTGGGTGCGCCGGGTGCTGGAGGCGTTCGCCGCGGACCCGGATGTACCCGTGGCCAGGGTCGACGTGCTGTCCGAGCGGGATCACGCCCTGTTGCGGGCGGAGTGGGACGACGTGCCGGTGGCCCCGTCCGAGGCAAGTCTGCCGCAGCTGTTCGAGGCACAGGTGGCGCGCATGCCTGACGCGATCGCGCTGGTCTGTGAGGGCGAGCAACTCAGCTACGCGGAAGTGAACTCCCGGGCCAACAGGTTGGCGCACAGCCTGCTGGCTCAGGGGGTGGGCCCGGAGCAGTTCGTGGCGATCGCGCTGCACCGCTCGCTGGAGACAGTGGTCGCGGTGCTGGCGGTGCTCAAGACGGGCGCCGCTTATGTACCGGTCGACCCCAGCTACCCGGCCGAGCGGATCGCGTACATCCTCGCCGATGCCTCACCGGCCCTTGTGATCACCACTAGTGAGACCGTGCGGGAACTGCCGATGGACACAGTGCCGCGCGTACTGCTGGAGGAGATCGGGCTGTCCGTCACAGACACCGATCCGACGGACGCCGACCGGACCGCTGCTCTGGTACCTGCGCATCCGGCGTACGTGATCTACACCTCGGGGTCGACCGGTCGTCCCAAGGGCGTGGTGGTGCCGCACCAGAACGTGGTGCGTCTGCTGACGGCCACGGAGCCGTGGTTCAACTTCGGCGCGCAAGACGTGTGGACGCTGTTCCATTCGTACGCGTTCGACTTCTCGGTGTGGGAGATCTTCGGTCCTCTGCTGACCGGTGGCCGCCTGGTGGTGGTGCCCTTTGAGGTGAGCAGGTCGCCGGTGGATTTCCTCGGGCTGCTGCGGCGTGAGGGCGTGACGGTGCTCAATCAGACCCCGTCCGCGTTCTACCAGCTGCTGCGCGCCGAGGAGGAGGTCGGTTCGGGGGCCGTGGCCGCGCTGCGCACGGTGGTCTTCGGTGGTGAGGCACTGGATCTCGGGCCGCTGCGGGAGTGGTACGAAAAGAATCCGGGTCTGGGTCCGGATATGGTCAACATGTACGGCATCACGGAGACCACGGTTCATGTCACCTATGCCCGCGTGGACCGCGACGTGGCGCGGGACGCGCGCGGCAGCGTGATCGGGCGGGGCATTCCGGATCTGAACTTGTATGTCCTGGACGGCCGTATGCGGTTGGCTCCTGCGGGGGTCGCTGGCGAGTTGTATGTGGCGGGCGCAGGTCTGGCACGCGGATATCTCAACCGTCCGGCTCTGACCGCCGAGCGCTTTGTCGCAGATCCCTTCGGTCCGGCAGGAACGCGGATGTATCGCACCGGGGACGTGGTGCGCCGTCTGCCGGACGGCGCCCTGGAATACATCGGCCGGGCCGATCATCAGGTCAAGATTCGCGGGTTCCGTATCGAAGTGGGCGAGATCGAGGCGGCGCTGTCTGAACTCCACGGTGTGTCCGAGGCGGTGGTGGTGCACCGATCGGACCAGTTGGTCGGATACGTGGTGAGCGGTGCCACCGCGCAGCTACTGCGCGAGCAGCTGGCGGCCAGGCTGCCGGACTATATGGTTCCCGCGCATCTGGTGGTCATGGACCGTTTCCCGCTGACCGTCAATGGCAAGGTGGACCGGCGTGCGCTGCCTGAACCGTCGATGGGGGTCACCGAGGCGTATGTGGCGCCGCGGGACGGGATCGAGGCCGCTCTGGCGGAGGCCTGGGCGGAGGTGCTGGGGCGCGAGCAGGTGGGCATTGACGACAACTACTTCGCGCTGGGCGGCGACTCCATCCGCAGCATCCAGGTTCTGGCCCGGGCCCGGCAGCGCGGTCTGCACTTTGAGCTCGTCGATCTGATGCGGCATGCCACGATCCGGGCTCTGGCGCCCGTTGTGACCGCAGGAAGCACCACTGCCGGGGACACCCGGGAAGAGCTGCCGTTCGCGCTGCTGCCGGCACCTGGCCGCGCGGCAGTTCCCGCGGACGTCGTGGACGCCTACCCCATGACCCGTCTGCAGGTCGGTATGGTGCTCGAAAGCCAGCGGTCCGGTTTCTATCACAATGTGGCGACGTACCTGCTCAAGGCGCCGTTCAACGAGGCTTCCTGGTATCAGGCGGTATCGGGACTGGTGGATGCGCATGAACTGCTGCGTACATCCTTCGCCCTCACCGACTTCGAGCAGCCCGTCCAGTTCGTCCACACCTCGGTGCCGGTCCCATTGACCGTCGAGGACCTGCGTAACCGGGCCGACCAGCAGGAACTCGTCCAGGACCGGTATGAGACCGAACGGCGGACTCCGTTCGATCTCACCCGTCCACCGCTGGTCCGATTCCACGTGCAGCGATTGTCCGAGGACACGGTGCAGCTGTTCGTCACCGAACACCACGCCATCATGGACGGCTGGAGCGAACGCTCGATGTTCACCGAGCTGCTCAACCGCTACTCCGGCACGCACAGCGCGCCGCCCGTGTCCGCGCGATTCCGCTCCTACGTCCGGCAGGAGCTTGCCGCACTGGACAGCGAGGCTGGCCGTGTCTTTTGGGCCGACCAGATGGACGGCGCCGTCTTCGCTCCCCTTCCGCGCATGTCGCAGGGCGCCGCGAGGCCCGCGATGAGTGCCTTGGACCTGCCGGTTCCGGAAGCGGTCCAGGAAGGGGTTCGTGAGCTGGCGAGGAGACTGGGCGTGCCACTGCGTACCGTGCTACTGGCGGCGCACCTGCGGGTCATAGGCCTGTTCACAGGCACCGACGACGTCGTGACCGGCGTGGTGTACAACGGGCGCACCGAGGAGGAGGACGGGGACCGGGTCGTGGGCCTGTTCCTCAACACTCTTCCGATGCGCGGACAGCTGGCCGATGGCAGCTGGACCGACCTGATCCGGCGCATCGCGGAGCTCGATGGAGACATCCAAAAGCACCGGCGCTACCCGATGACCGAGATCATGCGGATCACCGGGCAGCAGACACTGTTCGACAGCTTCTTCAACTTCACCCACTTCCACGTCGAGCGCGACGTGGACAAGTCCGCCGTCCAGGTGCTGGACGGCAAGGGCGTGGCCGAGGCGGACCTGCCCTTCGGCGCGGAGTTCGCGGTGGAGAGCGAGAACGACCGGCTCGTGTTGGAACTGCGCTATGACACAGCCCAGTTCACCGAAGAGCAGATGCGGCGTATGCATGGTTCGTATGTGTCTGTGATGAACCAGATGGCGCAGAACGCCGAGTCCGGCCACCGCCAGGCGGCACTGGTGCCGGACAGCGAGCGAAAGCTGCTGCGGCAGTGGAACGACACCGCCCAGCCGGTGCCGGAAGCGGTACTGCCGGAGTTGTTCGAAGCCCAGGCCGCCCGGACGCCGGATGCCACAGCCCTGACCTTCGACGGGGCCGAGATGAGCTACCGGGAGCTGGACGCCCGCTCTAACCGGATGGCGAGGCTTCTGGTCAGGATGGGAGCTGGACCGGAACGCATCGTCGCGGTGGCCCTCCCACGATCGGCCGAGCTCGTCGTCACCCTGCTGGCGATACTCAAATCCGGGGCTGCCTACCTCCCGATCGACCCGGAGCACCCGGCGCGGCGCATCGCTCAGGTAATCGAGGACGCGAACCCCGACATCCTCGTCACGACAACCGCCACCCATCAGGTTTTGCCGCAGTGCTCCACCCCGGGCCTCGTACTCGTCGACGGCCAGGACACTCAGGCGGCCCTGCCGGACATCAGTCCGGAAACCCTGACCAGTACCGACCGGGCGGGTACAGTCCTCCCCGCCAACCCCGCATACGTCATCTACACCTCCGGCTCCACCGGCCGGCCCAAGGGGGTCGTTGTCCCGCATGCCGGTCTGGTGAACTTCCTCATCGACATGCAGTCCAGATTCGAACTGACCCCATCAGACCGACTGGCCGCGATCACCACCATCGCCTTCGACATCGCAGCTCTGGAGATCTACCTGCCCCTCCTGGCCGGGGCGCGGATCGTCCTGGTTCCCCGACATGTCGTCCAAGACCCCGACGCGTTGACGGACCTGCTCGCCGACTCCGGCACAACCCTCATGCAGGCCACCCCCTCCCTCTGGCAGACACTGATCACTGGCCGTTCGAACCAAACGGCCCTGCCCCGGCTCCGCGTCCTGGTCGGCGGTGAGGCACTCCCGGCCGCCACGGCCGCATCGCTGACCGACATCGGCGAAACCACCAACCTGTACGGCCCCACCGAGACAACGATCTGGTCCACAGCCACCGAATTGGCCCCCACTTCACAGGACAGCGCACCGCCCATCGGCCGGCCCATCGGCAACACACAAACCCACATACTCGACGGCTTCCTCCAACCAGTGCCCACCGGCGTGACCGGTGAGCTGTACATCGCAGGCGACGGCCTCGCCCGTGGTTACCTCAAACGCCCCGACCTGACCGCCGAGCGTTTCATCGCCAATCCCTTCGGCCCGGCCGGCACACGCATGTACCGCACAGGCGACCTCGCACGCTGGACCGCACAGGGCGAACTGGAATACAACGGCCGTGTCGACCACCAGGTCAAGATCCGCGGCTTCCGCATCGAACTCGGCGAAATCGAAGCCGCACTAAGCCGGCACGAGGGCGTGTCCCAAGCCGCGGTCGTTGTCCGCGAGGACTCGCCAGGGACCAAGCGGCTGGTGGCCTACGTGGTGCCGGCCCCCGGCGCCGACAGCCCGGACCCCTCCCAGCTCCGCTCCCGGATCGCGGAGAGCCTGCCCGAGTACATGGTGCCGTCGGCCTTCGTGGTGATGGGGCTGCTGCCGCTCACACCCAACGGAAAGCTGGACCGAAAAGCGCTTCCCGCGCCAGCCCTGCCCGCGGCCGGGGAGGTCCGTGTCCCCCGCACAGCCAGG
Source organism: Streptomyces sp. MI02-7b (assembly GCF_033793585.1). Classification (NCBI taxonomy): domain Bacteria; kingdom Bacillati; phylum Actinomycetota; class Actinomycetes; order Kitasatosporales; family Streptomycetaceae; genus Streptomyces; species Streptomyces sp. MI02-7b. Next base: position 10,710 of record NZ_JARAWX010000048.1, on the reverse strand, counting down.
GAGATCGTGTTCGCCGAGATCTTCGCCGAGACCCTCGGGTTGGAGGTGGTGGGAACCGACGGCAACTTCTTCGAGCTGGGCGGGGACTCCGTCTCCTCCATCCGCCTCGTCGGGGCCGCAAGAACAGCGGGATTGGCCATCACCACGCGCGACGTCTTCGTTCACCAGACGGTGGCGGCGTTGGCCGAGATCGCCGAGTCGGTCGATCTGCCCAGGCAGGCCGTCAAGCCGTCCGCCAAACCTCTGATCACCCTCGACGAGGACGAATGGGAGGACGTCGCAGCCGACTGGGTGTAGGCCCTCCAGGACCTTGACCGCAAGGTCCTCACCTCCCGCTCTCACGGCGGAGCCGTCTCCCTCGACCCGGGCAATTCGGCTCCGCCTCCCGGCTCGGAGATTCACCTTCCGCAACGGACCCATGCATCCGAGGCGGCGGAACCCGAAGCCGAGGTCCGCCTCTGTGATCCGTTCCGCATCTCCGTGGCGGTGCGGTTCTCAGCCGCCCGCACCGTGTTCACCACGTCCGCGCAGTACGGGGCTCGACTTCATCCTGACCCGCTGACCGCAGACATTCCGAACAGAACCCTGCCTCCGCGGCACGGCACATCGTGCCGCGGAGGCCGGAAACATCACCACTCCTCCTGGAAGGACTCAGAATGCCAGTGACTACACCCCCCGTCCGGCTGCTCTCACCACATGCCGCCGCACATCTGATGAACGCTGCGCACAAGTTGCTGGCGGAATACGGATCAGCAACCGACCCGAAGCTCTTCGACGCTCTTGACGAAGCCGTGACGTGGCTCGACGCCGAAGTCGCCGACGTCTTCCGTCCGGATTTCGCGGCCGACGGACTGTTCGTGGTCCGTGGGCTGGAGATCGACGACAGCGTTCTGCCCCCTACGCCCCTGCACTGGTCCAGCGCCGGAGACGCGGGAGCCCTCTGGGACATGGCGCTGCTGCTCATCACGCGGCTGATAGGGCGTCCCATCGCCTGGCAGGGCCAGCAGAACGGCCGCGCGGTCAACAACATCGTCCCCGCCCCGGGCCATGAGCACGAGCAGACAGGAGCCAGCAGCACAGCCCTGCTCAGTCCGCACACCGAGGACGCCTTCCACCCACAGCGCGCCCACATGCTGCTGCTCTTCTGCATGCGTAACCACGACCGGGTAGCCACCACGGCCTCCAGCGTGCGTCACCTCCCGGTCTCCGCCGAAGACATGGCCCACCTGGCACGCCCAGTGGTCCCGATTCTTCCCGACGACGCGTACACGAGTCTTCCGGACTTCACGGGGGAGCCGCCGGCGGTGCGCACACTGTGGGAGTCGCCGGACGGGCTCACCCTGCGGTTCGATCCTGCCTACACCCCGCTGGACATGGCTGACGAGCAGTATCGCGAGGCCTACGGCCGTCTGGAGACCGGGCTCGCACAGGTCTCGGCCGACCTGGTTCTGGAGCCGGGGGACGTCCTGCTCCTGGACAACGACGTCGTCGTCCACGGGCGGGTGCCCTTCAAGGCACGTTACGACGGCACCGACCGCTGGCTCAAGCGATCTCTGGCCCGGATCCCGGGACGGCTTAGCCGCCACATCTCGGAGCAGGACGAGCATGGCTACGGGCAGGCCGTAATCGAATGGTGAATCCGCAGCGGCGAATTCGTCGACGGCTGTGTTGAGTTCATGGAGGAAATCTCCTGCTAGTTCATCGGACCACATCCGCGGCATGCTGTCAGGAGGCGCGGCAGTGCACTCAGGTTTTGACCACAAGGGATACGAGGACCTTCTTGCGGCGCGTACGCGGCGCGGGAACTCGGATGCGATCCGGGACATCCTGGACGCGGCCGGCGCGAAGGGCGTCCTGTCGCTGGCTGGAGGAATACCCGCGGCGGAGAGTTTCCCGGTCCGCCGTATCGCGGAGGCGACGGACCGGGTCATGTCCAGGTCTGCGACCGCGGCTCTCCAGTACGCGCCGACCGAGGGCGTGGGCGCGATGCGCGAGGTGCTGGCGTGGCGCGCTTCGGAGACCGGAGCATCGGCCACGCCAGACCGAGTGCTGGTGACGAGCGGCAGCCAACAGGGCCTGGACATGGTCGCACAGGTGCTGTTGGAGTCGGACGACGTGGTGGCGCTCGATGATCCGAGCTACCTGGGAGCCCTCCAGGTTTTCCGCCGCGCCGGGGCCCGCCTGCTGCCCGTTCCCTCGGACCGCGACGGCCTGCGTACCGACATCCTTGCCGAGCGACTGCGATCGGGTAGCCCGTGCAAGGTGGTGTACGTGGTTCCGCATTACCACAACCCCACCGGTGCGGTACTGGCGGCAGACCGTCGTCGCCATCTGGCCGAGTTGGCGAACCGGTACGGGTTCGTGATCGTCGAGGACGACCCGTACGCCGACCTGGGATTCGTCGGAGAACGACTGCCGTCGATCGATGTGCACAGCGACCGGGTAATCAGACTAATGAGCCTGTCCAAGAGCCTGTGCCCAGGCTTCCGAACAGCAGGTCTGGTGGCGCCCTCAACCCTCATCGGGGAACTGACCGCAGCCAAGCAGTGCAGCGATCTGCAGACCAACACCTGGGGACAGTATGTGCTGGCAGAACTGCTGTCCGACGAAGGGTTCCTTCCACAGCATTTGCAGCAACTCCGCGAGCTGTATTCCGCCAAATCCGAAAAATTCTCCTCCCTGGTGCGAGACATTCTGCCAGGGCTGGATTTCGAAATGCCACTGGGTGGTCTCTTTCTCTGGGCGACGATTGTCGACCCCCGAGTCAATTCGTCAGACCTGTACAGGGCCGCACTGGCTGAGGGTGTGGCCGTCGTTCCAGGCGATCCGTTCTGTGCCGAACATGACGGCTCGCGACATCTCAGGATCTCGTACTCGGCACTTGACGAAATTCAGAGCAAGGAGGCTCTGACGCGACTGGAAACCGCGTACGAGGTCGTTCTCGGAATCCGATGAGCAACGGTACAGAAAACATACTCGATCGTCGATGAGGTGACTCTGCATGACCGCAATGTCCGCCGACGGCCTGGTGAGCCGTCTGTTCCAGATTGTCGATGGGCGTTCCTGGGACGAATTGGGGACCCTGTTCACCGAGGACGCCCGCTATGAGCGACCTGGCTACGAGCCCTTGAAGGGCATCGACCGAATCCGCCACTTCTACATCCATGAGCGGATCATCGCAGCAGGAAGCGTCCATCTGGTCGACCACATCACCAGCAGCCTCGGGGCGGCCGCGTGCTGGGGGCGCCTCCGAGGCGCAGCGCTGAATGGCGAGCCGCTCAACGAGGAATTCGCCGATACGTATGTGATCAGGGACGGAAGGATCGCCCACCGTAAGACATTCTTCTATCGTCCTGCGATCTAGGACTTGTCCTGTCGATCATGTGACTACCCGTCGTTCGGGTCGTTGATGTGGACATGGGGCGGGGCGATCTGACGGACGCGGAATGGGAGCGGTTGCGGCCGTTCCTGCCGGTCAGCAACCGGCGTTGTGGCCGGTGGCGGGATCACCGGCAGGTGATCGACGGGATTTTGCACCGGGTGCGGACAGGGGTGCAGTGGCGTGACCTGCCGGAACGGTTCGGGCCGTGGACGACGGTCTATGAACGGCACCGGCTGTGGTCGGCAGACGGGACATGGGAGCGTCTGCTGCAGCAGGTCCAGGCCGCGGCCGATGCCGCGGGTGAGATAGACCGGGACATCGCGGTGGACTCCACCATCGTCCGTGCCCATCAGCACGCGGCCGGCGCCCGCACCGATCCGCCACCGGTGCCCGGCTCAAAGGGGGCCGAGCTGGCAGAACACCAGGACGAGACCGCGTGGCAGTGCCTCCACGCCCGCCTGGTGGAAGTGGTGCTGGAAGTGAAGGCCTGGGCCGCTCGCGGGGCGCCTTCACCAGCAAAATCCACCTGAGCGCCGACGGCCGCTGCCGCCCGCTGTCCCTGATCGTCACGCCGGGGCAGCGGGCAGACTGCACCCAGTTCAAAGCAGTGCTGGACAAGGTCCGCGTGCCCAAACTCGGCCTGGGAAGACCCCGCAAGAAGCCCGACAGCCTCGCGGCGGACAAGGCCTACAGCAACAGGCTCATCCGCGGCTACCTGCGGCGACGGGGCATCCGGCACACCATCCCGGAGAAGGCCGACACCAGGCCGCCCGCCTGCGAAAAGGCTCACGCGGTGAGTCGTCTCGTCGGCGTTTCCTTCACGAGGTGTCAGGAGCTGGGCGAAGTATACGATTTGGGTGCCCAGTTGGGTCACCTCGGGAAAGGCGGCGGTGAGCCGTGTCAAGAGGTCCTGATGTTCGCTCTTGAGGGGGTGTGTACAACAAACGGTGGAACTGGATCTTGGAGTGACACCGAATGACTGATGTTGTACATGCGTCGGAGACCACGCCGTCGGCAGGACCTGAGTCGGAAGCAGGGGCCGGGGCTGCGGCGGTGGATGACCAGTTGGTCGGGATGCTGGTCAAGCGGGCTCGAGCGGAGGGCCTGCAGCTCACCGGTGCCGGCGGGTTGTTGCAGCTGCTGACCAAGCGCGGGGGCTGGCGTCCGCTCTGGAGGGCGAGCTCACTGATCACCTCGGCTATGAGAAGCATGATGCGGCCGGGAAGAACGGTGGCAACTCCGGCAACGGGAAGAGGTCCGAGACCGTGCTGACCGATGTCGGCCCGGTCGAGATAGCCGTGCCCCGGGACACCGACGGCAGCTTCGAGCCGCAGATCATCCGCAAGCGGCAGCGCCGGCTGACCGGCGTGGACGAGATGGTGCTCTCACTGTCCGCGAAAGGCCTCACGCACGGCGAGATCTCCGCGCACCTGGCCGAGGTCCACGGCGCGAGCGTGTCCAAGCAGACGATCTCCACGATCACCGACTCGGTGATGGACCGCATGGCCGAATGGCAGTCCCGTCCACGAAGACGACCGCGTCTACCCGGTCGTCTTCGTGGACGCCATCAACGTGAAGGTGCGGGTTCTGTCGACGATCTTGTGGTCCAGATCGGGTGAGGGCTCATCGTGCGAGTAGGACTCGTTTGCGAAGAAGGTCGAGGCCGGCTCGGCCGAACATTTGACGCTTGAGCATTTTCAGGCGGTTGATGTTTCCCTCGACGGCGCCGGAACTGTAGGGCAGGGAAAGACCGTTACGGACGGCATCGACGTCGCGCCGGAGGTTTCTGGCAAAAGACGCCAGCGCGACATGGGTGTCCTGTTCGGCAGCGGTGATCCAGTCGTCGAGACGGTCGCCGCGGCGTCCGGCCATCATTGCAGCAAACTTCCGGACGTGATCGGTGAGCCTATCCAGCTCGGGATTGCTTTCGCGTAGACGGTGGAGCTTGTCTGCGTCCTCGTCCCGTAGGTGTTCGGGATGGGCCATGATCCAGGAAGTGACCTCGCGGACCGACGGTGGCTTGGGGCCTGGGGCGGGCGCGTGTCCACGCCCGGTTCGGTAACGTCGCAGGTGACGCTGAACAGCCAGTTCACCTCCCGGATAACCAAGGCCCTGGATTTCCCGGTAGAGCTGTGCGGCATTTCTGATGCCTTCGTTCCAGCGTTGGTGTAGGTAACCGACGTACGGATCGACGATGTGCTCCCGCTGGAGGCTCTTGGCGACCACGTCGTCTGCCGAGCGGGCCCCGGCCAGCTTGCGGACCGTGGCCTGGTGCAGCCCGAGTTTCCGGCCGATCGCCGCCTTCGACATTCCCTGTTCCCGCAGTTCGTGGACGGCTGCATGCTGTTCACGCAGCCGAGTCACGATCTTCAGTTCCTTTGGCGGTGGCTGGACCACCTGCGGCTCCGCCTCCGGCTTGTCGGGGGTGCCGGCAGTTCCAGGGGACGTTTCGACCAGGCGGGCGCGATGGGCGTTCACCGTCTTCTCGACTGCCTGACCGAGGTTGGCCCACAAGTGATAGCGGTCGGCGACCTGCTCGGCCTGCGGCGCCCCCATCCGTGCCCCCTCCCCGTATCCCGCTGAGCGATCGCGGCAGATGACTTTCACTTCGGGGTGATCGCACAGCCAGGCGGCCAAGTCCTCGCCCTCGCGGCCATCGAAAAGGTGAAGCGGACGGTGGGTGGCCATGTCGATCAGCACCGTGCCGTAATGACGCCCCTTGCGGAAGGCAAAGTCGTCCACGCCCAGCACTTCCACCTCGCCGACATCGGGCTCAGGTAAAGCCCTGACCAGCCGCAATAGCGTATCTCTGCCCACGCGGATGCCGATCGCATCCGCCAGTCGGGCTCCCGCCCTGCCGGCCAGGGCCAACCCGACCTGCGTCAACAGCCCGCTCAGCAGCGGAGTATGGCGACTGTGCGGGGTGGTCAGTCCCGCAATCTGCTCCGCAAACGTGATCACCGAACAGGCAGCATTCTCACAACGGAATCGGCGTATGGATAACTGGATCACGACGCCGAGCCCGCCCACGGCGACATCGCGCAACTCGCGCACATACCGGCCGTGCACGCGTGTCGATCCTTGGCCGCACCGGCAAACCGCGGTCGTCGATCGTGCCCGCGTCCTCAGCACCACCTTGTCCGGCAGTCGCTGGACCCCTTCGATCAGCAATGCGGACAGGTGCGGAAACAGCTCCAAGAGCACGTCACAAGAGCACACCGCGCATGATCGCGAACAGCTGACACGACCCGCTCAAGCGTCCGAATCACAAGATCGTCGACAGAACCAAGGTGCGGTACGGACAGGTCGCCAACCGCCCGATCTACCTCGCGCTGGCCGTCACCGTCGAGGGCACCCGGGGAGATCCTGGGGATCTGGGCCGGCGACGGAGGCGAGGGCGCCAAGCACTGGCTGCAGGTCTTCACCGAGATCAAAAATCGCGGCGTCGAGGACGTGCTGATGCTCGTCTGCGACGGACTGAGGGGTCTGCCGGACGCGGTCGAGACGGTCTGGCCCTGCACCATCGTCCAGACCTGCATCATCCACTTGATCCGCAACACTTTCCGCTACGTGGTCCGGCAGGACTGGGACAAGGTGGCCAAAGACCTCAAGCCCGTCTGCACCGCGCCCACCGAGGCCGCCGCCGCCGAGCGGTTCCTGGAGTTCAGCGACACCTGGGGCGTGAAGTATCCGGCGGTGATCAAGCTGTGGTCCGACGCCTGGGCCGAGTTCGTGCCCTTCCTCTCCTTCGACGTCGAGATCCGCAAGGTCATCTGCAGCACGAACGCGATCGAGAGCGTCAATGCCCGCATCCGAAAGGCTGTCCGGGCCCGCGGCCACTTCCCGAACGAGTCTGTGGCGTTGAAGTGCGTCTGCCTGGCGCTGATGTCGCTGGACCCGACTGGCAAAGGCCGCCGTCGTTGGACGGTGCGCTGGAAGGCCCCGCTGAACGCCTTCCAGATCGCCTTCGAAGGCCGACTCACCCCGACCAACAAGTAGCCAACCTCAACACCTCGGATTAACCGAAAAGTTCACACCCTGACCTCTTTCTCCAGTTCCCTGACCCACTCACGCTCCTGCTGGGCGACAACCGCCTGCCGGTCGGTCCGGGCTTCGGCTTTCTTCACCCAGTACGGCAGGGCCTCGGGATGGATCCCGAGAAGATCCCCGACCTCCCGGATGATCCCCGACCGTCCTGGGGACTGCTTCTGCTTCTCGGCGACCATCCGCACGGCCCGCTCGACCAGCTCCGCCGGGTACTTCCTCTGCGCCGGCTTGAGCGCATCCTTCCAAGGTTCAGCGCTCTGTACCGAACCCACAACGGTTCATAGCGGACGGCCGCTGCGTCCTGGGCGACCACTCCGCGGTCGAGGTAGAGCTGGTCACCATGTCTCTTCGATTGTTGAGCCGTAACGGTCAGTGAAACTGACCTCCCCCTCCCCCTACTGCCAAACAACTTGATGAGGGGAAAGGGATCTAGTGGTCAGCGTTCGGCCTCCGCCACGCTGGCTGCAGATCTGGGCTGGGATGTCACGTGCGTACAACGAGGAGTCTTCCTGATCGACCGCCAGAAAGTTTGCTAGACCCCTGCTGACCACCGTCGCAGTGCCATGACTCGCTCTGCAGTCAAAGCATCTCGCCTGGGTGGCCCGATCCCACATCGCCTCGAGTGGTACACGAGCGCGGTGGTCCTGAATCCAGCGCCAACAGTTCCTGGTGCGGTCACGCCGCGTGTCACGGCCGCACGCCCAAGAGGAGTATCACCCCTTCACCTACTCAGCCGGGACCGTCCATGAGTACGCAGTCATCTCAACTATCCCTGAGCTCTAGAGAAAGGGAGATTCTTAAGAAAATATGCGAAGGTGAGACGTATAGCACCATCGCTCGTGTGCTGGGGATCAGCACGCACACTGTAGACACCCACATTCGCCGCATCCGACGAAAGACGGGAATCGCCAACCGATCTCAATTGGTGATTCTGGCTGTGCGATTGGGCCTTTACCAAGCTGACCAGTAGGTGTGCCGAGGCCGAGAGGCACTTCCCGGCCTCGTCTCAGCACGGGGCCAGCTGCGCATTCGGGCCATCTCGGCAGCGATACCCTGTTCGGCTCCACTGCGAAGGCCCGCAATATTCGTGGACCAGCAGGCGGCGCCCCGCACGAGGGGGCCGCCGGATTCTCCGGCGGCCCCTGTTCAGCCCGGCCCTCTGCCCGGTGCCGGAGCCCCGGACCGCCGTACGAGTCGAGCATTCCGAATGGCTGAGCCACGATCGGCCGTTGGCGCAACGCGTGACCGAAGGCCACCTCCACAAGCCTTCGTGATCCATACCCCTTTGACTCGGTGCGCCCCGACGCCATGCGCGCGCTGAGAATCAGCCTCATCGCAAGGTGATCGGTAACTATGCACGTTGACCCCCTGCCGGCGACGAACGCCGCCCACTATCGGCTTGTCTGCAGCGAATGCGGCAACCACCGCGAGGACGACGGGATCAGCCTGGCCTGCTCCGCCTTGCACGGTCCCGCTCTGCTGCGAACCGAGTACCGCGAGACCGCGTTCGCGCCCGACGACCGGTCCTCCGGCGTCTTCCGCTACCACCGCTGGCTCCCGGTACGCCGCTGCCTCCCGGGTACCGGCCGGACCGTCGTCCGCCGCGCCGGGAAGCTCGCCGCGGCCATCGGTCTGCACGAACTGTGGATCGCTTTCAACGGCTATCAACCAGAATGGGGCGCCGAGATGGCGACCTGCTCCTTCAAGGAATTGGAGGCGGCCGCCGTGCTCGGCCGCCTCCCAGGGTCGGCCGGTACTCTCGTCGTCGCCTCGGCGGGGAACACGGCCGCAGCATTCGCCGAACTCTGCTCACGGCACGACGTGCCTGTCGTCATCATGGTTCCGCAGGCCGCCCTCGGTGGGCTGCGCTCACGCGCGCCCTACGGCCGGTCGGTCCAACTCGTCGCTGTCGCCGACGCCGAGTACGCCGACGCCATTCGCCCTCGCCGACACGCTGGCCGCCCTCCCCGGATTCACCGCCGAAGGCGGAACCCGCAACGTCGGCCGTCGTGACGGCCTCGGCACGGTGATGCTCGCGGCGTACGAGAGGCTGGGGCGCCTGCCGGATGTCTACGTCCAGCCGATCGGCAGCGGCGCGGGCGCGATCGCCGCCCATGAGGCAGCCCTCAGGCTGCGCCGTGCCGACGGCGGCTCTTCAAGGCCACTCCCCCGCCTGGTTGTCGCCCAGAACTCCGCTTTCGCCCCCGTCCATACCGCCTGGCACACAGGTACCCGGCCGTGGACCTGCACGGACGCCGGCCCGGACGCGATCCATCGCGCATTCGCCCCCGAACTGACCAACCGCCGCCCGCCCTACGAGACCTCGGGCGGTCTCGCCGCGGCCCTGCGAGAGAGCCGGGGGGACGTACTGACAGCCGATGCCGACGAGGCGCGCACCGCCATGGCCGCCTTCGCCGAGTCGGAGGGTGTCGACATCGAACCGCCCGCAGGGGTTGCCCTCGCCGCTCTGCGCACGGCCGTGCGCCAGGGACGGATCGATCCGGCGGCGACAGTTCCGCTCAACATCACCGGCGGTGGGCGAGCGTGGTACGCCGCGGAACGCCGGTTGGAGGCCAACGTGCCCGACCTGGTCGTCCCTCGGGGGGCCACCGACTCGCCGCAGGCAGTCGCGGAGATCGCCGCCGCAGTCACGAGTGCCGTTCCGCACCACCCTCAACATGTGGCCCTGGCACGGTCGTAGCCCGGAGCACCGGCCTCAGCATCCTGCCCTCAGTCAGACGTCGACCACCGAGGAACGACACTTCCCATGTCTCATGCCTCCACGCCCTGGCCAGCACACCCCGTCACAGCGCATGCATCCCCGCACACGGTGGAACTCGCCGACACCCTCACCCGGGCCGTGCGGGCTGCGCCGACAACGGAGCCGGTGCAACGCACCGCCGCCCGCGTCGCCCGCCGGCTCGCAGGGTTCCTGCAGCACCCCGACCTTCTCAGTCCCGAGCACATGGAGCCCGACAGCGCCCAGTACCGCCAGCACGTGCTGCACGTCGATCCACAGGGCCGCTTTTCCCTGGTCGCCCTCGTCTGGCTGCCCTGTCAGGCCACTCCGGTGCACGACCACACCACATGGTGCGTCGTCGGCACTTATCTCGGCACCGAAGAGGAAACGAGTTACCGGTTCGTCCGCCTTCCCGACGGGCGATCGGTGCTGCGACCGGTGACCGGCGGGGTCGAGAGAGGCCAGCGACGGTGCATCTCGTTGATCATCGAGGGGATTTCCGGTGGACACAAGTCACGAGAATTCGTGCCGCGTAAATCCC
>NZ_JARAWX010000047.1:0-33581 GCF_033793585.1 Streptomyces sp. MI02-7b | reverse complement strand
CCACCACACACCCCCCACAACCCACCCACTGCACAGAATGCGACCACGGCTGGACCACCGACCCCGACGGCCGCGCCCGCAAATGCCCCTGCCGCACCCCGCACTCCCCATGAACCACCCACACCCACACACCCACACCCGGCACTCCCCGCGAACGAGTAGGACCTGCTGCACCGCCGGCAGACCCGCCCATGCGCAAAAAGACACGCCCAACCCCTGTGTGCAGCACCACCGAAGGAGCATCACCGTGCGCAACGCAGCGGGACCTCGTTCACCGTGCGCAACCCCGACAGCCCCCGGCCGCCCGCCCATTGCGCATCGCAGGACCCGCCCCTACACCGGAATGCGCAGACCCCGTCGTTACGGGCCGCCCAGTCAGCCGGCCCGGCGACCGCGAACGTGGCCGGGACCAGCAGTGCCACACCCGATGGGAACGGTCATCCCCCGACCAAAGCCTCCGCGGTATCCAGCGCCCGGTCCCAGGGATAGTCGGCGGGCTTTCCGGTCCCGGGCCGGTTCGGGGCGAAGCCGCCGTCGCCGTACAACACACTCACACCCATCGCCCGCAACCTCGCAACGCTCTCACCGAACTGAAGATGCCGCGCACAGGCGGCATTCACACAAGGCACCGCCACCATCGGGATACCCCTGCCGATGCCTTCGGCAGCCACCCCCACCACAAAGTGGCGCGTGAGCCCCAACGCCCAGGAGTAAACCGAGTTGAACGTCGCCGGCACAAAGACAATGACCTCGGCCGGCGGCCAGACACCCGGCTCACCGGGCCGCCCTCGGACTGGCCACGCCGCCCGGTCAACGCCGCCAGCCCTTCCAGGCTGCCGTCCAGCCAGTCCGCCGCAGTCGGCGTGAGCCCCAGACACACGTCCCAGCCACGCCGCTGAGCATCGTCGATCACCCCAGCGATGTCGAAAACGGGCGGCGCGGCGCTGGCGAACAGGTACATGGTGCGCGTCATACCCCCCACCCCAACCCCCCGTGATCCATGACGCGCAACCGACTCTGCCCGAAGCGGTTGTCGGGGCGATCGCCGGTGCCACGGCGGACGCGGCGGGGACTGTTCCAGATGGCTGCCGGGTACAGAGGGCAAAGATGCCCAGAGGTGATCACGAGCACTCCGGTACACGCATTGCCGCCGCACGAAAGCTCGCCGGCCTGACCCAGCGAGGTCTCGCCCAGAGCATCGGTTACTCCTACAGTCTCGTTCATCAGGTCGAATCCGGTCACAAGCCCGCAGGCGGTGCTGCATATCCTGGGCAAGTGGGATTCACCGGCGTCACCACCGCAGACTCGTCGCCGGACCGCGCCGTGAGGCGCGAGCCGGGGACGGATGCGGTGGGACCGTCAGGCGGTTGGGGTGCGCAGTTGGCGGCTCTTCCAGCCCAGCAGCAGTGCCTGGAGTATGAACCACACCCCGCCGCCCGTGGCGTACGTCGACAGCACGTCGAGCGAGGGGCTGTCGCCCACGGCCTGGATGTTGTAGAAGACGCCGACCAGGAAGGACAGTCCGCCCGAGATCAGGGTCGGCCACTGGTTGCCCAGCTCGGGGCCGCGCCGCCGCAGGCCGACGACCATTTGGGCTGCTCCGGAGACGACCGCCCAGGCGCCGAACACGTGGAGCACCGGCTCCACGCCGCCCGCTCCGGCGATGCCGACGGCGAGGGCGGCGAACGTGCTCAACACGCCGTTGAACGCTGTGACTCGGCGCTCGGAGCCGTCGGGGGTGGCGCGGTGGTCGATCAGCGAGGACACGGCGTCGATCAGCGGGTAGACGACCAGCAGTGTGATCGCCGGGGCGTCGACGGGGTCATGGGCACCGGCGAACACCAGGGCCCACACCACAGCCAGTACGCCGCGGCCCAGGTACAGCCTCAGCAGAGAGGAACGTTCTCCCGTCGCTCCCCGGGTCGGGGCGGTCGCCGTCTGCGTACTCATGGGGTTCGGCCTTTCTCGGATGGGTCGGATCGGTAGCGGCGAGGTCAGTGCCGGGGCGGGAGGAGGCACCGGAAGCTGGAGGCGACGTTCGGGTCTCCGTGCCCCTTGTAGCGGGACACCTCGGGGTAGCTGCACAGGTCACGGGTGACGCTCTGGCCGGAGGCGTCGACCAGGGTGGCGGGCAGGGTCTTGGGGGCCTTGCTGTGCTCGACCCAGGCGGTCAGCGCGGCAAGGCCGTCGGCCGACCCGTCGGTGCCGTTCAGGCCGCAGTGGTTGGTGCCCGGGGCGAGGAAGAGGCGGTAGAAGTCGTCGACCCGCTCGGAGCCGCCCATCTTCCGCTCGACCTGCTTGCGGTACGCGACGGTGCCCTGGGTGGGGATGAACTGGTCCGCCTGACCGTGCCAGGTCAGCAGTTTGCCGCCGGACGCGCGGAAGCCGGACAGGTCGGGGTCGTCCGTGCCGATCACCTCGTCGTACTCGGCCTGGGACTGCTCGAACAACTGGGTGAACTGACGGTAGGTGATCTGCGAGAGGTCGAAGGAGGGATCCTTCTTCAGCCAGAGCCGGACCCACGCGGCGGGCACCGGGAAGGGGCTGCCCTCGACGGTGCCGTCGGGGCCGGTCGTGACGGCCGCGAGGCCCTTGAGGTCGGCCCCGATGGGGACGCCGTACCACAGCTTCTTGCCGGAAGCGGTGCGCGGGCCGTCCCAAATCTTCCGCACCACGGCCGCGTCGGCCGCCGTGACGGTCAACTCCACGCCGTCGCAAGCCACCTTGGTGCCGATCAGCCCGCGAGGGTCGAAGTCGCACCGCTCCGGGTCGTTGACCAGGCCGTCCCTGGCGCCGTCGAGCGAGTCGCACGCCTTGACGGCGGCATCGGTGAACGCGTCCAGCTCGCAGCCGGACGGGAAGGTCTTCTCATTGCTCATGACGACCTGCGGCCACAGGGTGGCGACCTCGAACTCGTCCCAGTTGACGGCGGGCGCGTCGGCGAGGATGCCGTCGTAGTCGTCGGGGTGCCGCTGGGCCTCCATGTAGCCCTGGCGTCCGCCGGTGGAGCAACCGGTGAAGTAGGAGTAGGCGGCGTGCCTGCCGTAGACCGCGCCGACGACCTCCTTGCCGACGAGCGCCGCCTCGTGCTGGGAACGGGAGGCGAAGTTCTTCAGCGGGGTGGTGCTGACCTCGCCGTCGCTGTTCAGCGCCCAGCTGACGTCGAGGGCGTCACCGACGCCGGCGTCCGTGGTGGTCGCCGCGTAGCCGTTCTTGACGGCGGTGCCCATGCCGACACCGTTGTCCCCGGCGAGGTAGGCGCTGCCGCCGAGCGCCTGGAAGCGGCCGTTCCAGCCCTTCTCGGGCAGCCAGGTGGTCACCGTGGCGTGGTCGCCCTCGCCCGGGTGGGTGAGAGTGACGGTCACCTTGCAGAAGGCCGGGACGCCGGTGACCTCGCCTCGCAGGACGCCGGTCCCCTTGATGGTGCCGCCCACGTCGCGGACCGCCGCCACGGCCTCCACCTCGGTCCCCGCAGGGGCCCGCACCGGCATGGAGGCGCAGTCGAACGGCTTGGCCGAAGCGGGAGTCGGGGTCTGTGCCGAAGCGGTCGGCAGGTACACCGCCGCGACCAGCGGCACTCCGGCCGCGATCGCGGTCAGAAGTTTCTTCTTCATCTTCATTGCTTTCACATCCGCTGAGTAGGTGGGCGCCCGACGCGGCGACACATGTGCGCATCACACGACGGGAAGGGCGAGGGCGGGTCCACGGGCGGGCTGCCCCGTGACCTCGGCAGGCGCCCCGAGACGGCTCGGGGCGTCGAGACCGATCCGAACGTATCACCGGTTGAGGTGGTGACGAAAGTGGGTGACGAAAGTGGGTGGGGTGCCAAAGGTGTGACCCACGGCCTCGATGCGATCCGTCCGGCGGCGCGCCGCACATCCGAGACCGGGTCAGGGGGTGGACCCGCCGGGAAGTAGCAGGTCAACTCGCCGGGCACGACCGGCGGGTGGGCCTCGCGGACGCTGGTGCGGTCGCCGCTGCGGCCCGGCCCGGGCAAGTCGCGGTCGAGGCGCATCCCGTGCCCCGGACACGCCCGCCCGACGGTTCGGCGCACGTCGAGACGGAGCTGCCGGCGCCGTTGACCCGGCTTGCCGGCCGATCCGCGCGGACCGGCCGCGGGCGTCAGCCCAGGGCCAGCAGACCGGTGACGGCGACGTGCAGGGTACGACCGAGCCGCTCGGCGAAGTCGACCCGCGTGTCGGCGAGTTCGGGGTCCCGCTGGGCCTCGGCGACCGCCTCCGAGGGGTGGGTGAACGGCCAGAGTCCGGCCGTGCACACGACGGTCAGGGAGACCAGCTCCCGGGCGGCCGCCGGCGTCAGTGCGGTGATGTTGCGCTGCACCAGATCCGCCAGTGTGCCCAGCAATCTGCCGTGGGCCAGCTTGAACTCGCGCGCCGACTCGGTGGAGAGGTTCCGCTCCAGTTCGGACCCCAGCGCGCTCAGCAGGTCGCACAGCAGGGACCGGCGGGCCAGGGACCGGGCCAGGGCGTCCGTCACGGCCTCCGGTGAGGCGTCAGCGTGAGCCCCCGCGGACGGGAGTTCGGCGGGCAGCTCCTCGATCCACTGCGCGAGGGACCGGTTGAGCAGTTCGAAGAAGACCGCTTCCCTGGTCTCGAAGTACCGCACGACATTGGTCTTCGAAAGCCCGACCCGACGGCTCAGCTCGCGCAGGCTGATCTCGCCGACCGGCATCTCCGCCAGGAGCTGTGTCGCGGCGTCGATGATGGCCTGCTTGCGGATCTCGCGCTGCTCGGCGCTTCGCGCCCGCTGGAATTGCGTCGACCGGTCGTCTGCCACTGTCACTTCCCCGGGAAACCTTCGCGGCCCGCACTCGGCGCCGCCTGCCGCAAGCCTAAGCCCCGACCGGGCAGGCAGGTCCGATGCCGCGGGTCATACGGACTCGCTCACCTCACGCCACTTGGCGTCGGAGGCGGCGAGGGTCTCGGCCACGGCCCGGCCGACCCGGACCGCGTCCTTGCCGAGCAGCAGACGCAGCGGCGGCTCCTCGGACTCCGTGATGTCCAGCAGGATGTGTGCGACGCGTGCGGGGTCGCCGGTCTGGTTGCCGTCCGACGCCCGCTGGCGGGCGATCGCGGGTTCGACAACCGGCTTGTAGGGCTCGCTGACCGGCGGGGTGGCCATCGAGGAGCCTGCCCAGTCGGTGCGCATGGCGCCCGGCTCGGCGACGGTGACCTTGATGCCGAGGTGGGCCACCTCCTTGGCCAGGACCTCGGAGAAGCCGCCGACCGCCCACTTGGCCGCCTGGTAGGCGCCCAGGCCAGGGCCGCCCACGCGGCCGCCGACGGAGGAGATCTGGACGATGTGCCCCGAGCCCTGCTCGCGCATGACGGGCAGGGCGGCCCGGGTGACGTTGACGACGCCGTGGAGGTTCGCGTCGATCTGGTCGCGGAAGGCCTGCTCGGACATGTCCTCGACGGCAGCCATGTCGGCGTAGCCGGCGTTGTTCACGACGACGTCCAAGCGCCCGAAGGCCGCCACGGCCGTCTGCACGGCCCGCCGTGCGGCGGCGGCGTCGGTCACGTCGAGGGTGACCAGGCGGACCTTGTCGCCGTAGGTGTCGACGAGGTCGTTCAGGGACTCGACGCGCCGGGCGGTCGCGACCAGATTGTGGCCCGCCGCCAGGACCGCCTCGGCGATTGCGCGGCCCAGGCCGCGGGAGCTTCCGGTGATCAGCCAGGTCTTGCTCATGGTGGTACCTCTGTCTCTGTTGCTCGATGGGGAAAGGGGGGCGGGAATCTTCGTGGTTCAGATCAGGAACCCGCCGTCGACCGCGAGGTGGGCGCCGGTGACGTAGGAGGCCTCGTCGGAGAGCAGGAAGGCGACGGCCTTGGCCACTTCCACCCCGGTGCCGAGCCGGCCGGCCGGGATGCCCTCGGCGATCTTCGCGACCTCGTCGGGGTTGCCCTGCTGGCGAGGCACTGGAACGACGCCGGGCTGGAGCTCGTTGATGCGGACACCGTGCCGTGCCCACTCGAAGGCCGCCGTGCGGGTCAGTCCGCGCATGCCGTGCTTGCTCGCGCTGTAGGCGGAGCGGGCGGACAGGCCGCGGTCGGCGAAGACGCTGGAGATGTTGACGATGGCGCCGCCACCGGCCTCCCGGATCGCCGGGATCTGGTACTTCATCCCGTAGAAGACGCCGGAGAGGTTGATTCCCACGGTCCTGTTCCATTCCTCCTCGGGGAGGTCGGGGACCTCGTGGAGGGCGCCGGAGGTGCCCGCGTTGTTCACGGCCAGGTGCAGGGCGCCGAAGTGGCCGACGGTCTCGGCGACAGCGTGCTTCACGGCAAGCGGGTCGCTGACGTCGGCCGGCAGGACGAGGGCCCTGCCGCCCGCTGCGGCGATCCGGCCGGCGAGCTCCTTCAGGGGTTCCTCCTGACGGCTCACCAGGGCGACGGCGGCCCCGCGGGCCGTGAGCAGCCGGGCGATGTCGGATCCGATGCCGCTGCCGGCGCCCGTCACGAAGGCGGTCCGGCCGGCGAATTGGTCGTCGAAGTTCATGATGTGTGCTCCTTGCCCAGGGGCGGCCGGTCGCGGCCGGGCCCTGTGTGCGGTGTCCGGTGGGGACGTCAGCTTCCGGTGTCGTCCTGGAGGGTGTTGAGGGCTCCGTAGCGGGCGCCCTTGACCCGTACGGGGTCGAACACGGCGCCGAGGCCGGCCACGTCGTCGGCGCTGAGCCGGACCGAGGTGGCCGCGAGGTTCGCCCGGACGTTGTCCGGACGCTTGGAGCCGGGGATCGCGACGATGTCGTGGTGCTGGGCCAGCAGCCAGGCGAGGGCGATTTGGCCGGGGGTGGCGCCGGCACCTACGGCGAACCGCTCCAGCTCACGGACCAGCCGCAGGTTGCTCTCGAAGTTCTCGCCCTGGAACTTGGGCAGCGTCGAGCGGAAGTCGTCGCGGCCGAACTCGACCCCCCGGCGGAAGGCTCCGGTGAGCATGCCGCGGCCCAGCGGGCTGTAGGGCACCAGGGTGATGCCCAGACGGCGGCACTCCGGCAGCACCTCGGCCTCGACGCCGCGTTCCCAGAGCGAGTACTCGCTCTGCAGAGCGGAGACGGGGTGGACGACGTGGGCCCGCCGCAGGATCTCCGTGCTCACCTCGCTCAGACCGATTCCCCGGACCTTGCCCTCGACGACAAGGTCGGCCATGGCGCCCACGGTGTCCTCGACGGGCACGGCCGGGTCCAGCCGGTGGTAGTAGTACAGGTCGAGCCGGTCCGTTCCGAGCCGTTTCAGGCTGGCCTCGCAGGCGGCCCTCACGTACTCGGGGCGGCCGTCGAAGAAGCTGCGGCCCTCGGGGGTGGGGCGCGCGGAGAACTTGGTCGCCACGACCGCCCGGTCCCGGCGGCCTTTGAGGGCCCGTCCCAGCAGTTCCTCGTTGTGCCCGAAGCCCGGCACCGGCCGGCCCGGGGTGGCACTGCTCGCCCCGTAGTAGTCCGAGGTGTCGAACAGCTCCACGCCCAGCTCGATCGCTTCCTGGATGGTGACGACTGAGGCGCCCGGGTCCGCCGCTCCGTAGAACTGCGACATCCCCATGAGTCCAAGGCCGACGGGCCGCACAGAGATGCCGGAGCTGCCCAGCGGCGTACGCGCTGCTGCTGTGGTGTCTTCGTTCACGCCCTGCCGCCTTCTGGTGAAGTCTGCCCCGCAGCCCTTTAAGAGGCCACTGGAACCTTACGCCTCCACAGTAAAGGTCCACTGGCCTCTTGTCTAGTTCTGGTGGCCCGGAGTGAGGTGCGCAACCCCGACCCGGGGTGTGTCGTTCGACCCCAACGGACCGTGGCGAAGGAACGCCGACGGAGCCATCGGCCTATGGCGCCGCCTGGTCACCGACGGCCTGCATATCGCCTCGCGCGTGCCGCGGTGTGCGCGGCCGCATGCGCGGCGGTTACGGGTCTTGGCCATGTCCTGATGCCAAAGGCAGCTTCGGGCTGGGCGGTGGGTTACGCGTTCGCCGCAACGACCACCGGAGCGTGGTGGCTGGCTCGTCGCCATGAGCGCAGTGCTCCAGCTGCAGGCGAGGGGTTGTTGGTCTTGTCGGGCGGGCATGGCTTCACATCAAGCGACACGACGGATCTGAGGGGGACGCCGTGGCCCGCAAGAAATCCCTGACCGCTCAGCCGGTACAGGCCTACCAGGAGGCGAAGAAGGCGAAGGCCGCCGAGCACAAACGCCTGCAGCAGGAAGAGGCCCGCCGCGCACACGCTGCGGCACAGGAGCGACCGCAAAAGGAGCGGGCAGCGGCCAAGGAGGAACGGGATCAGGCGCAGCGGTGGGCGGCGGCGCAGCGGGAGAAGAAGCGTCAGGACGCGGAGCGCAAGCGGAAGGCAGAGCAGGTCGAGCGGGATCTGGCGCGCCGTCAGGAGGCCCGGGCGCGGCAGGCCGCGCAGAAGGAGAGGGAGCGCAAGCAAAAGTGACGGGGCGTCGTCGCTCCGCCGGCATGTTCCGCGCCGGGTCTTCCCACCCGGCGCCCCCGTCACCCCGGCCCAGCGCAGCGCCCCCGCCGGCCACGCTCCACGCCTGCCCAAGACCCGGACGCACCCCGAGCAGGGAAGCCACCGCCAGCAGCCAGCCCACCCCACCACACAGATGTCAGAGTGCGCCGCTGGGCCGAATGGCCGCGTGACCAGCCAGAATGCGGAAGGCCGCGAGAAATCCGCCACAGGTGATGGTGCAGGTAACAGCGCAGGCGTTGCCGCAGATGATGCCGCAGGTGATGGCGCAGGCGACTGCCCGCGGAAGGGCACCCTGGCCGTCGCCCGCGAGGCCATCTGAGCCGTCGCCCGCAGCCGCTACACCGCCCTGCTCACAGCCGCCAGGGTGAGGGCGGCGTGCGCTGTCTTGCGCACCGGGAGCCTCGGGCGGCCTGTGTCGGCGGTCACTGCTGTCATGCGCGGCCACCGTAGTGAGGCGAAGTCCGGACCGTACACTCCGGGGAAGCATGCTGTGACCTGGGAAAACGCGGGACAGTCGTGGGTGCGTGCGCCACGGCGCCGCAACGCCGTCGCGGGCGGCGATCAGCGGCAGCCGTACCCCCCTACAGGTCTCATTCCTCCCCGCCCTCGCAGGTGGTGGCGAGAGGTCCGAGCAGGGGTGGCTGTGCGTCAGATCGAGCTGAGGCTGATCTCAAGGGGGAACGGCACCGCGGCTTTCACGACGTCGGTGAAGACATCCCCGTCCCGGTAGACCCCGGCTGCCGGGTCGAGCACATAGGTGTACACCAGAGGAACCCCGTTGGCTGTCTGCTCCACACGCCAGTAGAAGGCGATCCCCGCCTTGGCGTACTGCTCCATCTTCACGATCCGGTCGGTGGTCTCCGAGCCGGGCGAGACCACCTCCACGACCAGGAGCACATGCTCCGGCCTCGTGGGCGTGATGTCGATCGTGTCCGCCCGGTAGACCACGACGTCGGGACGACGATTCGTGAGCGGAACATCCTGGAGACGGACATCGACGTCTGTGTCCGCGTTCCATTCCGCAGAAGCGGCGGCGTCCAGCGCATTGGCGAGGAGCCGCGCGAGCCGATTGTGACGCTTGGACGCGCTCGGACTCACCACGACCATCCCGTCAACGATCTCGATACCCCTGCACTGCTCCGCAGACCAGGAGTCGTACTGCGCCGCCGTGATCGGCGTGTGCATCCACTCCGGCGCGATCATGTCAGCGGTCACGGTATACCTCCCCTTGCCAGCAGCAATGGACCTACGCCTGCACGCTCAGTCTATGAGACCAGGCCACGCCGTGTCCGTCAGCGCCGACACCACACTCCCACAACCCGACGCCGACACACGGACCCCATGAGCGGGGCAACGGGACCAGGAAACGACACAGCCCTCGCAGACCCGCAGGCCATCGCCAGTCGCGACGTGGATCGCGCTCCCCGCAAGCGGAGTAATTGTCCATACCTGTGGATCAGTCTGCCGCAGTGCGTCAGGAGGCCCTCGCGTTGCTGACGAAGCTGGCCGACACCGGTGAGCGGATGACCTGGAGTGGCTATCAGGCGGCGTTTTGGGCGGTCCTGTTGTGCTTCTCCGGTGCCGAGAGTGATCGGCCGCTGTCCGGTGAGCCACATCCCCCCTTGGCGACGGCGCCCGGCCAATGGTCGCCCGATGCCAGGCGGCGCTACTTCGAGAGTCGTGACGCTCTCCGTGAGGAGGTCGACGCCCTTGCGCCGCGAGCCGGCGAGCATCCCGACCGGCATCTGGCCGAACTGGTCCGGCTGCACCGGGTCCTCACCGTCCGCTCCGCCGTGTACTGGCAACACCGCACCCATCTGTTCGCGGAGCGCGTGCGCGCCCTGTTCGACGACGGAGTCGGCCTGGCCCGTCAGCTGTCACGGCACGACCCTGAAGGCGGGACGCGAACACTCGCAAGGATCCTGATCGACCGCTCCACCTTCCACGTCGCCACACACGAGTTCGATGCCGCGCGGGACGACTTCCGTCAAGCTGTGAGCTACCTGGGGGAGCTCGACTGAGCTGACCCACAGACAACCGCGAAGGGAAGTGCCTCGTCACGGCGGTCTGACTTCTCTTGGGGGCTACGCTCAATGCGGCACCTTCGTGTGAGGTCACGGACAAGGCGCGGCAGGGGATGCGGACGTGGAGCAGCCGACGCCCCGCCAGGTCGGTCACTGCCGGTCGAACCCGGACAATGACCGCGGCACACCCCCGGGGCAGGGGTGGCCCGGTCGGTCGTCGCGGGGCCGGATGGCGCGGTCAGGAGGGGCCGGTGTCCGCGCCGCCGGTGCTGAACGCGACAGTGCCCGTGGTCAGGTCCTCGGCCCCGACCACCCCCGCACCCTCGCCACCCGCCACCCGCCACCCGCCACCCGCCACCCGCCACATTGTGGCGAGGGGAAGCGGGGGATGCAGCCGGCGCCGCCACCTGCCCTAACCGAACTACCGAGGGAACCCTCGTGAGCGCGAGCGGCCAGGTGGGGCACGGGACGGCGCACAGCCCCCTTCTGTACGTGGCCTGCGTCTCGTGGGAATTTGAAGGGTCTGCGGTGCAGAGGCTGGTCCTCAACGGCAGGCCCTCCACTGGCGTAGAGAGGATCGACCGTGACCTCTGACCACGACCTGCTGTGGCATCGCTGCGTTCACCTGGGCCATGTCCTGCTGCCGCTGGTGGACCAGGAGCCAAGGCGCCAGACTCGCCGCCACGAGACCCTGCAGGGGTGGGGCATCAGCACGGCGGAAGGCGAGCAGCTGATCGAGATCTTCGCAGCCCTGGCCGCCCATGCTGCCGCCACCGAAGCTTCCCTGTCCGCTGCCGAATTCGGCTCTTTGCCCCTCAAGGCCGTGGCCGACGCGGCGATCGGCAAGAGCGACATCGAACTGCTTGCCGGGGTCCCGGCCGCCTTCGCCGACGGCACCCGTGACGGACAGATGGTCGGTGTCTTCCGCCTGTACGTCTACAGGGGCGGACCGTACAGCCACCGGCTCTTCCGACTGAGCAGGGAACTGCACTACGCGTTGATCACCCTCGCCGAGCGCTCGCCGACGCCCTCCACCACCTGCGGGGACCTTTTCCGCCGGTGGGACACCGAGGTCGGCCTGCCGCAGGCGGACTGAGACGCACAGCACGCAGCCCGCGTGGCCGGCGCCGACCAGGCAGACCAACGCGGGTTATGCACAAATTTCGTGAGAGCGGCCGCGGAGCCAGCTGTGAGCGTGTTCCGGAACATTGGCGTTGAAGTACCGCAGGACGCGATCGAACAGAGGAGCCGTGACAGATGATCGCCATCATGGCCCTCTACCAACGCCTGGTGAAGGTCCAAGCTCCGCTGCTTCCTGCCCTCATCCGCCAGGAAGCAGCGGAGCTGCCCTCGCCTGCCCACTGGGCCCTGGCGCTGGCCGATATCGCCGCCACGGACTCCTACCCCGTCAACCGGGATCCGTCGATCACCCAGGAGCTGCGGTTCGCGTTCATCGCGCACTTGCTGGACTTCGTCGACCAGGAAGTCAGACTTCGCCACCCGCATCTCCTCGCCCGTAAATACCTGGCCTACGCCCGACTCGCGATCGAGGACGACCTCGAGAACGTGCCCGAGGACCTCACCCCCGACTCCGCCGTCGCACGCGCGCTGTCCTGCTTCCCCCTCACCCGCACCCAGGCCCTGACGGTCGCCAAAGCCAGCCGGGCCCGGTACCTGCACGCCCTGACCGCCGGCATCGAAGGTGAGGAATTCCAGCGGGCCGTCGCCGTGGACGGCAGCGCCGAACTGAACACCATCACCAACCTGCTGCACGACATGCAGTACTTCTTCACCGGCAAGCTCTCCAAGCCCGAAATCGCACACGAACTACAAGCGTGGTCCGACATCATCAAGGACCTCGGCCTCGGAGAAACCGTCCACGCGCTGCTCATGCAACGCATGAACCGACGCCAGAACGAACTACGCAAGAAAGACCAATAGCGGAACCTCTGATCGACCCGCACCGTGGCTTCCTGTCCCGGCCCCAGGCGAGGACAGGAAGCCCTTCCAGAGCCCTGGTACAGAAGCAGCCACCCGGTCACACGCTCGTGTCGACCTCCCGAGGAAGGTGACGGGACCAGCGCTGGTGAGCGGCCTGCCGGGTCGCGTTCACCGCCCGCCCGATCTCCTCCCACGTCGCACCACGCGGTCCAGATCACCGCGCGCACCACCCACCACGTCAAGGCCCCTTCACAACATCCGTCAAAGATCCCTTGACGCGATACGTAAAGACCCCTTGACATCGCAAGGTCGATGGCGTCAAGCCCCCTTGACGCAAGGTCCGCCTCACCCTTCCCGTGCTCTATACAGCGGGAACGTCAAGGGCGCCCTTGACGACAGCATGCCCGCTCCGGGGCGGTCAGCCACCAAGCAGCCCTGCGGCTTCCAGGAGAACGATCAGGTCGTTGGGCTGCATGGGCTGCGCGTGGCGTGGGCGTGGCGTCAGCGCTTCCCTGAACAAGGTAACTGGGACGGATTCCAGGCCGAGTCGGATGGCTACGGCGATTCTGTGGTTTCCGTCCAGCGTCGCGAACTTCTCGTTGAACCCGAGGCGGAGCGGTGTGTGGATACCGCGCTCTGCGATGTCCGCCGTCAGCGCTTCCAGGTGACGGGGGGTGTCCACGATTGCTGAGCCGATGATCTCGCGATCGACTGCCCGGTATCGCGCGACGAGGGCCGTTGGCAGGCGTACTTCCGGCAGCGACATGGCAGCATCGTATTTCGCCGCCCTCACCGCGAGCCTCATCACCGGCATCCCTTGCCCCGTGAGAGGCGGCGGCATCGCGCGCAGCGTCGCCCGCCCGAAGGGCGAATGACGCCCGGAGCGGACCGCCTCTCTCGCCAAAGGCGAGCGGACAGCCGGCCCCGTGCCCCCTCCGGGTGACAGCCCCCGTCCGCACGCGCGTCACCAGAACTCACCGCCCCGCAGTGATCTTGCATGGAAGGCCCTTGACAGCGCCCCATGCGCCGATCCGGGCGCGGTCAGCCACTCCCCCACCGGTGCGCAGCGCTCCCCCGCCACTCCACCCAGCGCGGATCATCCACCACCAGATCCGGGTCCATCAGACCGGACGATCGCAGGATCAGCAGCAGATCGTGCTCGGAGAACGCCGTGCCCACGTAGTCGTCCTCCACCCGGCCCTCGCGGTGCATCGTCACCAGCCGCCCGCCGCTGCCGGACAGGTCGTGCACCACGAATCGCGCATCTTCCATCACCCCAGCCTGCCGCACCCCCACATTCGCTTGCGCACCACCTCCCAAAAGCGCGTATGAACGCGCACCACCGGCACCCGATCCCGGCACACCACCCGCCAACGGAGTGACCGCCGACCAGACGACGCCGCGCCGCACCACCCCACAGCCGACAGTCGGCAGTCGGCAGTCGGCAGTCGGCAGTCGGCAGTCGGCTTCAGTGAAGGGGGCACACCGGTACCGCGAGCGCCGCCCACCTGGCCTCCTGCGCCGGCCTTGCACCGGCCACCAAACAGTCCGGCACCTCGATCAGCGGCGAACACGCACCCCGCGGCGGGAACCGGCAGCTCAAACGCGCGATGTTCCTGTCCGCGTTCGCGCCCCTCCACGACCCCGCATCACACACCTACTACGACCAGTGCCGAGCCCGCGGAAAAACCCACACCCAAGCCCTCCTCCGCCTCGCCCGGCAACGCATCAGCGTCCTATTCGCCATGCTCCACGACGGCACCTTCCACCAACCCCGCACCCCACGACTCGCTTGACGAAAGACATAGAGGCCCCCCGCACGGCGAGACCTACGCCGCACCGGTGCCGCTCAGCTGGCTGCTCGCGGCGGGGCAGCTGACCGAGACCGAATACACCGTGGCCGATCACGGCTTTGACGACCTGCCCAGGACACGGTTCTGGAGGTGGCTGAGCGGCACCGCGAGGTCGACGGCCAGCAACTCTACGTCGGCCGGTTCTGGGGACCGCCCGGCGCGGTCGGCGTCCAAGGCGTCGTGAGCGGCCCCGGCTTCCGTGCCCTCGCTGACCAATTCCCACCCGGCACCCGTATCGAACTCCCCGAAGCGGCCACGTGAGGGCGGCATGGCGCGCCTCCTGGCGCTCCCTCGTCGTCCTCGCCGCCATCGGCCTCGTCCTGCTCGCCGTCTCCTGGACCCGTCATGACGCCCACCCCGAGGCCACCAGCCGACCTCACCGCATCCGGCCAGACATCCAGGACGGACACGTCCGGACAGTCCGGCGTCGCTGTCCTCGTCGGCCCGGACGGAGCCCGGACGCCCCTCGTCCGGGACGGTGCCGGACGGCCTCGACCCGCCCCCGGACACCCTGCCTCGGACACCGTCCGCGCCCCGCCCGGAACGCACGGACGCGGGGCGCAGGCGCACGCCGCGATCGAGGCCGCATTCGCGCTGGCGGACACCCCGACGACACCAAGCAGGATTGTTCCTTGCAGTCCCGGGGATTGCTGGAGTCGTGGGTGGCATAGTGGCACCCAGGCTGTGTTCCGCATTCGGCGATGGAACGGTCCTGCGCTGGGGGTTGCTGGTCGGAGCGGGGAGCGGCGTGCTGGTTCCGTTGGCCGGTAGTGGAATTTGGTCGCTCCTCTATGCCGTCGGAGCTTTTGGCCTGGGGCTAGGAACGGTCTTGTCCAACGTGGTAACCAGTAGTTTCAAGCAGATCGCCTGTCCACCTTGGCTGCGGGCTCGCACCCGTGCTTCCACACGGGTATTTACCTGGGGAAGTCGACCGATAGGATCGATCCTCGGCGGGACGGCCGGAACGTTGATTGGCTGCAGGTCGGCTCTGTGGCTCATAGCCATCGGTTTTCTCTTGACGCCTGGCTGGCTCATGAGGAGTCCAGTATGGAAAATTAGTTCTTTGAGTAGCCTTCATGAGTTTTCGAAAGATGGCTAGGAACCGAACCGAACTCCCGCCTGATCGAATTTTAAAGGATGATTCAGTGGCAATCGGTGCGCTGATCGTCGCCGCCGTGGCGGGGATCGCTGCATCCGGAGCCCTCGCCAACCATCCTGACGGTGAAGGGCACCGACCGGGTGCCGGCGCGTCCCCGATCGCCGTGCGGGCCGACGCCGGAGGCAGTCAGTGCCCGACGGTCTGGTTCGACGGAACACCGAAGCAGTACATCGCGCAGCTCCAGCCGGGACTCAAGCCTCCGAAGAACGCGATCGACCTCAGTGGTCCCACGTACATCACCGTGCAAGGCAACACGAACAGGAGTGTGCTGCTGATGTCGATGGACGTGACCGTCACGGCCAAGAGCACCAAGCCCGTGGGAGGGATCGTGGTCACCTCAGGTGAATGCGGCGGCGGCGTGTCCGAACGCTACTTCGACGTAGATCTGTCGAAGACGCCACCCGTCCTGACGGCCAAGCCCGAGACTGCGGAGTTCTCCGACAAGGTCGTCAAGCCGGCAGTTACGTTCCCGTTCAAGGTCGCCGAGGACGACCCCGAGGTCTTCTCGCTCCACCTGAAAGGCCGACCGAACGGCGGCTGCACGGACTGCGGTTACAGCGTGGTCCTGCACTGGGTCGCAGCAGGAAAGAAGGGCACCACCACGGTGGGCGGGTACGACAACGGCTTCCGGCTGATGGACACGTCCAAGCTCCCGGCCTACCACCTGGAGTACGCGACGCTGCCCGGCGGCTCGCCCAAACTCATGCCCCTGCGGTGACGCCAACGCCGCCCACGCGCTGAACTGCGGCCGCCCCTGGCCGCCCGCAATCCCTGACGCTCACGGCGCGCCACAACCGTCGTGGGGCCGACGGTTGTTCCAGCCCGCCCCCGACGACCACGACCAGGTTCAGGGGCGGCCGTCTGAGGTGCGGTGCGGGCGCCTCGTCAGCGGCGGCCTCCTCCTCCACCGGGCTGCCGTCGCGGCCGCCGGGATCCGGCCCGGGGACCCCGTCGCGGGGTGCCCGGATCGCCGGGCGATGCGGAGAAGGTGGGGACGGCGGAGAAACCTCACGCCACCACGGACGCGGCCGGGGCCTGGGCAGAGGCCGTGGTCGCAGGCCGCGAGGCGGCGGCAGAACGGCCGGGCCCTGACAGCGGTCGCCACCACGATGGCGTGCGGGACCAGCGGGGAGCAGGCCAGGCAGACCTCCGAGACGGTCCACACCTGGCCGATCGACGGGTCGTGCTGCACGATCAGGACCACGCTGCCCGCGCAGAGGACCTTGGTGTCGCCGTGGGCGGTGCACTGCCGGGCCCGGCAGTGGCACGAGGCGTTCGGCCGGACGGTGGCGGCCTTGGCGTGCGCGGCTGCGTGCTGCGCGGCGAACCGGCGCAAGCCCGCAAGGCCGGGGACGTTCCAGATGTCGGCGTGCTCGGCGATGATGCGCAGCGTCCGGTCGCCCCAGCCACCGAGCAGCAGCGGCGGCCCGCCGGGCCGGGCCGGGCCGGGGCCGTTCCGAGTGCCGCGCAGGGTGGGGAAGAGGCCGTCGTGATCGAAGACCTCCTCGGTCCACATGCGGCGCAGAATGGTGATCGTCTCGGTGAGGCGGGCGAGGCCCTCGCCTGGGCTCGGGAGCGGGAGGCCGTAGGCGGCGTACTCGGCGACGGCCGGGTTGGGGCCGTCGGGCTGCCGGGTTCCGCCGACGCCCAGGCCCATGATCAGGCGCCCTTTGGAGATCACGTCCACGGTGGTGGCGATCTTTCCGAGGTGGGCGGGGGCGCGCAGCATGTTGCTGGTGACGAGCAGGCCGAGACGGAGTCGGGTGGTGCGAGCGGCCAGTGCGGCCAGCAGCGTCCAGCCCTCCAGGACAGCGCCACCGGGCGGCCCGGCCAGCGGCATCAGGTGGTCCCACAGCCAGGCGTCGTCGAGTTCGGGCAGTTCGTCGGCCTCCTCCCAGACGCGGAGGATGTCGTCGTAGGCCAGGTGCATGGGCGTCGTCTTGACGCCGAAGCGGAGCGTGCAGCGAGGTGCGTCAATGAGCATGACCATCATCATAGATGATCGTCAGTGGTGCTGATTATCAGGCAGGGTTAAGATTTTGGGATGGCGGAGAATGACGACGACGGGGCCGCCGTCGAGGAACTGCTCGGCACGCGACTGGGATACCTGCTCAAGCACGCACAGTTCCGGCTGGCCGAGCACGCAGGGCCCGTACTGGCCCCGTTCGGGCTGGAC
Organism: Streptomyces sp. MI02-7b; assembly: GCF_033793585.1. Taxonomy (NCBI): domain Bacteria; kingdom Bacillati; phylum Actinomycetota; class Actinomycetes; order Kitasatosporales; family Streptomycetaceae; genus Streptomyces; species Streptomyces sp. MI02-7b. The sequence continues at coordinate 15,955 of NZ_JARAWX010000047.1, read as the reverse complement.
GCGCGGGAGTTGGCAGTGCTCGCGGTGCTGGCGGCTGGTCGCCCGCTGTCGCAACTGGACGCCGCGCGGCGACTGGGCGTGGACCGCACGACGATGGTTGCGCTCGTCGACGCGCTGGAGGGCAAGGGGTTGGTGGAACGGCGCCGCAGTGAGGAGGACCGCCGCCGCAACCTGGTTGAGTTGACGGAGCGGGGCAAAGAGGTGCGGGCCGACGCAGAGGACGCCCGCGAGGCGGCGGAACGCGAGTTTCTCGCCCCGCTCGGCGAGAAGGACGCGGCGCGCCTGGTGAAGGCGCTGCAGGTGTTGATCAGTACTCCGGACGGGTCCTGAAAGGCCCTCATTCAACCGGAATGCCTCGGACGACCCGCTGTCTCGACGCCGTCGTCGGAGAGTTGCGGGCCCTGTCCGCCGAGGAACGCGAGCACGACGTCCTGGACGAAGACGTCGCCCGCGTCTCCCTGCTCGAGCACGCGGACCTCAACGTGCTCGGCCGCTACACTTCACCGCCAGTGTCCCGGCCACCGGCGCCCTGCGCCCGCTGCGCGACCCTGACTCGCCGGAGCTGCTGCAAGCAGGTCTCGACCGACCAGCAGTCGACCGCCCGGCAAAACCTCGTCCTGGACGAGGCCAGGATCGAAGACCCGGTCGTCTTCGAGGAGGACCCCGGCACCTCCAGCCGCCTCCATCTCCTCCAGCGCCCGAAGTTCCGCGAACTGCCCACCTACACGCGGCCGGGCGGCACCGTGCGCATCTCCGACCACGTCGTGCCCCTTTCAGAATCGTGGGATTCCGGCGCCTCGCAGTGGACGGCGGCGCAGCGGAAGGCCTACGCCAACGGCCTCGCCGAACCACGCGCCCTGGCCGCCGTCACCGCGCGCTCTAGGGTGTGCATCGAAAGTGGATCTCGATATGTGATGATCTTGGTCCGTGGCGATTGCCGCGGTGCGACTCGAACCAGGCGGTTCATTCGACGCACTCGACCCGCCCGAGACAACGCCTGGTGTTGTGGGTCCTGTTGGGCGGCGCCGTCGGCGGCGCGGTCTACCACCGGCGTGCTCTGATCCACGTCCACGGCGAAGACGCCCTCGGGCCCCAGCGGCAGCTCAACGCCGCAGCGTGGCGCTCGCGGCGCCGACGGGTGCGGCGAAGAACCCACGCGCCTCATGACCTGGTTCAAGGGGTAGGCGCACGCAATGAGCCGAGACCGCGAAGACTCCGGGATGTCGATGGCCGGACGCCGAGTGGGTGGCTCCGTCCCTGTCCGAGCCCGCTGTGGCAGTCGAAGGTGGTCAGCCACTCGACGCGAGCAGTACGAGGCAGGGTCAGAGGAGGCACGACTCGCAGTCGCCCTGACACGGTCATCATGCGCACATCACCTGGGTCGCGCCATTCCAGGGATGGGCGGCCTGCCCGGGACGGTCCGGGACCGTATACAGCGGGCGGAGCCGTAGATCGCCGCGGCAAGCAGCGCAGGTCGCCCGACCCGGACCGAGGGATCTCACCCAGCGGCCCCCTTCGCCGGGCGATCCGGGTGGGGCGCTCTCCGGCCCGCAGCCGCTTCTGCGTGCCATCAGCAGTCCACTGACGCGGGAGTCGACTGCTTATCGGATAGCACGTACCGATTACCGGACGGAAATCTATTTCTGACGGTTCACCAAGAAAAAGCGGGAGCTGGGGTTCCATGGCGCCGGGATAAACAAGATGCAACATCAAAATTTCTTTATTCAATTTTACTTGTTTATCTGTCAACCTTTGGCCGGGCTATGGATCAGTAGCCGTCGTTGCACGGACTGACGCGCGCGCCGCACGCCGGGCGCCAGTCCGTGCGCTCGTGAGTAAGGTCTGGCACTGGTGGAGATATCCGATCCCCTGCGGGCGCGGTTGTTGCGTCCGCTGGCCGGGGGTGTCGCGGGACTCATGGCGCTTGGTGCGCTGTCGGTCGCCGCATCCCCGGCATCCGCTTCCGAAGGTCCCGGCACGTCTGTGGTTGCTTCGGGTGACGGTTGGTCCGTCACCCAGGCCGCGGGCGGCTATGCCGTGTCGCTGACACTGGACGCGGCACTGCCCATGAAGGACGACGCCCCCGAACTGCTGGCCGACGGTGTCGACCTCGGTCCGGCCACGGAGTCCGCCGATGGGCGCACGCTCACGGTCACCACTCCCGACAGTTCGCCGGCCACTGCGAAGTCGATCACCTGGCAGTGGTCCAGCGGGGGTGACAGCACCGCCACCGGCCCGACCACGCTGCCGTCGGCGGCCGCACAGGCCAAGGCCCTGAAGCGGCTCTCGGCGATCCCGAACGGCATCGGCGGTTCAGGGTCCACCTCCGGGGACCCGACGACCATCGGCACGTCTCCGTACACGATCGCGGACTACAACTTCGGTGCGCAGTCGCTCCCGTTGGCGGACATCGGCGGCATCCGAGGCGAGCTGGAAGGCCGTATCTACCTGCCCAGCAGCGCAGGCGCACACCCGCTGGTGGTCTTCGTGCACGGCCGCCACAGCTCCTGCTACAATCTCACGACGCTCAGGGGCGCCAGCGGTTGGCCCTGCCCCGACGGCACCGCCCCGGTTGTGAGCTACGCCGGCTACGACGGCGCGGGCAAGGCACTCGCCGCGGACGGCTACACCGTCGTGTCGATCTCGGCGAACGCCATCAACGCCAACGACAACCAGCTCTCCCCGGACGACGGCGCGATCACGCGCGGCCAGCTGGCCCTGGACACACTGACCATGCTCAAGAAGGCCAACCAGGGTGAGTCCGTCAGCTACCACGACGCGGCGACCGACCGGGACGTGACGCTGGACCAGGCGCTCGTCGCCGGCCAGGCGACCTACCCGGCTGGCGCCCTGACCGCCGCGCAGCTCGTCGGCACCATGGACTTCAGCAGGATCGGGCTCATGGGCCACTCGCGGGGCGGCGAGGGCGTGGTGACCGCGGGCACCCTCAACGCGGGACTGGCGAAGCCGTGGAACATCAAGTCGGTCTTCGCCCTGGCCCCGATCGACTTCACTCGCGCCACCCTGCCGGACGTGGTCACCACGACACTGCTGCCGTACTGCGACGGTGACGTGTCCGACCAGCAGGGTCAGCACTTCTACGCCGACTCGCGGGGCAACACCTTCTCCGACGACGTCCAGCGTTCCGACATCTGGGTCATGGGCGCCGACCACAACTTCTTCAACACGTCGTGGACCCCGCCCTTCCCGGCAGGCTCGGACGATTGGTCGAGCTCCAACGACGCCGTCTGCGGCACGAGCAGCACGGCTCTGGCCTCGGGCAAGAACATCCGGCTCACGGCCGAGCAGCAGAACCAGGTCGGCGCGGCCTACATCTCCGGCTTCTTCGAGCTGACCCTCGGCGGACAGAACCAGTTCCAGGGGATGTTCGACGGTTCGCAGCTGGAACCGCCCTCCGTGGCGGACTTCGCCGACGTGCGTACCGTGGCCGAGCAGCCCTCGTCCCTGCGCGAGGACGTCGCCTCGTTCAAGACCACCAGCCCGCTGATCGGCACCACGACCGGGGCGACGGCCACGGTCTGCGCCAACAAGTACGGCCGCACCGTTCCCGAACCCCTGCCGTACTGCACCAACCCCGGGAGCACGCTCACCAACCAGCAGGTGCCCTACTGGACCCCCGCGTCGTTCGCACCGAACGTCCCGCTGAATCCGATGACACACCTGACCTGGACGGCGGCCACCGGAGCGCTCGCCGTGACCATCCCGGCCGCACAGCGGAACGTGTCCGCTTATGAAGAGATGACCGTGAACATGTCCCCGGACGAGAGCGTCACGACCGGGACGGACATGACGCTGAGTGTGACCGACGCCTCCGGTCACACCTGGAGCGACCTGGTGTCCGACCTCAACGGGTGGGGCGTCACCAGGATGCCGTCCAGCACGTCGACCAACCTCAACAAGATCGTGCTGCAGCAGGTGCACGTGCCCACCGCGACCCTGGCCGCAGCGGGTCTGGACCTCAAGCACCTCGCGAAGGTCACGTTCACCGCGGCCGTCGGCGTCGACGCCGTGACCACCGGTGGCGTGTACCTGTCGGACCTGGGCTTCGACAGCAAGGGCGTGGGCACCCCCGACCCCCGCACGCGGACCACGGTGAACGTCGCGTCGACGACCGCGGAGGAAGGCGGCGGCCCCGGCACGGACGATGTCGCGGTCTACCTCTCGCAGCCGAGCTCGTCGCCGGTCACCGCATACCTGACCGTGGTCGGTTCGGCCACCGGCAAGGTCGGCCTCGCCATGCAGCCCGTCACCTTCCAACCCGGCACGACCTGCCAGGCGGTGACGGTCCCCGTGACGGGCGACACCGTGGCCGGAGCCACCCCGACCACCGCGTACAAGATCGGGGTCTCGAACTCCACCAACGCGGTCCTGGGCAGCCAGGACTTCGGCACCCTCACGGTCCGCGAGGACGACGGCACCACGGGCACCACGTCCGCCGCGCCCCCGGTCGGTGCCCAGGGCAGCGTCTGCGCCGAACACCAGGCACTCTCGCAGCCGGGGACGCTGGCGGTCAGTGACAGCAAGCCCGCTCCGGGCGCCACGGTCACGGTCGGCGGCTCGGGCTACCGCAGCGGCGAGAGCGTGGCCTTCACCCTCGCTTCCACGTCGCTCGGCAGCGCCGTCGCCAGCAGCGACGGTACCGTCTCGTTCCAGGCCGTGCTGCCTGCCGACCTGGCCTACGGCGGCACCACCGTCACCGCGGTCGGAGCCGGCTCGGGCTACACCGAGACGGCTGACATCGATGTGCTCGCCACGACATCGACGACCCTGAGCCTGAACCCGGCCGCTCCTGGCATCAACAAGGCGGTCGCGCTGAAGGCGGCCGTCACCGGCGACGGAGCCGACGGCGGAGTGGTGACTTTCCGCGACGGAACCACCGTCCTCGGGCAGGGCACGGTCACCGGCGGGACGGCATCGTTGTCCGTACCGGCTGGATTCAAGGCGGGGACGCACAGCTTCACCGCGTCCTTCGAGGGAACCGCCACCGCGGACACCTCGGCCTCCGACGCCGTGCAGCTCGTCCTGACCAAGGGCCACAGCGCCATCGCCGTGTCGCTGCAGCAGGCCTCCACCACCTACGGGCACGCGGTCTCCGGGATCTTCGCGGTGGCGGGTGCCGACAGCGGCACGGTGAAGGTCAGTTACGGAACCGGCTCGCTGTCCGCGAAGGTCGGCGCCTCGGGCTCCGGCAGGTTCACGCTGCCGGCGTCCCTGTCCGTCGCCACCCACACGGTGTCGGTACAGTTCACCGGCACCGACGTCGTCGCCCCCAGCGGTGTCGCGACGCAGAAGCTGAAGGTCGCCAAGGCGAAGTCGGCCACGACGCTCACACTGTCCCGGACCAAGGCGACGCACGGCAAGACCGAGAAGGTCCGGGTGGTGGTGGGCAGCCACAGCGGCGCCGCCTATCCGACGGGCACGATCACGGTGACCGTCAAGGTCGGCAACACGACCGCGACCACCAAGGTCACCCTGACGGCAGCCGCGAAGGGCGCTCACAGCTTCACGATCAAGTTGCCCAACAAGAAGGGAACAGCAACGGTCACGGCCGTCTACGGCGGGAACGGCAATTATGTGAGCAGTACTTCGGCGCACAAGAAGCTCACACTGACCTGATCCGGGTCGGCTGACGCGGTGGGGGGGCCGACCGGGTCTCTCCCCCACCGGCGTCGAGGCCGGACTCGTCGAGTCCTCCCCGCCCGCCGGCGGGAGAGGGCCCAGCGCGGGCCGAACTCCTGGCAGCCGCCGACCGGGGGCCTTTCCGAAGCCAGGGGCACCGGCAGCGGGCTCCTTCCTCTCGGGAGTGGCGGTTCTCCCGTCCGTACAGGAAGGCACACGGAGTGGGGGTTCCCGGTCGGGAGCCAGGTCCCAGCGTGGTAGTCGTGCAGTAGGTCGGCTGCGGCCCGATCCAGGCAGTCCGCGGAAGATGGTCGGCATGGCTGTGTGACGAGCGACCTGGAAAGTGGCGTCGTGTCGCTGGTGTAAGGGAGGCCGGCCCCGGGTGGGTGTGGTGGCGCTGCACGAAAGGCGGCTCCCCGGTTCGGGGATCACAGAAGCTCGGCGCGGACCCGACGCGCCGAGCTCCTCCCGCTCCGGGTGATCGCCACTGTGTCTCTTCTCAGGTGTGCAGGGCGGAGCGCCGTGTCATGAGGCGGCCCAGAACGCAGGTGCGCGGCGCCGTCTTTGAGGGTGAGGGTGCCGTCGCGGAAGCCGGCGGCCGGCTAGCGCGCTTCCCGCCAGCGCATTGTCGTCGGTCAGCGGGCGGTTGGTGACCAACATCTGCAGGAGGACCGCAGCCCGAACCGGAGTTTCCCCTTAGAAGGGCTCGCCGGCGTGGAATTCGTACGCGTGCCGGTAGACGGCGCCTGCCGGCGTTCGCCAGTCGTCGATTCCGGTCTCGCGGCCTGTCTGTCCCTCAAGGCGCTGGAGGGCCTCTTCGATCCAGCGGGCGTCAATACGCAGGTACGTCAGCGCAGGCCCGCCGGGAAGTTCTCCTCGAATTCGGCAAGCGTCGCCGTCATGTCGTCGACCAAACCAGCCACGAAGTCCTCGCCGGCTGGGTCGACGTCTTGCTCGACCAGGCCTGACACAGAGACCTGGACGGACATGCCCTGGCGGGCTGCACGTTCCCTGACGCGGCCGAGGACATCACCGACGCGCACGTCGAACTGCTGCTGGTCAGTCGCCATGGCCCCACCGGGCAATCGCCAGGACGGCCCGCGAGCTATCGGCCCGCGCCGTTCGGGCCACCCGCGCGCGGGGCGCCCCGCAGCAGCACAGCCAGGCGGCCGTCGGCACGGACCGCGCTGACCAGCTGCAGCGGAGTCGACGGCTTCGGCGATAGCCGATAATCGACCGATGAGTTCCATCGAACGCCCCTTGCCGCCCCTGAACGCCGACGAGCGCACCACACTCGAAAGCTGGCTTGACTTTCACCGCGCCACCCTCGCCACGAAGTGCGAGGGCCTGGACGACGGGCAGGCCGCCGTCCCGTCCGTGCCACCGTCCGGCTTCACATTGACCGGCCTCGTCCAGCACATGGCAGAGGTGGAGCGGAACTGGTTCCGCCGAGTGTTCGCCGGAGAACAGGCCCCGCCCATCTACGACCCGCAGGCCGACCCGTCTGCCCCCGACGGCGGCTTCGAACTGGCCGAGGGCGCCACACTGCAGCACGCCCTCGCCACCTGGCAGGCGGAGATCGCCCGCGCCCGTGAGCTCTGCGCCGACCGTGCTCTGACCGACACAGGCAGCTTCATGGGGCAGGACGTCAACCTCCGCTGGATCTACGTCCACATGATCGAGGAGTACGCCCGCCACAACGGCCACGCCGACCTGGTCCGGGAGCGCATCGACGGCACAGCTGGCGTATGACACCAGATCAGGTCCTCCCCGCCTTACGGTGAGCGACGCGCCGCGGAGTTCGTGCCGGGCGGCGCATAGTGCCAGGGTGCCCGGGTGGCGGAACATGTGTGCGCGAGATCGATGACGACGAGGGGTGGCGCCTGCTGCGGAGCATCCGCAGAGGCACCCATTCTTCGTTGCCCGCCCCGGCGGCCGGCTGCGCGACCGCTTCCCCGCAGGGGTCCTCCCGGCCTGGCTGGGCAAGGACGACCTCGACGTCTACGCCGGGGAGTTCGAGCGCACCGGCCTCACCGGCGCGCTCAACCGCTACCGCAACATGGACCGCGACTGGGAAGACCTCGCCCCCCATCGCGGCGCCCCGGTCAAGCACCCGTCCCTGTTCATCGGCGGCGCCCTGGACGCCTCCACCACCTGGATGTCGGACGCCATCGACGCCTACCCCCACCACCCTCCCCGGCCTGTCGGCCTCCCACATCTTGGAAGGCTGCGGCCACTGGATCCAGCAGGAGCGCCCTGACGAGGTCAACAGCCTCCTGACCGAGTGGCTCGCCACTCTCCAGGGCTGGCCCAGGCGGGCTACCTGGGCAGCTCGGCGGTTCGCTCGGGTCTGTGCAGCCAACGGTCTGGCCGCCCTTGGTGTGGCTGTTCGCCGCGATCGGGAGTGTCTAATAAACGGCCCAGTCTCACATTCGGTGGTGACGGAGCGTGCTGCTATCCGTGGAGGATGCGGTGGCGAAGTAGGGTGAAGCCTGCCCGTCCGTGCATCTGGCGCGCGATCCGCTTGGTTTTGGTGTTGACGCCCTCGGTGGGGCCGTTGCTGAACGGAAGCGTGAGCGCGGCGATCACTGCGTCCCGGTCTCGGTCCAGGCCCCGGGCGAAGGAGTGCAGGTGGGGCAGATCGGTTGTGCGGACCTGCACGATCCAGCGCGCGAGCCCGTCGGCGTTTCCTTCGCGGGGTGTCAGGAGGTGGGCGAAGTCCGTTATTTAGGCGGCCAGTTGGGTCATTTCGGGGCAGGCGGCGGTGAGCTGTCCCAGGAGGTCGCGATGTTCGGTCTTGAGGTTGTCGGGCCTGGTGAGGAACCTCCGGGCGAGCCGGCGTGGGGAGATGTGGCTGCGGTCGGCGTCTGCGCGGCCTTGGTTGATGTACTTGTGCAGGAGGTTGAGGCAGCCGGTGTAGCCGAGGGCCTTGATCTCTTCGAAGAGGCGCTTGACGGGGGCGGCGGGGTCCTCGGAGCGGCGTTTTCGCAGGTGGTCGCGGTAGGGGTCGACGAGGCCGGCTCGGTATTTGGGGACGCGGAGCATGCGCTCGGGCCGGTCGGCTCGTGCGTAGCGTTTGATGGTGTTCAGGGCCAGCTGCAGTCGGCGGGCGCATTCGAGCAGGCCCACGCCCTGGTCGAGCAGGTCATGGACCTGGTGCCAGCGTTCCAGGGTGGTTCGGGCGCGCGGCCCGTCGTAGATGGGTGCGTCCAGTACGGTGGCCCAGCAGGTGCTGTGTGCCTTCACCTCGCTGAGGGCGGCTTCGCACAGGTTGTGCCACAGATGCCACCGGTCGGCGACCTGCACCGCGTTGGGCAGGGCCCGGCGGATGGCCTCGGCATAGGTCGTGGAGCCGTCGCGGCACACGACCTCGACGCCCGGATGTGCGCGTAGCCACGCTTCCAGCGTGTCGGCGGTGCGGTCAGGCAGCACGTCGATCCGCTCATGGGTCTCGGCGTCGATCACCACGGTGGCGTAGCGGTGCCGCCGGCGCAGGGCGAAATCGTCGACGCCGATCACGCGGGGCGTCCGCCCGGTGGGCAACGGGATGCGCAGCAGGGTGCGCAGGGCGGTGTGACGGGACAGGCCTACCGCGAGTATCGCCAGCAGACGCGCTCCCGCCCGGCCCGCTAACTCTTTGACCACGGCCTTGACCTGCTCGTTCAGCCGGGCCGTGCGTCGCTGGTATCGCTCCAGCACCCCGGGCACCTGCTCGCGGAAGGTGTGGCGGCAGCCCCGCGTGGGACACACCAGACGCCGCACCCGCACACGGACCACCACCCGGCGCCCGTCGACCGGAACGTCGGACACCGTCCGCCAGTGACAGCCGTGCACCCGACCCGACGAGGCCCCGCACACATGGCAGACCGCAGTGTCCAACGGAGTCCGGGCCCGCACCACAATCCGCTCACCCTCGCCAGCCACATCCTCCATGACCAGCGGAGACAAACCCGAAAACACCATCCGCACCAGCTCGTTGACATCCATCACATGAAAAACAACGACCCTCACAACTCTCCGTCACCACCGAATGTGAGACAGGGCCGTTAAGTTGACACACCCCGCAGGACTGCACAAGGCCTCCTGTTGCTCACTTGGATTCGACACCCATGAGCTGTGCAGGAGGCCCTATAGCGCAACGCTGCTGAAGTACTCGTCCGGGCGGCCTGTGCAAGCAGGGGTTCGGCATGGGCGCGCGCACCACCTGGTTCGTAGCTCAAGTCCGCTGCGAACGGTTTGAGTAGCGCCTCTGCGGGGTCGCCGCAGAGGCGCCGTGCTCACTTGCTGAGCCGGTAGGCCCGTTCCACGGTTTGCTGCACCGTGTTGCCCGCCTTGTCGGAGGCTGTGACCCGTAGGGTCACGTATGCCTCGTGGGGCTTGCCGTCCGGGCGTTCGATGGTCGCGGTGAACCCGTTGTGGCCGCGGTTCTCGACGTGGACCCGTCCCGTCCAGGAGGTGCCGTCGTCGAATGACGCCTCCACCGACAGCTTCACCCCGGTGGGGGTGGCGAGGCCGTCCTGGTTCCTGACGGTCAGATCGATGTCGTGCCGCTTGCCTCCGCCGACCGTGTTCCGTAGGTCGGCCGGAACCGCGTAGTCGACCTGGAGGAGCGGCAGCAGCGTCTCCGCCGTCGTGGTGCCGGATCGGAAGGTCCAGGACGTGGACGTACGGGTACCGGTCTCCCAGTCCTGGCTCAGGCGCTCGGTCGTCAGGTCCAAGCGGTAGCGGGCTTCCCCCGCGGGAACCACGAAGTTGCCCCAGGCATTGTCGGCTTCGCTCACCTTCCTGCCGTCTCGGTAAAGGACTGATGTCACCTTGTCGCCCTGGTAGGTCGCCTGGGCCGTCGCACCGGGCTCTGCGGAGGTCCGCAGGCTCCACGGGATGGCAGTGTCCTGGCGGGCCCAGTGGCTGGCCTCTGAGTCGGTGTACTCCGGGATGGCCAGACGGAGGACATCACCGTCACGGGCCGAGGGACGGTTCCATCCACGCGGAATCGAGGGCCGTACGACGGCCTTGTACCACTCCTCGTGGGTTTTCTCGCCCGCCTTGAAAGTGCGGGGGGTGTCCCTCAGCCCCGAAACCATCGGCAGTTCCCAGTAGACCGGGGTCATGAAGTTGACGTAGTGCTGCCACTGGGTGTCCCCGGAGGTGACGTACTCGGTACGCGTCCCGCCGGTCGGGGCCGGACGCGAGGTCTCCCAAGCGACATCCGCGTAGGGGCGCCAACTGAAGCGCTGCTCACCGTCCCAGGCCAGTGCACCGTTGTCCGCGTAGGACGCCTTCACCCGCGCGGTGTTGCGGTCCGAGACCGTGTACGTCGCGTCCTGCGGGATCTGCTGCGGCCATATCGCCTTGATGTCGTACAGGTAGGGGCTCTTTACCGTCCCGGAGATGTCGATGACGGCCTTGTGCCTCTTCATATGCTGCAGCAGCGCCGCGCCCTGGGCGCCGTCCACCCGGATCACGGGAACGGCGGACCTTGGGGCCGTCGGTTCCCACTGGGTCCACGCCTGGAACCCTTCCGGCAGGACAATCATGATGCCCTTGGCGCCTGCTTTGGCAGCTACCTCGGCGAGGTCGTAACCGTTGCCCGCCGTGTCGTCACGGATGACGGCGATTTTGCCCCGCACAGTACTGGGCCGCAGGTCAGGCTGTTGCTTGGTCCCCGCGTCCACGGCGGTGAGCCGCTCCCCCTCGGCGTCGAAGGGGACTGACGCCGGAAGGTAGTACGGAGTGAGGTCGAAGTCCGCGTCGCGGACCTTGGTGATGAGCTGCGGAGCCGTCATCTCCCAGCGGGAGTTGAACTCGAACTCGCCCTCGGTGACCTTGCGCGTGGGACTCACGTACAGTTCCATCGTCTCGGCGCCCCCGTCGAAAGCGATGGTCTGGTCCAGAACCGTCCCGTCGATCTTCCGGTACATCTCGTACGACAGGTCGTTGCGCCGTACAGCAGGGTTAGGCGTGTGTACGCGCATCAGCTTGGCTGTCCGTGCGTCCAGCCTCACGGTCGTATCGGCGGTGACCTTCACTTCGGGCTGCAGGATCTGTCTGACCCGCGCCCCTGTAGAGGTCCACTCGACTGCGGTGGCGCCGATTTGGTACGTGCCCTCCTCGACCTCGGCGACCGATGGGTCGGAGTCGGAGAACTGGACATCCGCATCCCCTCCGAAGACCTGCAGGAAGTCCCAGTAGATGGGATCGCCGGCGGGACCGTACGAGTCCATGGTGATCTTGTGCACCGGGGCGTGGAGCGACAGGCTGAGGGTCGTGTGGACCGGTTCGCCGGACGAAGAGGTGGCAGTGACGTAGCCGTAGTAGTTGCCGCGACCAGCCTTTGAGGGGTCGAGGCCGATCGGCACCTCTACGCTCGCACCCGGGGCGATCCGGATCGTGTTCGCACCCAGTTTCAGCGCCTGCGCAGGCAGCTTCTTTCCACCGGCAAGGGTCGCCAATTCGGCATGCAGGCTCAGCGAGACCTCGCTCCGGGAGTGGTTCGTGTAGCGGATCACCCCCGCCCGCTCCACGGGAGATCCGTCCAAGCCATAGTTGCCCAGGGTGATCGACCCCGTGGCAGTGACAGGGCCGAACATCGCCGCCTTCACGTCGACACGGCCGCCACCCTGCTCGGTCGGCACCTGACCCGGCACCGTATGAGAGGTGCTGACAAGCGCGTCCTTGAGCTGTTCGGCTCCCCATTCGGGGTGCTGACCGGCCAGAAGCGCCGCCGCGCCCGTCACATGAGGCGTGGCCATCGAGGTGCCGTCCGCCGCGGTGTAGTACTGGTCGATGGGCATTCCCATGCTGGTGCCGGCGGCGCGCGCCGCGACAATTCCGACTCCGGGAGCCGTGATGTCCGGCTTCACCGCGCGGTCGCCATAGCGCGGGCCACGGCTCGAAAAGGAGGCCAGCGAGTCATCGCGGTCAACGGCACCAACAGTCAGGGCGGCGTCTGCCGCGCCCGGCGTACCGATCGTCGTGGCGCCCTGCTCGCCACTGTTGCCTGCGGCAACGACGAAGAGCGCCCCGCTGCTTCGGGAGATCTCATTGACCGCCTGGCTCATGGGGTCGGTGCCGTCGGTCTCCATGTCGGCGCCCAGGCTCATGTTCACCACCCTGGCGCCTTGCGCCGCGGCCCACTCCATGCCTTCGATGACCTGTGACTCGCTGCCGGAGCCGTCGTCCCCGAGCACCTTGCCGATCAGCAGGTCTGCGCTGGGCGCGACGCCTTTGCGGAGACCATTCGAGGCATTGCCGCTGCCACCGACCGTGGCGGCAACGTGTGTACCGTGACCGAAGTGATCCTCGGTCGAACCGCTGCCGGAGAAGTCCTTTGCCTCGAAGACACGGCCTGCGAGATCGGGATGTGTCTGGTCGGCGCCCGTGTCCAGAACCGCGACCCTCACACCCTTGCCGACGTATCCGGCAGCCCATGCGGCCGGCGCGTTGATCTGGCCGGTGCTGCGGTCCAGCGTGGGACGCACCTTGTGGTCCACCCAAATCTTGGGCGTCGCGGCTGTAGCCGCGATCGAGGAGTGCCCCGGGGGTGCGAGCTGCTTCCAGAAGGCCGCCAGGTCCCGGTCGGCCACCCGCAGTGATTGCGCATCGATACTGCTCAGCCGCAGCGGTTCTGATGTGGCTTCATGGAACCTCAAGAGCCCATCCACCCGCTCGGACGCCGCGCGGGCCGTACCTTCAGGCGGGGACACAATCAGCGGAAGAGCATCGGAATGCGCTTCGTCGTATCCCTGAGCAATAAGGGCCGTGACGTCGAACAGTCCCGCGTCCAGTCTCTCCGTCCGCACCAGCGCTGCCGCGTCGGAGGGAAGAACGGTCAGTGCACCGTCCCGCTCGGTGATCTGGAAGAAGACCTTCTCGCGCCCCGGTGCGCGCTGCACAGAAGCAACCCTTTTGCCGTTCGGCGCGTCGCTGACAGTGACCCGATCACCGGTGATCAACCGCACGGTGGCCGTACGCTCCAGTGACTCCGACGAGGGTGTGGCACCACCCTCGGGAGACCGGGCCCCGGCCGGCACCGCAACCCCCGCCACGACAGTCGCCGACATCGATATAGCCGCCCAGAGGCGGATCCGTCTCATATGTATCGCTGGCCCTTTCACGCAGCCCCGTGTTCAACTTCCCGAAATAATCGCTGAGTGGGCTCCATCCGTCACAAATTTCGAATGGCGTTCCTGCGACATGTCGCAGGAACGCCATTCGGTTCTCAACGCGAACCGAGCAAAGGGGCGATGGGACGATCCTGTAGAGCTGCTGCGCGGGAGCGGCCGACTGTGCTCCAGCAAGGTTGTCGAGATCGGACAACACAGGCAGTGTCCTGGCGCACCAGGCAAGTCTCGGTTCGGCGGTGGACCCGGTCGGTGACAGCTCACGCTGAGCGTCTGAAATTACAGGTCAAACCGCCCCTTCTTGAGGATCACATCGGTCCAAAGTGCCTTCACTTCGTCAGAGATCGCAGCACTGAGGAGTCACAGCGGGACTCACCCTGTCTCTTGAGGCAGGCCTGGCGCCTTCCGACAAGATCCTTGTCACCGGTCCAGCCAATCTCTCGTTGCACGGAATGGGCGAGTCGACTCCAACCGCGAGAAATGGCATAACCATTCAAAGGCTTGGCACTCAAATTCAATCATTTAGAGGTGCGTACCTGGTTGAGTATCGCTCGCAAAGTGACGTCCAGGGCGGACAGCCCGAAGAGTTATTCATCGCCCCCATCTCCTCACAGCGTCGGCAACGTTCAGCATCGTGTGAGCACGCCTCGGAGGGCGCACTGAGCATCGCGGACAGATGGCCCCAGAGAGCGGGCGGGGCGGCAGGAAGTCGGGAACGGCGGTCGGCGGGACCTCGCCGAAACGCGCGGCTCGCACACGCCGGCGGCCCGCGGCCGACACAGAGCGACTCCGTGAGCCACATGAGGTCTCGGGTCTCTCACGCAAAGCGGTCATAGATGGCAAACCGTGCGGAACGACCGGAACGCCGCCAGCGGCCGGCAGCCGTGAATCGGTGGCGTCAGCCGTGGGCCGCGCAGGATCCGCGCGACAATGCTCACGGTCGAACCGCCTCTCCTGTCGGCACGGCCAGAACGGGCCGAAGTCGCCGCAAACCCGGCCCCGTGCCTCCGAGGCTGGCCACGGAAGCCGCTGAACCATCCGCACTGCCCATGCTGAACCTGCAACAGCACCTCGGCGACGACCCGAAGCCATCGCGGGCGATTCCCGGTGAGACGGATCCTCGGATCTCGAGGTTTAGCACGATTTCATCCGCACCTGCCACACCTGGGATGTATCAACAAGTTGCGGGGCACTCACCTACTACAATGATGGGACCTACATGCAATCCCGTAGGTGCCGGCTCCTGCTTTAATGTTCATGTCACGAGACTGCGGGTGGGGATCTCGGCAGAACAGGCCGATATATCCACCCGATCCACCCTAGGTCAGTCTTCATGTGAAAAGCCGCGGCACTCCTGCCCCCCATGGGGGTGCCACGGCTCAGCAATGAACACGCGTATGATGTTTCCAGGCGGGGCCTTGGCTCTCGGTACGCACACCCATCGCCGAGGTCCCGCTTTTCCTAGGAATCACATGGCCGCCATAGGTTTCACAATTGCGTGACGCCTTTTGTCGACCCGAAATTCTTTGCAACCGTTCCAGTGGCGGCCCCGCCCCTGCGGCGTCTCGCGCAGTGTCCGTGTACCCCTTTCTCGCCCGGCAGGCCCTGGCAACCAATCCCGATACCCTTTCCGCTGTCCTCTTCGACCTGAGCGCAGCCTCTGACAGGATTCTGTCGTTCCTCACGCCGTCCTCGACGGTGCGGCAGCGAAGCTCAAAAAGAGTGGGCGGCTGCGTTCGCCAGCTCGCCCCGGGTCTTCACTGTTTGCGGTTCAACAGCTCGACCTGCATCAAGGACCCGAACGGCTCCGTCATCGCGTTGTCCAGGCTGTCTCGACCGTGCCGAACGGATGGCAGAAGCCCGGAGCGGAGCCGTTCCGCGAAGACCCAGGAGGTGAACTGGCTTGACTCAACCAGTGGTTGCAACACCGGCCTGTTGGAGCAGGAGTAGCTGCTCGTTGAGCCTTTTCAGCGGGGCCACCGATCGGGTGACGGTTGGCTGGTCGGGGATCGGTGCAGAACGGACGGGGCTCCCCGGCGGTTGAGCGAGATGTCTGACGTCTCAACTCTGCAGCCGGGGAGCCTCGTTGGTTACGTATCCTGCCTGTGAGAATGGGGATGCCGTTCCGGGGCGGCCTGGCCCATATCCTGCCTGGCTTGCGTGTTGATGCCCTGAGTGCGATCTGCCGGCTG
>NZ_JARAWX010000046.1:17317-34561 GCF_033793585.1 Streptomyces sp. MI02-7b | reverse complement strand
AGGGGCTGACCTATCAGGCTATCGCGCGGGAGATCGAGATCAGCCCGCACACCGTAGACGCCCACATACGTAGGCTTCGGCGCAAGGCTGGAGTCAACAGCCGCTCAGCCCGTGCCGCTCGTCACCTGTCCCTCCGCAATGCCCACTGCCTGGTGTGCCAGCCTCTCTGCGGGGTATCCCTGATCCCCGGCGCATCGACAGGCCGGGCAGGTAGGCGACCCGGCAGCCCGACGCGCGGGCGGCGGCGATCGGCAGAGCGCCGATGTTGGCGGCCTGGTCGACGACGACCAGGGGTTCGATCGACACACCCATCCACGGCGATGTCTATCACGCGGTGCAGCCGTGTTGATCCTCTATCGAACAGGGGCCGAGAGGCTGGAGCCGTCTCCAGAACCCCTTCTCGTAAAGGACTCCATGATGGTGGAGCCGTGCGGTAGGCGACACCGTCGCCTCGGTCTCCACAACCAACCCCTCCCAGACGATCAGCTAACCCGACGGCCATCCCAACCCAGGGCCACCACCGTAAGTTGACAACGCCCTCGGCTACCCAACCGCCCTGTTGGTGCGACGGTGCTCGATCGATCGCCGGAGGGCATGTTCAGATCGGCTTGCCATGAATCGAGTATTAGTTGAGGAAGTACAGGAGGGCGACATTCCCGGATCGCAGCTGTCCGACCGGCAATTGCTCGCCCGCGATCTGCACGACCATGTCGGGCACGGTGTCGCCGTCGCGCTGCAGCAACTCGACATGTTCGCCTACTACCGGGACACCGCCGGCAATGCGGCCCGAGCCGAGCAGAAGCTCGCCGCCGTGCGCTCCGCGCTGGAGGAATCGTTGTGCCAGATACGCCATCTGATCGCGAACCTGGGGCATCGTGCGCGACCGATAGTGCTGGAGTCTGCGGTGAGCGAGTACCTGACCGACACCGTGCCCGAATCGGTCAAAACCCACTTCACGTTCGTCGGCGCCTCGGATCGACTCGACGACGCCGTCGCCGAGGAGATCTATCTGATCGTGCGGGAGGCCGTCCACAACGCCGTGCGGCACGCGGCGCCACGGACGCTGTCCGTGCACGTAGCGGTGGCCGAGAAGGCGGTCTCGGCCACCGTCACCGACGACGGACGCGGCTTCGCCGTCGATGCGTTGGGCGCCGCCGATCGTTTCGGCCTGCGATCGATGGCCGAGCGGGCCCGAGCCATCGGCGGCCGGCTCACCGTCCGCAGCGTGCCCGGCCACGGCACCACCGTCACGGTCCACGCGCACACACCGGGACCACGCCCATGATCACTCGGCTGCGCATAGTCGTCGCCGACGACCACACCCTGTTCCGGGACGGGGTGCGTGAACTGCTGTCCATCGAGACGCAGTTCGAAGTGGTCGGCGAGGCGGCCGGCGGCGTCGAGGCGATCGCCGTCGTCGAGCGGACTCGACCCGACATCGTGCTGCTGGACGTGCAGATGCCCGGACCGCCCGCCCGTGACGTGCTCGACCAGCTACGCGTCGTGAGCGAGAGCACGCGGGTGATCATCCTTTCGATGCACGACGAAGTGGACACCGTCAACGAGCTGGTGGCCAACGGTGCGGCCGCCTACCTGGTAAAGTCGATCCCGCGCGACGAGTTGGTTGCCGCGATCCGGAGCACCGCGAACTCGCCCGCGACGGTGCGCCTCACCGTGTCACGACAGACCATGAGCCGGTTGAGCTCCGCCCCGGATCGAGCCGATCAAGTGTGCCTGACCATGCGCGAGCTGACGGCGATCCGATTCGTCTCGGCCGGCCTCACCAACATGCAGATCGGCACTCAGATGCGCATCACTGAGGCCACAGTCAAGCGCCACCTCACCAGCGCCTACGCCAAGTTGGGCGCCGTGTCCCGGGTGGACGCCATCCGGAAGGCGGAGGCCGCCAGCCTCCTGCCACCCCCAGCGGCGCGGGTCGGCTGAACCGCGCCACGCGGCGGCCCGGCCAACTCTCGACACCAGCGGAAAGGAAGATCCCGCATTTATGGAATCCACCACTAACGACACGACGGGCTACGACTTCGAGTCCGTCGAACAGCACTGGGCGACGCAGTGGCATGCGGCGAACAGTGGTCGTGCGCAGCGGTCCCCCGACCGCCCCAAGCGCTACGTCCTGGACATGTTCCCGTATCCCTCGGGCGAGACGCACATGGGACACGTCCGGAACTACACGATCGGCGACGTACTGGCCCGCTTCTACCGGATGTCGGGGTACGACGTCCTGCACCCCGTCGGGTACGACGCCTTCGGCCTGCCGGCGGAGAACGCCGCGATGCGGCACAGCATCTCGCCCGCGGCGTGGACGGCCGCCAACATCGACCGGTTCGATGACGCGTACGCGCGTCTCGGCTTCAGCTACGACTGGGACCGGACGCTGCGCACGTGCGAGCCGGACTATTACCGGTGGACGCAATGGATCTTCCTGCGGATGTTCGAGCGCGGCCTGGCCTACCGGAAGGCCGCTGCCGTCAACTGGTGCCCGTCGTGCCACACCGTGCTGGCCAACGAGCAGATCGTTGGCGGTGTCTGCTGGCGCTGCTCGTCCACGCCGGAGCCGCGCGATCTCCAACAGTGGTTCCTCCGCATCACCCAGTACGCCGACCGGCTGCTGGACGACATGTCCGAGCTCTCCTGGAGCGAGGCCGTGCTGACCCAGCAGCGCAACTGGATCGGCCGGTCCGAGGGCTGTGAGCTGGCCGTCCCCGTCGAGGGCTCGGCCCTCGCGATCGAGGTCTTCACCACGCGGCCGGACACCCTGTGGGGTGTCACGTTCATCGCGCTCGCGCCCGACCACGAGTTGGCCGCCCAGTTGGCCGCCGAGGCAGGACTCTCCGACGCCTACGGCGAATTCCTCGCCGCCACCCGCGCCCGCACCGAGATCGAGCGCCTCGCGGTGGGTGGCCGGCCGCGCGGCTTCGACCTGCGCCACACCGCCCGCAATCCGATCACAGGCGAGGCGGTTCCGGTGTACGCCGCCGACTACGTCCTGGCCGGCTACGGGACCGGTGCGGTCATGGGCGTGCCCGGCCACGACGTCCGCGATCTCGACTTCGCACGGGAGTACGGCATCCAGGTCCGGACCGTGGTGCGTCCGTTCGACGGCTCGCAACCGAGCCTGCCGTACAGCGGCGAAGGCACGCTGGTCGACAGCGGCGAGTTCACGGGCATGTCGACCGAGCAAGCCGCGAAGGAGATCGCCCAGAAGCTGACCACCCGGGGCATCGGCCACACCGCGGTTCGGTTCCGGCTGCGCGACTGGCTCATCTCGCGCCAGCGGTACTGGGGCACGCCGATTCCGATCGTGCACTGCCCGTCGTGCGGCCCCGTCGCGGTGCCCGACGAGCAACTGCCGGTGGTCCTGCCCGAGGGGGTCGACTACGCGCTCGACGACACGACCACCGCGCCGCTGGCCAAGGCGGTCGACTGGGTGAACGTCCCATGCCCGAGCTGTGGCGGGCCCGGGAAGCGCGAGACCGACACCATGGACACCTTCATCGACTCCTCTTGGTACTTTATGCGGTTCTGCGACCCGAAGAACACCACCGCGCCGTTCTCGGCCGAGGCCGCGGCCGAGTGGATGCCGGTCGACCAGTACACGGGCGGCATCGAGCACGCGGTCGGGCATCTGATCTACGCCCGGTTCCTCACCAAGTTCCTGTACGACCTTGACCTGCTGGCGGTGAAGGAGCCGTTCCGGCGGCTGCTCAACCAGGGCACGATCACCCTGGACGGCCGCGCGATGTCGAAGTCGTCGGGCCACAACGTGGATCCGTCCGGGATCCTCCAGGTCTACGGCGCCGACGCGCTGCGGCTGTTCGTGATGTTCATCGGGCCGCCCGACCACGACTACGACTGGCCCCGGGACCAGGTGCAGGCCGTCGTCGGGGCCCGTCGGTTCCTGGAACGCGTATGGGCGCTCGCGACTGGAGTGCAGGCGCTCGGCAGGTCGGGCGACGACGTCTTGGACCCGCGGGACCCGCTGCGCCGCACCACTCATCGCCTGCTGCACCGCATCGCGGTGGACTACGAGGAGCAGCGGCTGAACGTTGTCGTGAGCTCGCTTATGTCGATGCAGCGTGAGCTGAGCGCCGGTCTTCGCAACGGCGCCGACGCGGCCGTGCTGCGGGAGGGCGTCACGATCCTGCTCAGCGCTCTCGCGCCGATCTGTCCCTTCGTCACCGAGGAGCTGTGGTCGCGGCTGGTCGGCACGACCTCGGTGCACGCCGAGGCGCTGCCGCAGCCGGACCCCGTGCTGTTGGTGGAGCAGACCGTGACGCTCGCCGTGCAGGTCGACGGCAAGGTGCGCGAACGGGTCCAGGTGCCGGCGGACATCACCGCGGACGAGGCGGCCCGGGCCGCGCTCGACGCCGCGAGCGCGTGGCTTCGCGGTGTCGAACCGGCCCGGATCATCGCCCGGCCCCCGAAGCTGGTCAACATCGTAACGGCCTGATCAGCGGATTCAGTGTTCGTGGCGGGCCAGCCGGCGCACCGCGACCGCAAGGTCGTCGACTCCCGCACCCGCCACGAACAGCTCCCCGGCCTCGACACCGCCATGGTGTGTGTAGACCGGTCCGTCGGTGCGCAGTGCTGCGAGCGGTCGCCCGCAGCACCGCACTGCGAGAAAGCGCGCGGGCACGTCCGCCGGAACCACGACATCGAGGCCGTCCAACATGGTGATCATGTCGGTCGCCGCCCGGCCGGAGCCGTCCACCGCCCATATCGGCCCCGCCGGCGATGCCGGCGAGCCGGCCTGCAACGCGACGCACAGCTGAAACATCAGGTCGTACCGAGCCTTGCCCCGACGGTGGAAGCAGCCGAGATGCCGCCGGGTCGGCCAGCTCGCCACCTCCAGCCGGTCGAACGACCACCGGCGGAACTCCGACCATCCGCCGAGTGGCGGGGTGACCCCGTCCAGCCACTGGTCCATGGGCTCAAGCACGCCGAGCGGCCGATCGCCCTGGCGGCAGTGGGGCGTGCCGATAGGGTAGTCGCCCGGGCCGTCCGCCACGCCCGGGGACACCTCGGCGCCGATGTCGTGGTAGAGCCGTCGATGGATGTCGTCGGCGAGCCGCCACCGCAACCACGGCAGCGAGTCGTCGTCGACGCGGACGGTTCCGTCGGCGTTCTCGGTTCGCGATCGCCAGCCGGTCGCCGCGCTCATGACACCCGCTCCGCGAGGAATTCGTCTACATCGGACCGGCTGGGCAGGCGACCGAACATGGTCACCTTCACGGCCGCGACAGCCTGCCCGTACGCGGCGGCCTCGACCAGGTCCAGGCCCTCGGACTGGGCCGCCATGAAACCGGCCAC
The DNA here is from genome assembly GCF_033793585.1 of Streptomyces sp. MI02-7b. Taxonomy (NCBI): domain Bacteria; kingdom Bacillati; phylum Actinomycetota; class Actinomycetes; order Kitasatosporales; family Streptomycetaceae; genus Streptomyces; species Streptomyces sp. MI02-7b. The sequence continues at coordinate 29,230 of NZ_JARAWX010000046.1, read as the reverse complement.
GAAGGTGTCGCCGGCGCACAACGAGTCCACCGCGGCAACGCGGTGTCCGGGCAGCCAGCAAGACTCGGACGTGGTCGTCACGATGACTCCGTCGGCCGACAGCGTGGTCAGCACCCCGCGCGCGCCGCCGTCCAGGCACGCGTCGGCCAGCTCGGCGCGGTGCCCCGGACTCAGCCCGGAACCGCTGATCACCGCGACGTCGATGACCGGCGCCAGGTTGGCCACATGCGCCAACAGCTCGTCGGGGCGGGAGAGCAACGGCACGAATCCGACGTCCACGACCAGCCGGCGGCCGGTGGCCGCGAGCGAACGCGCGACGCCGGCCAACGCGGGAAAGCCGGTGATGTAGGCGAGCCCCGATGTGGGCTGTGGCAACCGTGTCGGCCACCGCGGCGGCGCGTCGACGGCGGCGGCCAGTTCGACGCCCGCGGCGTCGACTCGGGCGACGATCCGCGGCATGCGACCGGCCGCGAACGCGTCCGAGCAGTCCACGCCGGCGGCAACCATCTCCTGTCGGACGAACCGGGCCGCCAGGTCGTCGCCGATCGGGCCGACGAACCGGGGCCGATGGCCGAGCCGGGCCAGTTGGGTGGCCACGACGGCGGCCGGGCCACCCACCGCGAGCTCCACCTCGCCCAAGGCCAGCTCGGCCGTCGGCCGCGCGCTGGTGAGCACGTGCAGCGCGGTCTCTCCGTAGACCGTGATCTCGGACGGCCGCATTTCGACCTGTGTCATGACAGCGCCACCTCCAGTGACTTGCGCAGCGCCCCGGCCGGGGCGCCGACGGGGATGAGAACGGCGCGACCGCCGGCGTGGAGCGCGCCGAAGGCGTCAGCGACCGCGTCGTCTCCGATGTGCAGGAGCTCGGCCGGGCTACGGCCGAGTGCGCCGGCCACGGCGGCGAACGCGCCGCCGGCCGGCTTGCCGACGCCGGCCCGTGCCGAGGGCACGATGGCGTGGACGAGACCGGCGATGCCGACCGCCTCGCACACGGTTGCCAGGTCCGACTGCCAGTTGGCCAGGATGCCGACCGGGTGGCTCCACGCGGCGACACGCAGCGCCAGTTGGGCGTCATCCCGCAGGCGCCAGTTGGACGCGCGCGTGTACTCCTCGATGGCGGCGTCGGCGAGCCCGCCGTCCGGGTCCGCGGCCGAGCGCTCGACCACCTCGCGGTAGATCGTCCTGAGCACCGCGCCGATCTCCTGGTCGCTGGACCAGACCCGGGCGGAATCGGCGAGCACGTGGGCCAAGTCGTCGAACCGGTGCTGCAGCTCGGCCGGATCCGCTCGAACACCGGCGGCGGCCAGTTGCCCGGCCACCACCTCGGGAGCGGAGCGGATGTGCTCGATGAGGGTGAACCCGGCGTCGAAGCTCACCGCGGTCGGCCTGGGACCGTGTCGGCGCGGTCGGTCCCCCAGCCGGTGCAGCACCGGCAGCAGTGCGGTCAACGCGTCCACCCCGTGGACGACGAGGTCGGGCGCCACGGCCGGAGCGGACCGGAACGGAGGCCCGCTGGTCACCGCGATCGTGCCGAAGCCCGCGGCGGCGCTGCTGTCCCAGTCGGCCGGCGCGTCGGAGACGTACCAGGCGGAGCCGGCGTCGATGGCGAAGTCGGCGAGCAACGCGGCGAACGCGCGCGAGTCGGGTTTGCGCACCGCCGAGTTGTCGGCGTGGCGCACGAAGGTGAAGTCACCGGCGCGCACGCCGAGGGCGTCGAGCTTGCGCTCCGTCTTGTACCCCGGGCCGTTGGTCAGGATCCCGACCTGGACCCCCGCGCGCGCCGCCACCGCGAGCAAGGCCGGCACGTCGGCCAGCGGACGCGCGGGGAAGGTGTTCGCGAGGCTGTCGTAGTGCGCGGTGTAGGTGTCGACATCGACGCCGGGGTGCAGGCGCAGGACGCAGTCCGCGAACGGCATACGCCCGTAGAGCTGGGCGAACCGCCGGGCGCCGGGCGCGGGCAACCCCATCAGGCCGGCGACCTCCCCGGCCTTGGCCAGGGCGACCTCGAAGGTCGCGACCAACGTGTCGTCCACGTCGAGAACCAGCCAGGCCACTGATCCCATGGTCATGCCTGCAGGGTCAGCAGCAGGTCGTTGCACCAGCTCAGCCGGTCCTCGACCTGCCGCCGCAGCGACTCGTCGGAGGACCGGTCGGCGAAGCCTCCCAGGGTGTGCTCGAGGAAGTCCACGACGAGCTGGTCGTCACGGTCGTGCACGGAGAGGAGCTCACGCAGCCGCCACTTCTCCTTGCGCACCCGCCGCCCGTTGGCGAACAGATAGCAGTCGACCGCCGCCTCCACCGCCCGCCGGCTGCGCACGGCGGCCAGCTCCACGTTGTCGGTCAGCAGCGGCCCCTGCGTCTCCCCGCACGCCTGGTCGTAGGCGGCCATCAGGTGCTCGGCGTAGATCGAGCGAAACCGGTCCAGGTCGAGGGAGTCCCTGAACGCGGCGAACCCGTCGACACCGATCACCGGCACGGCTACCTGGATCTCTTCCAGGAACTCGATCTGCTCGGCGGTGAAGACCGGCAGGTGGCTCTCGCTGTCGAGCACCGTCTCGGTGATCTTCCGGCGGATCGAGTCGATGGCGTCCTCGGGCCAGAACACGACGTGCACGGCACGCCCCGCGATCGCCGTCATCACCGTGGATCCGCACCAGACGAGATCCTCGCGGCGGAAGGACCGGTCGTTGGCCGGGTGCTCGGAGCTGGGGCAGCAGACCACGCGGACGTCCAGGTCCGAGGTGGGCCCCGCGCGCCGCTCCACGAACGAGCCCGTTGCGAACGCGTACCGGGGCACGAAGCCCTGGTGCAGCAGCGCCAGCAGTTCCTGCACCGGCAGTCCGTAGTGGTCGAGGATCGGCTCGATGGCCGTGTGCGGCTCGATGGTGGTCAACTCGTGCTCTCCTCGGTGAGTCGGGACGGGCAGACGACAAGATCGGTGCCCAGTTGTAGCGCTTCGGCGAGCAACACATCCCGGGGGATGCCCCGCGTCGCGCAGAGCTTGTCCAGCAACGCGTGGTCGCCCGGGAACGCGCTGAACCGGACCTCGGTGCTTCGGTCCGCGCCGCCGCGGGCCGCGTGTACGAGCTCGACCGGGCCGCGGTCCTGGTGGTCCACCCGCTCGGCCCGGCGCGCCACGAACCATTCGCCCGGCAGGTACTGCGCCGACGCAAGGAAGTCCAGGCCCACCGGTGCGTCGACCCGGGTCACCGTCACCGGCCCCAGTTTCTGGTGATGTGCCACCAGCGCTTCGAAGACGGCGCTGCGCACGAGGCGGGTGAAGAACGCGGCCTCACCCGCGTCCACATCGGCAACGTCGACCAGTGCGGGGCCCGGGTCGACCCCGGCGGCCGCGTCGGTCTGGTCGACGGCCCAATGCCGGATTCCGGTGTATTTCTGTTCCACGAAGCGTATGCCGGCCGCGACCGCGTCGGCCGGGCGGAGGCCGTTGGCCTCAGCTGCCCGCACCAGTCCCGTCGGCGCGGCGAACGTGGACGTGACCAGCTCCGGGGTGGTGGTCCGGACGCAGTTGCGCACCTGCTTGGCAACGTGCTGGGCCTCACGACCTAGTGCCATCAGCTCCGCCGCGGCACCCAGGTGGTCGCGCACGACGTAGCCGACGCTCAAGGTGACTGGTTGCGACTGGGCGAAGCAGGACAGGGCAAAGGGTTGGTCCTCAACACAAGCACGCACGCGCTCGGCCAGGTCGGCGGCGCTGACGGCCGCCGCCCCGGTAAGGATCACGTAGGTCTCGTCCCGGGTGCCGCTGTCGACCACGACCGCGTCGTCGGGTAGCACCGTGCTCACGCGGTCCCGACAGGCCAGCACGAGTTCGATCTTGGCGTCGATGCCCTTGGCACGGATCGCCGCCGTGCCGTCGATGTCGAGCATCAGCACGGCGATCGGACCCGCCAAAGTGCCGGCGGCCAGCAGCTCGTCGACCCGGCGCTCGCCCACGCGCAGCCGGATTCCGTCCAGGAGGATCCGGCGGAGGTTGTCCTGCGGCCGGTCCTGGGTGGGCGGCGTGGGGGCTGCCGGCGTGGTGGTCGCTGTGGTGGTCATCGTTGTCCTCCGGTCATGGTCGCCTCGCCGCGCAGGCCGATCGCCGCACCGACCTCGGCGGCGAGATGCAGGCCGAGGAGTTGGCAGAAGGCGGTGAGCTTGGTGTGCACGGGCACGATGTCGCCACAGGGAAGACGCGTCAGCGGCCGGGCGCCGCCCCACCACTGCGGACGGAGCGAGTCCGAGGCGAGCTCGGCCCGCTCGTCCAGTCGCCGTTCGAGGACGGCGATGTCGTCGAGCCCCACGCCGAGCACCACCGCGTCCGGGATAGCCGCGACGGCTCGCCCGGCCCGACCCACATTGGTGTACGGCGCGGTCATCGCGACCATGGCCACGCCGTGCCACAGATAGCGGTGGGTGGTCTCACGGCCGGTCGGCTGGTCCGGGAAGACCAGCACCGCCGGCAGCGTGGCCGGGTGCGCGCTCAGGTGACGGTGGTAGTCACCGGGGTTGCTTCCCTTACACAGGGCGGACTGTGTCGCGGTCCCGAGACCGAAGTAGGTCGCCGCGGTCAGCGTCGCCAGCAGACCGGCCGCCGAAGTTTGCGTGGTCACGGAGAACCAGGCCGCCGAGGGCCGGTGCAGCCCCTGGTCGCGGGCGTCGTCGACCCAGCGCCGTTTCAGGCCGTGGATACCGTACCCCGTCACGACAGCTCCATCCGGGTCGCGAGATCGCGCAGCAGCAGCAGATCCGCCACCGAGTCGTCGACGCCGGTGCGCGGCGACTCGCCCGTGACCACACAGTGGTGGAAGTGCTCCAGTTCGCGGCGGAAGGGGCTGACGAACGAGGCGATGCTTGCCCTTCGCACCAGGTCCGTGCCGTCGATCCCGTCATGCCATCGCGTCGTCGCCGCCTCACGGCGAAACGGCGAGTCGAAACGCAGCCCGACGCCGCCGTGCGCGCCGAAGAACGCGATCTCCTCGTCCCAGTCGCGCGCGGTGCCGAACTCCGGGCACATCTCCAGCCACACCGGCGCGTCGCCCGCCCGGAACAGGGCCAGGTAGTCGCGGGCCGTGTCGGGACCTGACACCCGCGCCCACTCGACCTCAAGGCCGCCCAACGCGGTGCGTACGAGATTGACGTCGTGCGAGGCCAGCTCGCTCACCGCCCGGAACGCGGCGATCCTGGCCGGGTCGTCAGTGCCGAGATGCCGTGCGGCCACCGTGTTGATCTCGACGTCCTCGGCCTCGGCGTCGCGCGGGCCCAGATCGGTCGGCTTGGCCACCGGATGGAGGCGTTCGACGCGGTGTCGGCCGCCGGCGAAGTTGTGCACGCGTCCGTACCGGATCGCCGGCGGCATGGCGCCGAGCAGCTGCTCGGCCGCCGGGTCGTACCGTTTCATGTAGCCGACGACCAGCGTGCGTCCGCTCGAACGCACGGCCTCCCGGATTCGCTCGGCCTCGTCGAGGCCCCAGCACAGCGGCTTCTCGACGAAAACGTGGCGGCCGGCGGCCAGCGCGGCCAGCACAACCGGCGCATGGTGGCGGTTGGCGACCACGATCGCGTCGAGATCGCGATGGACCAACTCGTGGTGGTCGGTGGTGGTCGCGGACGCCGGCAGGTGGTAGCGCGCCGCGATCGTCGCCGTCAGCACCGCGGACCGGTCGCACACCGCGGCCAGCTCGAAGTCCGGGCTCGCGTCGAGATTCGGCAGGTGGTGCAGTTGGGCGATCTTGCCCAGCCCGACGACGCCCACCCGCAGCCGGCGCCCGGTCATCGTCCGACCCCCGGCACCGCGTTTCGTTCGGCGATCCACGCCAGGGCCTGCGCGAGCAGCTCCGGCGCCGACCCGCGGCCGTCCAGTTCGAGCAGGCGCGGGCCGCGATAGAAGTCGACGAGCTCGGGGGTCTGCCGGCGGTGCAGCTCCAGCCGCTGGACCACGTAGGACGGATCGTCCGCGTCACGCCGGGTGATCGGACCACCGCAGTTGGCGCAGATCGAGGGGTCCCGCGGATCGCTGCGGGCCTGGTGCGCGCCGCCGTCGCAGCGCACGCACACGGTGCGGCCGGCGGCCCGCTGCAGGCAGACCTCCTCGGGCGTGTTGACGTGGATCGCGCCGATCAACGGCAGTCCGACGTCCTCGAGGACCTCGTCGAGCAGTTCCGCCTGCCGCCGGTTGCCGGGCATGCCCTCGAACACGAACTGCTCGCCGAGGTTCCCGTCGGCGAACTCCTGTCGCACCGCCTTGGCGACGAGCTCGTCCGGGATCCAGCCGCCGCCGTTGACCACCGCTTCGGCCTCAAGGCCGATCGGTGTGCGCGCCTGCACCTGGAAGTGGAAGTGGGAGCGCACCCCGAAGGAGCGCACGGCCGGATCGGCCGCCAGGATCCCGTCGGTCAGTGTGCTCTTCCCGGACGCCGGCGCGCCGATGATCGTGACCCGGATGCTCATCAGACCTCCACCGACTCGGTCGGCTCCTGGTGCGCATCGTGCGGTGTCCGCCGGTGCACGTAGACGTTGACCGGTGGGAGCGCGAGCTGGGGGCCGTTGTAGAGGTAGTGCGTGATCAGCGGGCCGACCAGCGACCCGGTGGCCAGATAGGTGCCGGCGGTGACCACCGCGAGGCCGAGCTCGGACCAGAAGCGTTTCCGGCTGGACGCCGGGCCCCACGAGCCGGACCAGTCGCCGTACAGGAAGGCCGCCACGGAGATGAGCGCGGCGAGCACTCCGCCGACCAGGCCGGCAAAGGAGTCGATGATCAGCTTGCGGTAGAACAGCTCTTCCAGCGGGACCACCGCGACGACGTAGAGGAATCGGCTGACCGCGCCGGCCACCGACATCCGTGGCTGCCAGGCGACGAGTTCGGGGGTCAGCAGCAGTATCGAGTCGCGAGCGTGGACGCCGACGAACGCGAGTCCGGTGACCACGCCCACGGCCAGGCTGACCAGGTGGCTGGGCTCCCGAACCGGCGTGGCCGCGATGGCCAGCACGGGGACCAGGAAGAGCACGATCGTGGCCCCGCGCAGGACTATCTGCGGCGCGCGCACGTGCGCGTAGATCCAGGGGCGCAGTTGCATCACCGCGGTCACCACGAGCAGCCCGAGCATCGTCGCCGCCTCGGCCTCATTGCCCGTCGCCGCAAGCGCCACCGCGGCCGCCGCGACGAGCACGGAGACGATCACCGCGATCCGGACCCGCCACGCGGGATGCCACCAGATCGGCGTCGACCGGGCCGGGCCGGTCATGACTCCACCCAGTCGATGAACTGCGCCGCGCTGAACGCGTCCAACAGGTCGGTGACGTGGCCGAGCGCAGTGGCACGGTCCACGTCGTAGGTCGAGATCAGCGCGTCGACGATGTCCTCGACCGACTTGCGGCCATCGCACCGGGACCAGATGAACAGGCCGACTTCGTTCGTCTCCATCGTCACGTGCACCCGCATGAGCAGCCGCCTGCCAAATAGCGACCGGGCGCGCACGTCGAACTGGCGCTGGGGGCGCCGGAGAAGGCTGTTGACAGACGTCATGGCAATTCCTTCCGGGAGGATGGGCAGTCCGGGCGAGGGGAAGTGGGCCCACCGCGTCGCGGTGGGCCCACTGCCGGATCAGCCGAGCGCGGCAGAGGCCGCCGGCAGCTCGACCCGCTTGAAGGTCGGCTTCTCGTAGCTCTTCAGCGAACGCTTCTTCATGTCTTTCACCTCCTCGTTGTGTAGTCGGGTTGGGACACCGCGCCGGTGGACCGCTGCCGCCCCGACAGCAAACGTCGGGCGGCGGTCGCACATCGGTGCGGCAGCTCGGATTGGCCCTGCGCCTGGTACTTCTCGGACAGGACCTCGACCTCCCACCAACCGGCGAAGCCGTGTCGGCGCAACAGGTCGCGGATGGACGGCAGGTCGCCGATCCCCGCTCCCGGCAGTTCCCGGTCCAGCCACGCCGACGGCTCGGCCGACCAGTCGGCCAGGTGCACGATCTCGATGGCGGCGGCCGAAGCCGCGATGGTGTCGTCCAGCCCGGGCTCGGCCCAGACATGCCAGGTGTCCAGCACTACGCCGCAGTGGTCGAGCCGGTCGACGAGGTCGACAGCCTCCCGCAGCGAGCACAGCGCGGACAGCGAGGCCTGGGCCGGATGCAGCGGCTCGACCAGGATGTGGCCACCGATCCGCGCCGCCTCGCCGTCGAGTTCACCGAGCGCGTCCGAAACCTGCCGGCGGGCGTCCCGAATGGACAGCCCGGCCATCGGCCCCCCGACCACGACGACCAGCGGCACACCGAGCTCGGCCGCGTCCCGCAGACCGTCGACGGCCAGGTCGAACTTCCTGCGCGCCAGTCCCGGATCGGCGTCGACGAGCCCGAAGGCGACGCAGACACTGGTCGGCTCGATCCCGTATCGGCCCAGCACCGCCGCCACCCGGCGCGGGCCCAGTTCGTCCACAGTGGACCTCAGGACGCCCAGCCCGGCGAACCCAGCCGCGGCGGTGAGCCGGACGGCCTCGTCGAAGGGCAGGCCCGGCGCCGCGAACTGGTTGAACGACAGACGCTCGTGGCTCATCGCAGCGCTTCCCGGGGTGCGAACGTGGCGGCCAGCGCGGTGTAGGACTCCATGGATGTCGGGTCGCAGCCGATCTCCGTCTTGCCGTTGCCGTGGAAGTCCGATCCGCCGATGGGCACCAATCCGAGGCGGTCCGCGCACCGCGTCAGCAGCGGATGGTCGTCAACGGGTCGGTGGTGGTAGGAGCGGGTCGCGATGCCCCACAGTCCCCTGTCGACCAGGGCGGGCAGCTGTTCGATCAACTCGACCACGTCGTCATCGGAACGGCACTCCCACAACGCGTGCGCCAAGGCACAGGTGCCGCCGACGGCCCTCGCCTCGTCGAGCACGGCGTCAGTGGGCAGGTACCGGCGAGCGTGCCAGCCCGGCGCCCCGGCGTCGGCCTCGTCGACCGAGCGGTGCAGCCGCGCGACCTTGCGGTGCGCCGCCTCCCAGCTGGACCCGGTGGCCGCGGCCAGGACACTGGCCATCTTGCTGCGCGAAGGGAACGCCGATCCGTCCGCCGGCGTGAGACCGGGGGCCGCGCCTCGCTGGATCGCGGCCATCTCGGGCAGGTCGACGCCCTCGGCGACCAGGAGGTCGCGCACCGCGGCCAGCACCGCCGCCCGGCGTTCGACCGGAAACCTGATGAACTGTCGGAACCGCTCGTCGAGCACGCCGGGCCCGTAGATCACGAGGTGGTGCTTGCGACCACCGAAGTACGTGCTGACCTCGACGCCGGGAAACGGCAAGGCCACGCCGGCCGCAGCCGCCTCGTCGCCGAGTCCTTCGAAGGTAACGACCGAGTGGTCCGTGAACACCAGGCGGTCCACGCCGGCCGCGGCCGCCCGGCGCAGGGTCTCCGTCGGCGACAGCCGGCCGTCACTTGCGGTGGTGTGCACGTGCAGGTCGATCATTTCGCCTGCTCCCTGGCGCTCCACCGCATCGCCCGGTCCATCAGGCCGAGGCTGAGCAGGTTGTCCGCACCCGAGAACGCCGGCTCGCCACCGTCGGCGCGAGCCCGCAGCCAATCCTCCAGCAGCGCGGCGTTGAGCTCGTCCAGCGACACCGGGTCGGCGGTCGGCGCCACCAGGGTCGTGACCTGTCCGCTCAGCGGGTCGGTCAAGGTCAGTCCGCCGTCGGCGACGGTCAGCACGCCGTCTCGGCATACCACCGACCAGCCCGAGTCGAACCGGATGGCGGGCTCGTCCCCGGGGGCGAACGTCGCGTCGTAGCTCACCGCCACCCCGTTCGCGCCCCGAAGCACACCCGCGGCCGACGCGTCCCCCGAGAACGGACTGGCGGGCGGCGACCAGGTCACGACGGCGATGTCGTCGAACTCGGTGTCCAGGCACCACCGCATCAGGTCGAAGTGGTGGATGCCGGCCTCGCGGAGCAGCGGGTGGTCCATCGTCAGCCGCCACTGCATGCCGGGCGTCCATCCCCGGCCGTCCAGAGCCATCCGGATCCGGGCGGCGACCGGCGGCCCCACGAGCTGCTGCCGGACCGCGTCCCGCAGCGCCAGCAGGTTGGGGAAGTAGCGCATCTGCTGGGCGACTGCGACGCTTCGGCCGGCCGACTCGGCCGCTCGCATCAGCGCGATCCCGCCCGCCGCCGTCGGCGCCAGTGGTTTGGCCACCAGGAGGTCGCAGCCAGCGGCGAAAGCCGCGACGGCGTGTTCCAGGTGGTACCACGGCGGGCTGGAGTCGATGACCACGGTGGCGTCGAGCGCGGCCCAGTCGTCGTCGCCGGGCCGCAGCCGGCGGTCAGCGGGCAGGTTGAAGAACGAGCCGGCCGACGCGCGTTCCCGCTCGTCCGGCTCCACGACAGCGACCACCTCGATCCGGTCGGCCAGCCGCGCGAGTCCCGACCACCACGTGCGGCCGAATCCACCGGTGCCCACCAGCAGCGCTTTCTCCACGCTTCCTCCTCTTCTCTGTCGCGGACGTGATCAGGTCACTTGGTCCCGAACTCGCGCCGGGCCGCCTTCGCGGCGAGCTCGCGGTCCTCCTCGAACAGCACGGCCATGGGGTCGATCCAGCTCGTGTACGCGACGCCGTTCGGCATGACATTGAGCCGTCGAATCTTCGGATCAGGGTCCACCTCCTCGCCCGATTCGTCGACGTCGAAGGTGATGTCGCCCCACTTGTACACATCGACCTTCGAGTCGGCCTTGCGCTGCCGATAGGTGCGGGTGAACTCGGCGAGCCCGTCGAGCTTGTGCGAGATCTGTTCGATCGACAGATAGTTGAACGCGTTGTAGCCGGCGTACTCGGTGGGCTTGCGGAACTCTTGCGGGATGTCGGAGCAGGTGCGGAAGATGAATTTCCGGAACCCGAGGGAACGCCCCCACCTCATGTACTCCAACATGTCCTCGACGTTGCGCACGCCCTCCTCCGTCATGACACAGCTCAGCCGGGGCGTGAACCGCTCCGACGCGTGTGCCGCGATCGCACGGAGCTCCTCGTCGCTCATGCCGTGCCAGGGCACCCGGGCCGGCTTGAACCGCATGATCTCCCGGTTGGTCGCGGGCTCGTGATGCGCGACGCTCACTGAGACACCGGAGAGTCCGGCATCGATGAGCGCGGGCAACAGCATGACCTCACGGTCCTCGACATGGATGTTCTTCAGCAGGCCGAACCCGTTGGTGTGCAGCCGGGCCCGGTTGAAGCCCGGGTTGACCGCGGACATCAGCTCGTAGAGCCGCTGCGGGTGCATGGTGGGCTCACCGCCGGTGTAGGCCACCTTGGTGACCCCCGCGAGCAGCGCGAAGTCCCGGATCCGCTCGACCCGGGCGTCGTTGTGCAGGTAGGGCCCGGACGGGGTGAACGTGATCTCGTTGGAGCAGAACTTGCAGGCCGCGTTGCAGGCGGACATCACGACGAACGTGAGGATCGCCCGGTGGCTGAAGATGAAGTCGCGACCCCCGAAACGAACTATGTTGCTGTTCCACACGGGTACGCCGTTGAATTCCTCGACATCGTCACCGATGGTCCGAACCACCCGGGCATCACCTGGCCGGCTATAGGGTCGTTCCATCGGCAGCAGATCCAGCGCAACGGCCATCAGCGAGCCTCCATTCTTGTCAAACCTGCATGTAACATCCCGCCGGGTCCACAACGAACCGCACGAATGTCTGCGAGGAGCTGCCATCCGTGCTGCCGGATCTGGCCTGAACATTAGGCGGGCAGAACAGCGGCAAACAAGGTGGCAATTTATTTTTTATGCGCACTCGGCGAAGGTCGTATCCGACACCGCGACCTTGGTGGCAGAACTTGCAGGCCGATGAAGTCGCGACCCCCGAAACGAACTATGTTGCTGTTCCACACGGGTACGCCGTTGAATTCCTCGACATCGTCACCGATGGTCCGAACCACCCGGGCA
>NZ_JARAWX010000046.1:0-17220 GCF_033793585.1 Streptomyces sp. MI02-7b | reverse complement strand
GCATCACCTGGCCGGCTACAGGGTCGTTCCATCGGCAGCAGATCCAGGTGGTCCGAACCACCCGGGCATCACCTGGCCGGCTACAGGGTCGTTCCATCGGCAGCAGATCCAGCGCACCGGCCATCAGCGAGCCTCCATTCTTGCCAAACCTGCATGTAACATCCCGCCGGGTCCACAACGAACCGCACGAATGTCTGTGAGGAGCTGCCATCCGTGCTGCCCGATCTGGCCTGAACATTAGGCGGGCAGAACAGCGGCAAACAAGGTGGCAATTCGTTCTTCATGCGCACTCGACTAAGGTCGTAGCCGAAACTGCGACCTTGGTGGCAGAGCGGTCTGCGCCGGGTGGCAGATACGGGGATTCCGTCGAAAAATCCCCACGATCGACTTGACGGTCCACGGAGCGGGCTGTTGTACTCGTCTGGCACAGCGGAAAGACTATGCAAATCCGCTTCATCTCTCATTCTTGAGGCTTTCTCTCCCCTGCATCGAGTCGCGTAATCGGAGGTGAATTAAATGTGGAGTGGCGCGCCCCTCCGTCATGTCGACGCTTTCGCGGAACGCGGCACCGAACAGATCATGCGCCTGCACGCCGACGGCACGCCGCGGCGGTCGATCCGGCGCATCAGCGGCATGGCCGTCCGTGTGGTGTCAGATCACAACGGCGGCCGATTTCTCCAATGCGCGGGCACCACCGCGGCGCAGGTGCGAGACCTGGGCGGCGAGCTCGCCGGAGCGGTCGACGATGCGACGAGGCGGCGCGCCACCGACGGCCTGCTGTCCACCGCCGGCCTGGTCGACACCGGGAACACGCCGGCGACAGATGCCGGGATCAGCGTCGACTGGCTGGCCGCGGCCCGTGAGGGCGCGTTGGCCAACGGCGCCGATGCTGTCGAGACGCGCTGGTGGTGCCGGGACCGGGCCTATGCGGTCTGGCGCGACGACAGCTTGATCGCGTCGCGCACCTGCCTGATGTGGCTGACGGTCTCGGCTCGAACCGGCACGACACGCGGCTCCTCCGTGGTCGCGCACCTGCCGGCCGCCCCACTGACCGTCGAGGCGGCAGCACAGGCGGGCGCCGCCGCGGCCGGCCAGGCGCGGCGCTTGGGCGGCGCCGCCGTGCCCAGGTCCGGCCCGACCCCAGTGATCTTCGCGCCCGACGCCGCCGGCGCGTTCGTCCACGAAGTGCTCGGACACGCGCTTGAGGCCGACATCGCGGAGACCTCCGCGATGTGGGCCCGCCGGACGCAGCTGGACCTGCACCCGGCGTTGTCCGTGTTCGACGACAGCCGAGTTCCCCAGTCGTGGGAGCAGACCACCGTCGACGAGGAGGGCACACCCTGTGGACGAGTCACGCTGGTGGACCGCGGACGGGTCGTGGGCCGACTCACCGACCAGGCACACGCGCGGCCGCAGGGCGCCGTGTCGACCGGTCACGGCCGCCGGGGGCTCTACAGCTCGCCGCCCATTCCCCGGATGCGCCACACCATCGTGACCGGAGGCTCGGACGATGCCGTGGACATCGTCGCCGACACCCGCCACGGGGTGATGGTCCTCGCCATCGAGTCCGCGGACGCGATCCCCGCGCAGGGGCGGTTCGTGATGCGCGTGCGGGACGCCGTCGAGGTCGTCGACGGTCGCGCGGGCCGGCCGTTGACCAGCTTCTCGGTCACCGGCGACCTGGCCGATCTGGCCCTGCTCGACGCCGTCGGCTCGGACAACGCGCCCGGTGTGCTTATGTGCGGCCGGCAGGGGCGGTGGGTGCCGGTGTCGCACGACGCGCCGACGCTTCGCCTGCCCCGTCTCACCGTCAGGGGTCGCTCATGACCGCCTCCGCGCTCGAACTCTGCGAGCGGGTCGCCAACAGTGCCCGGCCCGGCGAACGCGTCGAGGTCTTCGCTCGGCACGTCCGAAGCACGCTCAGCCGGCTACGGCCCGGCAGCGATCCCTATGACCAGATCGCCGACGGCTGGCTGGTGGGTGTCCGCATCGAGGCCGGCGGGCTGGCCGGCCTGGCCACGGGCAACGTGCTCAGCCCGAGCGGGTTGGCCGAGCTTCTTGTCGACGCCCGCCGGTCCCGCGCCATGGCGCCGGCGCCGGTCGTCCCGTCGGCCGAGATCCCGCCGGCGCCACCGGCCCTGACGCCGACCCCCGACGACAATCTCGCCAGCACCCGCGACATCGCGTTGACCACCCGGAGCGTGCTGGGCGCCGCGGAACCGGCCACGATCACGGCGGGGAGCACGCACCGCACCGTGCTCCGTTGCGACTCGACGGGGTGGACCGGAAGCTACACGCAGCGCGAGGCACAGCTGCACATCCGGTCGACCGCCACCGGTCTCGACGCGGCGCAGGGCGCGCGGATCCGCGAGCAACTCTCGGAACTGTCCCCCGCCGATGCGATCGACGAGTACCTCCACAGCCGTGACGCGCTCGCCGGCCACCCCGTCGTCCCCGACAGGATCGACTGGATTCTGTTGTCGCCACTGGTGGTGGCCCGTGTCGTCAGTCGGCTGAGCCGGGCTTTCGTCCGCCCCCAGACGAAGGGACGGGCACTCGACGTCGGAGCCGTCGTCAGTGGCGGCTCGCCGCTGACGATCGTCGACGACGCCGGACCGGGCAGCGGCCTCGGCCGTGCGCCGTTCGACGACGAAGGCATGCCCCGGCGCCGCACGGTGCTGCTCTCCAAGGGCGTCGTGGTGGCGTTGCTCGGCTGTCGCGACGCCGGGCCGAGCACCGGCAGCGCCTACTGGGGCGACTGGGACAGCGACATCACCTCGGCGACCGCACGCTGCCACGTCGAACCCACCTGTGACGACAGCGCCCCGGTTCCCGCCGAACTTCCCGGCACCGGCATCGTCGTGGTCGATGTGCGCGGATTCCGCGGCGGTTTCGACCTGCTCAGCGGCAATTTGGAATTCGAGGTGGCCGGCGCGTTGCTGCGTGACGGCGAGTTCGCCGGGTCGGCCAGAACCGCGGTCGTCGGCTCGCCGGACGCCGTGCTCGGCGCGTTCGAGCACGTCTACCGCCACGTCGAGTTCTATCGCATGCAGGGCCTGTACGGCGGTTCCTGGTCACTCCTGAATGGATCGGTGGCACAACTATGAGCACACGGACCCAGCCGGCGCCGCGGCACTTCGAGGCGATCGCCGACCGCTTCTTCGAGTCGAGACACCTTGCCGCGGCCCGCCACGTAATCGACGTGATCGGCGGCGAGCACAACCTCCGCCTGGCCTTCGTCAGCGGCTCGCTGGCCGCGGGCCTCGGGCACGGGATGTCCGATGTGGACCTCTACGTCGCCCCCAAGCCCGGTCACCAGGTCGACAACTCGGGGCACCTGGTGGACGGCGTCATCGTGCACGTGGCTCCCATGACCGAGGCCGTGGTCGACCTGATCGCCAGGACCAGCCGCGAGTACGTCGCGGGCCGCCGGGTCCGGTCGCAGATCGAGCTCAGCGACAACGACTTGTTGTGGTCCGTCCGTTACGCCATCGGCGCCGTGCTGGTCGACGACGGCCTCGACCTGCCCGATCCGGCACAGGCCAAGCTGACGCTGCGCCGGGTGATCATGGCGAGGTCCGCGGCCAAGGTGTCGGGGTGTGCGGAGGACGCGCTCGGCGCGCTCCAGGTGGCCGATGCCCTGACCGCCCTGCAGGCCTCGCAGATGGCGCTCGAGAACGCGCTCGAATGTGTGTTCGCCGGCATCGGCGACCTCTACCTCGGGCGCAAGTTCCTGCCGCGACGGATCGCTCGCGCGGCCGCGCTGCGGGACATCGCCCCGCAGATCTGGGATCAGCTGTGGCTCGATCCGAGCGGCGGGATGCCGGCCGTGAACGCGCTCGTGGAACGCCGCCTGCGGCTGTCGGTCTACCTGGCCGGCGTGGCGCAGCTGGACGGCTGGGACGAGCCGATCGGCCACGTGCGACCGGTCGGTGACCACGAGCACCTCGGCGGCCCCTTGCGCAGCCCCTGGATCGTGCCGCTGCGGCTGGCCACGGAATGGGGCATGGCCGGACCGGACTGCGGATTCGCCACCAAGGCCGGCATGATCCGGCTCTGGCTGGAGCTCGACGGCCGGCCGCTCGACCGGCTGCACCGCGAGCTGGCGACCCACCCGGCATTCGCCGGCACCCCACAGGACCTTCTCACCACCGCGGTGTCGCGGCTGGTGCAGAAGAACGTCGCCACGGCTTGAACCGATGCCGCGGCGAACGCTGAGAACCACAGACCGATGAGGAGGTGGCACATGGACGACAACGAGCTGGACATCATCGAGGACAACGAGTTCGCCAACGAAACAGGCTGACCTGTCGCGACGGGGGCCGGCCGGTATCGGGCGGCCCCCGTCGTCTCCGTCCCGTTTGGAGGATGCCGCCATGGCGATGGCGATCGAGATAGAAGCCGTAAGCCGCGTGTTCGTCGAGTCAGGCCAACGGATCCATGCCCTGCGCGAGGTGAGCTTCACGGTGGGCGAGGGGCAGGTGATGGGTCTGCTCGGGGCCAACGGCGCCGGCAAGACCACCCTGACGAAAATCCTCTCCACATTGCTGCTGCCGACCTCAGGCGCCGCGCGCGTGCTCGGCGCCGACGTCGTCCGCGACGCGGCCGTGGTGCGGGGATGGCAGTCGGTCGTACTGGGCGGAGAACGCGGCCTGTACGGCCAGCTGACCGCGCACGAGAACCTGCGCTTCTTCGGCATGCTCGGCGGCCTGTCCCGACGCGCTCTGCTCAGTCGCCTGTACCCGGCGCTGGAAGAGGTCGGCCTCGCCGCGGTGGCGGGGCGCCGGGTGTCGACGTTCTCCAAGGGCATGCGCCAGCGCTTGCACATCGCGATCGGAATGATCACCTCGCCCCGGGTCCTCCTGCTCGACGAGCCGACGGTCGGTCTCGACCCGGTCGAAGCGGCGAGGTTGCGCACCGCGATCGCCGCGCTGCGTGACCAGGGCGTGTCGATCCTGCTCACCAGCCACTACCTGCGCGACATCGAGGAGTTGGCCGACCGAGTCGTGCTGCTGGACGCCGGCGCGGTGGTGTGCGAGATGTCCGTGGCCGAGTTCTCCGCGTCGGTCGGGCACGTCGCCACGGTCCGTGTGCACGGTGGCGGCGCCGCCCCGGATCCGCGGCGTTGGCCCGGTCTGGCGGGGGCCGCTGTCGACATCGCGCCGCGGGACGACGGCTGGACCGCGTCGATCCGGCTGCCTGAGTGGACTTCCGAGGTGTTCGAGGCGCTCGGGCGCGTTCTCGCGGCCAGCGAGGTCCGCGACGTGGAGATCGAGCAGGCGAATCTCGAAACCGCCTACCTGAGCCTCGAGGCCGGGAAGTCATGATCACAACGAATCGGCCGACCGGCCCGGTCAGGGCAGTGGAGATCCTGCTCGCCGGGGCGCGGATGCAGGTCCTGCTGGTGCGCAGCCATCCCTTGATCCCGGTCGTGACAGTGGTGCAACCGGTGGTCTTCTTCCTCGTGGTGACCGCGCGACACCCGGCCACCGCGGACCGCGCCGACCTGCTCTTCGCGGTCCTGCTCACCTCCTTGTGGGGAGGCACGCTGTGGACCGCGGGCGGCATCCTCCGCCGGGACATGGCCGACGGCACGCTCGGCCGCAACCTGGTCAGCGCGAGCGATCCCCGACTCGTGGTGATCGGCAAGTGCCTCGGCAGCTGCCTGCTCGTCCTCGCGCTGCTCGCCTGCACCGGCGGCACCATCGCCGTGGTGACCGGCATCCACGTGCCCCTGGCCGCACTGCCGTGGTTGGTGGCGGGGCTGGTCTTCGTCGCCCTGTCCGGCACCGCGCTCGGCTATCTGCTGTCCGCGCTCTTCGTGCTCGTCCGCCACCCCGTGCAGCTGACCTCCGCGCTGGTCTTCCCGGTCTACATTCTCGGCGGGCTGCTGATCCCGACGAGTGCCCTGCCGGCGCCGCTCGCGGCACTCGCACGGGGTATCAGCCTGTACTGGGCCCAGCGACTGTTGAGCTCGGCGGTCAGCGGAGACGGCGCCACGCTGCCCGCGCTGCTGGTGCTCGGCGCGTTGACCATCGCGTACTTCCTGGTGGGCAACGTCTTCTTCGTCCGTGTTGTGCACCGCGCACGCGTGAAGGGCACGATCGACCTTGGCTGACAAGATCTGGCGACACACCGAAGCGATTCACAACGGATGGCGGCTCTACGTCGCGGAGAATCCGCCACTGGTCGAGGTGACCGCCACGTTGCCGCGCATGCTCATGCAGGCCGCCTTCTACACGCTGATCGCCGGCCCGGCCGCCCAGCGCTACGCGTTCATCGGCGTGGTCGCCTTCGTCGCCTGCTCGCAGCTCATCGTCTCGGTGGGCGACATCCCGCTGACCGAGCAGTGGTACGACACCTTTTACCGACTGCGCACAGGCGTGCTCTCGCCGGTCTCGGTGTATCTGTGCCGCACACTGCCGTACGTGGGCAGCGCCGCGATCGCCACCCTGCTCGTCCTCGGTCTGGACGGCCTGCTGCTCGGCCAGCAGGACACAGTCGTCCGGCTCCTGCCGTTCACACCGCTGTACCTGTTGGCCGTCGTCACCACGGCGTCCTTCGCGTTGGCGCTCGCCGCACTGGCCATCGGGCGCGCCAACGAGATCCTGGTCGGCAACGTCGCCTCGTACCTGATGCTCGCCGGCAGCGCGGTGGTCACGCCGCTCGACAGCCTGCCGTGGCTTTCCCATCTGGGCGATGTGCTGCCGCTGACCCATGCCCTGCGGGCGATTCGCGCCGGCGTCGACGGCCGGCCATGGGGCCATGAAGCCGCCGTCGAAGCCGCCATCGGCCTGGGCTGGCTTACAGTCGCCGTCGGCACGATCGCCTGGGGCACCGCACGCGCCGGCGGCTGGCGCCTGCGGCACCGGTTCCGGCGGTCCGTGGCGGTGCGGGGATGACCGGCCCCGTGCTGACACAGGCCGAGGCGCGAGCCCGGGCCGGACTGGTCCGGGTCAGCGGCTACGTCGTCGATCTCGACGTGACTCTCGGAGCCGAGTATTTCCGGAGCACGACAACGATCCACTTCGACAGCCGGCACGTGGGCGAGGACACGTTCGTCGACCTGACCGACGCCGAGGACGTGTCGGTGGAGTGGAACGGCCGCCCCATGTCGCCGGGGGACGTGTGCCGAGGCAACCGACTTTCCCTGCCCGACCTGCGCGCGCACAACACCCTGCTGGTGCGGGCGCGGCTGCCGTATTCCGCTGCCGTCCAGGGTCTGCACCGCTCCGTCGACCCCTCCGACGGCGCGACCTACCTCTACTCGCACTGCGAACCCGCGCACGCATCCCGCGTCTACGCCTGTTTCGACCAACCGGACCTCAAAGCGCCGTGGCAGCTGAACGTGATCGCACCACCGGACTTCACCGTCGTCAGCAACTCACCGGTGGTGGACGTCACCGTCGCCACCACCGCCGGCCAGCCGGCCCGGCGGTGGCGCTTCGCCGAGACCCCGCCATTGGCCACTTATCTGACCGCCGTGGTCGCGGGCCCATTCGCGCTGTGGCACGACGAGCACACCGTCCGCCACCGCGGGATCGACACGGCCGTGCCGCTGACTATCGGCTGTCGGCGTTCCCTGGCCGCGCACATGGACGTCGCAGAGCTGTTCGACATCACCCGCCGTGGACTCGACCACTTCGTCGAGCAGTTCGACAGCCCGTACCCGTTCGCGAAGTACGCCCAGATGATGGTCCCCGACTTCGGCGGAGCCATGGAGCATCCGGGCTGTGTGACGTTCGCCGACCGCACCTTCGTCTTCCGGGGCGCGGAGACCAGAGCGGAGCGCGACGCGCTCGCGGAGACCATGCTCCACGAGATGGCGCACATGTGGTTCGGGAACCTGGTGACACCGACCTGGTGGGACGACCTGTGGCTCAAGGAGTCGTTCGCGACGAACGCCGCTGCGGACGCGTTCGCCCGGCTGCGGGACACGGACGACACTGCCGCGGTGGGCCGGCAGTCGCGCGCCGTGGCCCGCGACGAACTGCCGACGACGCATCCTGTGGTCACCCCCGTGCCCCATGTAGACGCGGCCTTCGGCGCGTTCGATGAGATCGCCTACGAGAAGGGCTCCGCCGTTCTGCGACAGTTGCAGATGCTGTTGGGCGAGGATGTCTTCCTTGCCGGCATCCGGGGGCTGCTTCGACGGTACGCCTGGGGCAATATGACCACCGACGACTTCCTGGCCGGGCTCGGGACCGTCTCCGGACAGGACCTCGGTGGCTGGGCCGAGCGATGGCTGCACACCGCCGGGGCGAACACGCTGCGGGCCGAGGTCACTTCGGACCGGCACGGCACGGTTACCTCCGTCGACCTGCTCCAGCTGGCGTCGAACAGCGGGCCCCTGCTGCGGGACCACCGTCTCGCGATCGGCTTCTACCGTCGTGGCCACGACGGGGCGTTCCGCCGCACCGAGCGGGTCGAGGTCCACGTGGAGGGTGCTCGAACGCGCGTGCCGGCGCTGGTCGGCGTGCCCGGCCCCGACATCGTCCTGCTGGACGACGGCGCGCAGGCCTTCGCCAAGATCCGGTTGGACAGCTCGTCCATCGCGGCGATCCGCGATCATCTCGGCGAGGTCGCGGACCCCGTGGCCCGCGTCCAGCTGTGGTCGCAGGCCTGGGCCTCGTGCCGTGACGGCCTGCTGGCCGCGCGGGACTACGTCTCGATGACGGTGCTGGCCCTGGCCCGGGCGCAGCACACGGACAACCTCGACTTCGTCGCAGCGGCACTCGACAACTGCCACGTCGCGATCGACCTGTACGCCGACAGCCGGTGGCGGTCGATCGCGCGCGGAATGCTGGCCGAGCTGGCCCGATCCCGGATCGGGTCAGGGAACGGGGACGCCGCCTTCTGGTTGCGGGAATACGCGCGATCCGCGGCCGACGGGTCGCACCTGGACGAGCTGGCCACCCTCGTCGCCGGCAGCGCGTCGATCGATGGACTGGAGATGACCGCCGACCTCCGCTGGCATGTGGTCATCGCGCTGGCCGCGGCGAACCGGTTCGACGCGGACGACATCGACCGTGTCCACGAGGCCGACCGCACCACCGCGGGACTGCGGCGGGCCGCAACCGCCCATGCGGCTCGGCCGACATCCGAGGCAAAGGCCGAGGCGTGGCGGGGATTGACCAGCGGCACGTTGTCGGAGTCGGTCCTGATCGGTGTGGCCAAGGGTTTCGCGTATCCCGGGCAGGCCGAGGTCCGTGCACCCTACGCGAGCCTGTACTACGAGTCGGCGACGGAGTTCGCGGCGCGGTCCGAGCGCCAGGCCACCGGTCTGCTGGCCAAGCTTTTCCCCGCCGACGACGTGAGCCGGGAAGGCGTGCGGCGTGCCGACGCCTTCCTCGCCCGCCCGGTCGTGCCCTCGGTGGCGGCGCGGGCCGTCGCAAACGGACGCGACGGCATTGTGCGGGCGTTGCGGGCCCGGTCGTGCGACCGTCGAGCCGCTGGCGATGTCCGCTGAGTTGTCGCCGACAGCCCTGTACGTGCCGAGAACTACGTCCATGCAGGTGAGCAGGCATCGGCCGTTTGGCTGTCAATCCCCTCGTTACGTAGAGATCTCTTCTACGCGGCCTGGCACCTCTGGCCGCTCTGGTTGCGTGCTTCGATGATGATCCGTTCGAACCCTTCCTGTGGTAGGCCGTCGGCCGCGCTGTGCCCGTGCCTGGGGTTGTAGAACCCGGTGATCCAGGTCGCGATCCTCAGCCGCGCCTCGGTGCGGGTCGCGAAGCGATGCCGGTGGATGTACTCCACTTTGACCAGCGGGTTGAACGACTCCGCGGCGGCGTTGTCCCGCGCCGACCCCACCCGACCCGTGGACTGCAGCACGCCCAACGGGTCTGTACAGCCAGTGGCCCTGTCCCGCATTCGGTGGTGACGGAGTGTGCTGCTATCCGAGGAGGATGCGGTGGCGAAGTAGGGTGAAGCCTGCTCGTCCGTGCATCTGTCGCGCGATCCGCTTGGTTTTCGTGTTGATGCCTTCCGTGGGGCCGTTGCTGTAGGGAAGCGTGAGCGCGGCGATCACTGCGTCGCGGTCTCGGTCCATACCCCGGGCAAAGGAGTGCGGATGAGGCAGATCGGTGGTGCGGACCTGGGCGATCCAGCGTGAGAGCCCGTCGGCGTTTCCTTCACGAGGTGTCAGGAGCTGGGCAAGCCTATGATTTGGGTGCCCAGTTGGGTCATCTCGGGACAGGCGGCGGTGAGCCGTGTCAGGAGGTCCTGATGTTCGGTCTTGAGGTGGTCGGGCCTGGTCAGGAGTATCCGGGCGAGCCGGCGTGGGGAGATGTGGCTCCGGTCGGCGTCCGTGCGGCCTTGGTTGATGTACTTGTAAAGCAGGTTGAGGCAGCCGGTGTAGCCGAGGGTCTTGATTTCTTCGAAGAGCTGCTTGACAGGGACAGCTGGGTCCTCGGCCCGGCGTTTTCGCAGGTGCTCGCGGTAGGGGTCGACGAGGCCGGCGCGGTATTTGGGGATCCGGAGCATCCGCTCGGGCCGGTCGGCACGTGCGTAGCGTTTGACGGTGTTCAGGGCCAGCTGCAGTCGGCGGGCGCATTCGGGCAGGCCAACGCCCTGGTCGAGCAGGTCATGGACCTGGTGCCAGCGTTCCAGGGAGGTTCGGGCGCGTGGCCCAACGTAGATGGGTGCGTCCAGTAGGGTGGCCCAGCAGCTGCTGTGTGCCGTCACCTCGCTGAGGGCGGCTTCGCACAGGTTGTGCCACAGAGTACTGGTGGGCCGTCGGCGAGGTGCTTGCTGAGCAGGTCCTTTTCCCACGGCCCCCAGCCCGAACGACGCGACTTTCACCGCACGTCGCTCTCCAGTGACTACTCGGTGAGTGCTGGGACGGGCTTCTAGGTCGTGTCTCATAATTGATCTTGTGGTGGGGCGAGGAGAGATAACGGACTCGGCGTGGTCGCGGATAGAGCCGCTGCTTCCGCAGAGCGACGGTGTTGGACGTCCGTGGCGAGACCATCGGCAGGTCGTGAACGGGGTGCTGTGGCGGCTCCGTACTGGTGCGCCCTGGCGCGACCTTCCTGAGCGATACGGCCCATGGCAGACCGTCTATCGGCGCTTCGCCCAGTGGGAGAAAGACGGCACCTGGGCCAGGCTGTTGCAGGAGGCCCAGGTCCGTAACGACGCGGCGGGCGCCGTGGAGTGGACGGTCTCGATCGACTCCACAGTCGCCCGGGCGCATCAGCATGCTGCGGGCGCCCGCAAAAAGGGGCTGAAGGTGGGGACGAATCAGAAGATCCGGCAGCTGTCGCGCGTCGCGAGGCGCTCGGCCGGTCCCGGGGCGGGCTGACGACCAAGGTCCACATGGCGGTGGACGGCCGGGGGCTGCCTCTGTCGATCGTGCTCAGCACCGGGAACACGGCAGACTGCACCATGTTCCCCGCTGTGCTGGAGGCAATCCGCATTCCGCGAACCGGCCTCGGACGCCCGCGCACGAAGCCCGACCGGGTGGTGGCGGACAAAGCATATTCGTCCCGGAAGATTCGCCACCTGTTGCGGCGCGCGGCATCAAGGCGACCATCCCCGAGCGCCGGGACCAGGTCGCCAACCGAGCTCGCCGTGCGGGCAGGGGTGGCCGGCCACCGGCCTTCGACAGGACCGCCTACCGGGGGCGGAACGTCGTCGAGCGGTGCTTCGCCCGGTTGAAGCAGTTCCGTGCCGTGGCAACCCGGTTCGACAAATTAGCGGCCCGTTACCAGGCCGGGGTCGTCATCGCGGCACTGGTCCTCTGGCTCAGGGCAGACGGCTGATCACCGTGTTCAGTCCGAGTTGAACCACAACAGCACTCCCGGGCCGTCCGGGGTGATCACCCGCACCCAGGCCTCATCGGCCTCACGAATACGGCTCTCATCCAGTCGGAGAGCATGTGGCTCCTCGGTGGCCCCATCAGATGCCCAGTAGCGAATGGCTTCGATGATCTCGCGGAGCTTGTCCAGCTTGTCATCTGGCCACGCGTAGTTCCAGGTGCCGGCACCACGGAAGTCCTTCTCAAACAGCTGACGCAAGGCGTCCAGCTCATCAGGGCCGAACAACGGCACCAGGAAACCTTCGACCTGCCCCTGCCGACAAGCCGTTCCGCCGTACTGCTGCTGATAGACAACCCCGGTCTTCGCCTCGACAACCACATGCAGCCAGCCGCCGGCACTGATGCCGTCAGGGTCGAGGAAGACGAAGCGTCGAGAGCTCATGGCGACAGTCTTCCGGGCTGTCGACCACGAGCTCAACGACATATCACCCCTGCAAGATCAATTACGAGACACGACCTAGTACTCCAGCAGGACTTCGACGTTTTGCCTGATCAGAGGGCTGCGCGGTGAGTGTAGTGGGCTGGTGCCCGTCAGGGGCGGTCTTCCTGGGACCGCTCCTCGATCGTGTGCAGCCGGCGTTGGTAATGACAGCGGCGAGGGCAGCCTCCCGCCGTGATCAACGAGCCTGCAGCCGAGATCTGGGACCGCGAACTCGAAGACCTCTTCCTCCGCGTCGGCCCCCGCTTCAGCCGCGTGGAGCCACGCCGACGAATGCGCGACTACGTCCGCGGCCTACTCGGCCCCGTCGGCCGCAAGAACGGCTGGCAACTGGCCGAATACGCAGGTCACTCCACGCCTGACGGGCTGCAGCACCTGCTCGCCGGATCCCGCTGGGAAGCGGACGAGATCCGCGACGAGCTCCAGTACTACGTCGCCGAACGCCCCGGCGAGGACGGCGGTGTCCTGATCATCGACGACACCGGGTTCATCACGAAGGGCACTACCTCCGCCGGGGTCCAGCGTCAGTACTCCTGGACCGCCGGGGCCTGTATCTGAATAACTGTCACAGTTGACCTGCATCGTGAACTTCGTCGGGCAGGTGGTCTCGGAGCTGTTCCAAGGTGCGAGCCGGTGATCCAGGAAGTGGTGTGACGACGATGCGGCGCAGGTCCAGGAGGCGGTGCCCGTCTTGGAACTGGATCGCCTTGCGTCGACGTAAGAGTGCGGCCAGGAGAGGGTGGTAATGGTCCAGGCTGCTGGTCTGCGGGTGGAGGTAACTGCGCGGACGGTGGAAGCGTCGTTGGAAGGCCGCCTCGGCCATGGCGTCCCAGTACGGCTCCGAGAGTGCCACCAGGTGTTCGAAGTCGGACCGCTGCATACCGGTCAGGGCCGGATCGCTGAGCATCGCGGTCAGGGCAGGGTCGATCCGTCGGGCGGTCGTCGGTGTCTCTGGCGTTCGGGGCGGGACAGGCGCCAGGGTGTAGTTCCAGTCTCCGTGGAACGCGTCGGGCGTGATCGGCAGGGCCCGGAACTCGGCGGCTGTGACGGTCGTGCCCAGGAGGTAGCTGCCGGTGTCCAGCTCGGGGCCGATGGTCAGTCCAGCGCGGGTGGTCGTGGCGGCGATGGTCTCGATGACGACCTGGTAGCTGGTCAACGGCCGGCCGCGCCAGTTCGCGGTGATGTGGCAGAACATTAGGTGTTCGATCTTGTTCCATTTCGACGTGCCGGGCGGAAAGTGGCCGACTGTGATCTCCAGCCCGCTCTCCAGGGCGAACGCGGCCAGGTGTTTCTTCCAGGTCCAGCGGCGGGGGTCGTTCGAGCCGCCGGCCTCGGCGGTGATCAGCAACCGAGTGGCGCCGGGGTGGTGTTCCCGTCCGCGGCGGTTCCACCAGCGGCGTATGGATTCGACTGCGAACTCGGCGGTGTCGTGGTCGGTCCCGACGTTGACCCAGCCGGTGTTGGTGGCGATGTCGTAGATCCCGTAGGGGATGGCGACGGGCTGGTCGCTGGTGGTGAAGGTGTGGCAGTCGACCTTGATCGGGTACGTGCCCGGCCGCCAGGTACGACCGGGCCGGTCACGGTTGCCGAGCCATTCCTTGGATTTGGTGTCGACGCTGATCACTGGCTGACCGTCGTCGAGGAAGTCGGTGGCCGTGGCGTTCAAGTGGGCGAACTGGGCATCGCGGTCTGGGTGGCTGGCACCTTCGGTGGTCTTGACGGTGCCTTGCAGGCTGTAGCCGAGGCCGTGCAGCAGGCGTCCGACGGTTGCGGCGCTTACCGGATGGCCCTGCGAGGTGAGGGTCGAGGCCAGGGACCGCAGCGACAGGGTGGTCCATCGTAATGGGGAGACGGGATCACCCCGGGTGTGCGGCTCGATGAGCGCGTCGAGTGCCGCCAGCAGGCCGGGGTCGGTGACTGTCAATGGCTTGCGGCCGGCTCCCGAAGCCCGGACCCGCCTCATCAAAACCGGGCCCGCTCCCAACTCGGTCACGCCACGCGCGACGGTGGCGGTGCTGATCCCGGAGGCAGCAGCCACCAGGGCAATCCCGCCGTGGCCGATGGCCGCAGCCTCGCTGGCCAGGTAGAGCCGACGGCGGCGCTCGTCGAGATGCGGCAGGATCCGCTCGAACTTGACCCGTAAAGCGGTGACGGGCGGACGCACAGTCATGGGCCACCATCTCACCAACTCCGCCCAAGCGAGCAGTAATTGAAATTCAGGCCCCTGGCCGCACCGAGAACTGCCAGATCGGGGTCTTCGCCGCCTACGCCTCCGCCCGGGGCCGTGCCCTGGTCGACCGGGAGCTCTACCTGCCCAAGTCCTGGACTGAGGACCGGGACCGCTGCCGCGCTGCGACGATCCCCGACGACCGGGACTTCCACACCAAGGGCGACCTGGCCAAGGTCATGGTGCTGCGGGCACTCGCCTCCGAGCTGCCCATCGCCTGGGTCACCGCGGACTCGGCCTACGGACAGGAAGGCCTCTTCCGGCGCCTGCTCGAACAGTCCGGCGTCGGCTACGTACTGGCGGTGCCCAAGTCCCAGTTCAGCGTGGGCTGTCCACGCATCGACTGGCTGTTCGCCCAGGCCCCGGCCGAGGCCTGGGAACGGATCTCGTGCGGGGACGGCGCCAAAGGGCCGCGCGTCTACGACTGGGCGGCCATCCAGCTGCCCGCCGTGGCCGAGTACGACTACCAGGACGGGACCCCGGTCCGCCGGCGATGGGCACTGGCCCGCCGCAGCCTGACCAAGCCCGACGAGATCGCCTACTACCTCGCCTACTCACAACTCGACACAACCGTCGAGCAGTTGGTGCGGATCGCCGGGACGCGCTGGGCGATCGAGGAGTGCTTCCAGGCCGCGAAGAACGAGTGCGGCCTGGACCAGTACGAGGTCCGCCGCTACACCGGCTGGATGCGGCACATCACCCTGGCCATGCTCGCCCACACCTTCCTGGCCGCGATGGCGGCAGCCGCGGCATCAAAGGGGGCTGCAGAAACGGTTCCCACACCCTGGTCGACCTCACCGTGGCAGAGATCCGGCGACTCCTGGCGGGCGGCCGTTCCCACGGCCCGCGTCCGCTACGGTGCTCGCCCCGCACTCACGCCTTGAACTGGTCCACCTGGCGCCGACAACGCCAGGCCGTCGCCCGCCGCTGTCATTACCAACGCCGGCTGCACACGATCGAGGGGCGGTCCCAGGAAGACCGCCCCTGACGGGCACCAGCCCATTACACTCACCGCGCAGCCTTCTGATCAGGCAAAACGCCGAAGTCCCGCTGGAGTACTAGCCGTGGATGCCTGCGTGACAACTTGCGTAGACCACGAGGGTTTTGCGGTGTCGCGCGGCCATGAGATCTGCCCACGGCGGCCGGGTTCCCGATTTTCCGAGGTCCGCGAGCTTGGCGACGTGGTGAACTTCCACCTCATCGACGTGTCCGCATGACTCACACCGTCCGGTGAGGAGCCGGGTGGTCAGCTCCTTGCGTTTGGTGTTGACGGAGGCCAACCGACGGTCGGTGATGACCGTCTTCTTGTTCCGTCGCAGCGGAATGCCGCCGAACCGTCCGACCAGCGGTTTCCTTCCGGTGCGTTCGACGCGGGCCTCGAAGCACTTGCGTGGCCCGTGCGGCGTCTCGATGGTGGTCGCGTACTTGCGGGCCATCTTTGACACCGACGAGCGGTGCTTGTTGGCGAGCGTCATCAGCATCGAGGTCTCCATGACCCATTGCAGCCGGGCGAGTCGGAAGACGTCGCCGGCCATCAGGTAGCACTGGACGATGCCGCGGTACTCGGACCCGTAGGTGCTGAGGATGACGTGGTCGTCCTGGTTCAGCAGTTCGGGGCGTCGCGCGGGTTTGCCGCACTTCATGTACTGGGCCTGCTTGGCAGATACCACCGAACGAGGGACCTGCAGTCTGATGACCCCATTGACGGAGTGCCGACCACCGGTGACCTTGCGATCGTTGTGATGCACGGTGATGTTGTAGCCGAGGAACCTTGCCGCCTCGGTGCGGGCGTGTGTGATGAGCGTCTTTTCTGGCGACAGTTCCAGTTTGAGTTCGTCACGCAGGAATTGTGCCAGGCTCTTCTTGATTTCCTCAGCTTCTGCGTTCGGTCCGGCGAACCCGAGCAGGGTGTCGTCGACATAGCGCACATACCTCAGCCGCCTGTAACCAGCATCTTGAGTGTCCATGCTGGGCACACTGCGAAGTTGCTTGCGCAGTTCCCGCACCTCGGTGCGGTCACCGCGCTTGCGGGCGCAACCCATCGCCGCCCACACCCGATAAAAGGCGCGGCTCGGCTTCCTGACCCCTCCACGGGTGTATTCCGGGATGAGAACCTTCTCGACATACTCGTCCATCTTGTGCAGGTAGATGTTGGATAGGATCGGTGAAACAACCCCGCCTTGCGGGCTTCCGCTGTGCGTGGCGTTCCAGATCCAGTCCTCCATGTATCCGGCCTTGAGCATGTTAGGCACCAGCCGCAGGAACCGGTTGTCGCGGATTTTCGCGCCCAGGATTGGGAGCATGACCGCATGGTCAAGCTTGTCGAAGCACTGGGCGATGTCGCCCTCGATAAACCAGGCGGTCCCCGTCCAGGTGTTGACGACATCACGTAGTGCGGTGTGACAGCCCCGGCGGGGACGGAAACCGTGGGAGGAGTTGGAGAAGGTCGGCTCGTAGTACGCCTCAAGTAGCAGGCGGATCACCTCGCCGACGCGTCTTCCGCGTCCTCTGACAGTCGGTTGGGGCGGGAAACCCGCTTCGCGGATTTCCGCCCCCGTCATCCGTCCGTACCCGCTTCGGCGGCTGTTACCTGGTAGATACCCAGTTGCACCGCCAGGACCACCAACTGGGAGCGGTTGTTGACTCCAGCCTTGCGCCGAAGCCTACGTATGTGGGCGTCTACGGTGTGCGGGCTGATCTCGATCTCCCGCGCGATAGCCTGATAGGTCAGCCCCT
>NZ_JARAWX010000045.1:0-37669 GCF_033793585.1 Streptomyces sp. MI02-7b | reverse complement strand
TCGCGCAGTCCGACCTGCAGGGACTGGACTGGGACCCCAAGCCGCTGAACAACCACTTCTTCGTCACCAACCAGAAGGGCTACAAGGACAACGCCGCCGACATCGGGGCCTTCGACCAGGCCAAGGCAAAGAGCCTGCTGGACGAGGCCGGCTGGAAGCAGGACGGCGAGTTCCGCAAGAAGGGCGGCAAGACCCTGGAGCTGGACTTCGTCATCCCGGCAGCCGTCGCCGTCTCCGCCAACGAGGGCAAGCTGATGCAGCCCATGCTCAAGGCGGTCGGCATCAAGCTCAACATCAAGACGGTGCCCGGCGACGAGTTCTTCGACAAGTACGTCAACATCGGCAACTACGACCTGACGGCCTTCTCCTGGATCGGCACGCCGTTCCCGGTGTCGTCCGCGAAGTCGATCTACGCCAAGCCCGTCGGTGACAACATCCAGCAGAACTACACCGGCATCGGCAGCGACGAGCTCGACGCGGCGATGGACAAGGCCGTCGCCGACACCGACACGACCCAGGCCATCACGGACGCCAACGCGGCCGACGTGCTGGTCTGGCAGCAGGCCAACCTGCTGCCGCTGTACCAGCGCCCCGAAATTTTCGCGGTCAAGAGCAGTCTGGTCAACATCGGCGCCTCCGGCTTCCAGGACGTGCTGTACCAGAACATCGGCTTCCTGAAGTAGGCCCTGCCGTCTCCCGGACGTGTCCGCCCTGCCACCGCCGCGCGGCGGGGCGGACCGTCGTCCCGGCCGGCCCTCGCACCGCAGGTGCGGGACGGACACGGCTCCTTCCGCACGATCAGGGTGCGGGCGGGGGGGAACCTCGGTCCCACAATGTCAGCGGTCGAGCATTTCCCCTGCGGCCCTCAGGATCAGCCTGACGTGATTCCCCCGTCGGGGCCGAGGTCGTGACGGGCCGCCCGCAGCCGTCCAAGGGCACCGCCGGCGGCACTCCTCGCCGGCCCTGCGCCGGCGGTCAGCCGATTCCCACCTGAATGTCGGGTCGTGGGGCGGGGCGACGCCGGCGAAGTGACCGTCACAGATATGGGGACGGCGACCAGGGTGGCCGCTTCGCAGAAAGTTCTATGGGCACAGGAGGGTGGGGTCAGCTGTGCATGGAAGGCCGAACCGTGTCCCAGACCAACACGTCCAGTGGCTCCCGGTGCCCCTGGAGTCTCACGCCGCCGGGCATCACCCCGATGTCGAGGTGCAGCGGCCCGGCTCACCCGAGCCGTCCCCTGGCGCCGGGCCAGGAAGCCTCAGCGCCTCGGGCGAGGGCGCCGGAAGGCAGCCAGGACAGGTAGGACAAGAGCACGTGGCCGCTGAGAGAGGTTCCGCGTCAGCCCTCGGGTCCCGGCTGCTTTTCGAGGACGTGGCCGGATTCTCGATAGGCTCAGCCAAGATGTCGGCCATGGGATGACGCTGCGTCGTGCGAGGAGGACTCGGCGGTTGTGCGATCGTCCGCGCCGATGGCGGGGAGGCGAACCGCTACGCGTGGCAGGAAGCAGCCGACGAGGGGCCCCATGCACAGCGCGATGAGCACGGTTCCGACACCGGCAGTTCCGCCCAGAAGCCAGCCGGCGCCGGCGACGGTGACTTCGATGCCGGTGCGTACCACCGCGATGGGGAGGCGGGTACGCCGGACGAGTCCGGTCATGATGCCGTCGCGGGGGCCAGATCCGAATTGTGCGCCGAGGTAGAGCGCGTCGAAGAACGCCAATGCGACGAGGCCGACCATGAGGTATCCGATCTCGGCGAGTGTCCCTTGGGGGCGGGGGAGCACGGTGGCGGTGGCATCCGCGGCGAAGCCCACGATGGCCACGTTCAGGAGCGTGCCGAGACCGGGCAGCTCGCGCAGGGGGATCCATGCGAGCAGCACCAGCAGGGAGATGAGGTTCGTCGTCCAGCCGAAAGAGATGCCGAGAGCCTTGGCGGTGCCCTCCGTGAGCACATTCCAGCTGGCCGCTCCCAGCCCGGACTCGACGAGCGTCATCACGGCGACCCCGTACCCCACCAGGCCGACCAGAAGCTGGGGGATTCGACGCGACTTCCGGCCCGCGCGAAGTTGGGCAAGTGCGTTCATATGGGTCGTCATCGGTGTCATCGGCTGGTCGTGACGGGCCCGGACGGAGGTGTGCGCAGAGGGAGCGGGAGGTGCCATGGGGCAAGCCTGCAGGGCATCTGGACCTGGATTCCATAGCCAGATTCGTTACGCTGGTTGGGTGAAAGTCTCTTCGCACGTGGTGGCCGGCATGCTGGGCCCCTGGCAGGAGGGCCCCGGTCCCGCGCATCAGCGACTGTCCGACCGGCTGCGGTTGCTGGTGCTGGACGGCCGTCTCCCCCTCGGCTCGGTCCTGCCCAGTGAGCGTGACCTGGCCACCGCTCTGTCCACCAGCAGAACCACCGTCGGCACCGCGTACCGCACTCTGGTCGAGCACGGATACCTTGCCACGCGGGCGCGGGCCAGGGCGGCGGTGCGGCTGCCTCACGACACGCCACCCGAGCGCCGGGCCGGCGCGGACGCGGCGACCATCGACCTGTCCTTCGCCGCGCCGGCCGCTCCCGTCGAGATCCTGCACGCCGCCTTCGCGGCCGCTCTCGAACAGCTGCCGCGGCACTTCGAGCGCCACGGCTACGACCGCAACGGCACCGCGGAGCTGCGCGAGGCCGTGGCTCACTGGTACGAACGGCGGGGGCTGCCCACGGCGCCCGACCACATCCTCATCACCAACGGGGCGCAGCACGCGCTGGCCCTTCTGGCACGAACACTCCTGTCGCCACGGGACCAGGTCCTCATCGACCATCCGACCTACCCGCACGCGATCAGCACGTTCACCGAGGTGCGGGCCCGTCTCCTACCCGTCGCCGTGGCGGCCTCAGGGTGGGACACCGCTCAACTCCAGGCTGCGGGGCGAAGCGCGAGTCTGGCCTACCTGATCCCCGACTTCCACAATCCGACGGGGCTGTGCATGCCCACGAGCGTCCGCCGCGGCCTCGGACTCGCGTGCCCCACGGTCATCGACGAAACCATGACCGACCTGGCCTTGGACGGCGCGAGCCCGGAGCCCTTCGCGGCCCACATGCCGACCGCCATCAGTATCGGCTCGGTCTCCAAGAGCATCTGGGGTGGCCTGCGCATCGGCTGGATCCGCGCAACGCCCTCCCTGCTGCGCCGCGTTCAGCAGACCCGTCACGCCACGGATCTGGGCACCCCTCTCGTCGAGCAGCTCGCCACAGCCGTCCTCCTGAACGAGGAGCGGACCCGGCGGCCCGGCACACTCGATCAACTGAGGGCGCAACGCGACGCACTGCGCCAAGCGCTCTCCGAGCACCTGCCCGACCTCCACGCCCCGCAGCCGGTCGGCGGGTTGACGCTGTGGGCGACCTTTCCCCGGCCCATCAGCTCCCGACTGGCCGCGATCGCCCCCGACTACGGAGTGATCATCGCCGCCGGACCGCGATTCGGGATCGGAGGCGCGTTCGAACGCAACATCCGGCTGCCCTACGTCCTCCCGCCGGGCAAACTGACCCAGGCGATCCGCGGACTCGCCCAGGCGGAACAGGCACTCACGCGAGGTGCGACGGGAGCCCACAGCCCCGCACCCGTTGCATGAGCGTCGGCGCGTGACGCCACGGGTTCGGCCCTGAGTCGTCAGCTCATTCCCGACGCGTCCAGCAAGGCCGTGGCGGTGGCCACGGCCAGCCCGCCCAAGCTCCGGCCTTGAGCCGCGACGCGGCCGCTGGATCCGTCGAAGACGACGGTGAGCTGGTGGGCGAGCAGATCGGCGTCGTGTGCGCCGCCGCGACGGGCCTCCTCGCGGAAGAAGTCGGTGAGCGCGTCTTTGTAGCGCCGGGCGACCACGCTGGCGGGGTGCTCGGGGTTCTTGAGCTCGAACGCGGTGGCCAGGAAGGGGCAGCCGAGGTAGTCCGGTGACGCGGACAGCGACTCCAGCCGGTGGAAGACATGCATGATGCGATCACGCGGCGGCAGGTCGGCCTCGGGAGCGGGCAGCAGCCCGCCGAGGTAGCCGGAACCGGCGCGGTCCAGGCTGGCCGCCAGGACGTCGTCCTTGCTGGTGAAGAGCTGGTACATCGACCGCTTGGAGACTCCGGCCGCCCGGCACAGTGCCTCGACGCCGATGCTGACGCCTTCCCGGTAGAAGAGCACCGCCGCGGCATCGAGGAGCCGCTCGCGGGTCGGTACCGCTACCGCGGTGGATTCGGGCGAGGCAGGTGTGCCGGACGTCATGGGAGGGATCCTACGCCCTGTGTTGCCGGAGTAAAACGATCGGTTTACAGTGGATGAAAACCGATCGGTTTCCGCCGTCGGTCCTCACGCTGGGAGTATCTTCATGACTGCAATCGCAGGTTCGACCGTTCTCGTCACCGGAGGCAGCCGAGGTCTCGGCCGGGCCCTGGTGGAATCCCTGTACGCCCGGGGCGCCAAGAAGGTCTACGCCACCGCCCGCGACCCCCGCACCGTCACCCACACCGGCGCGGTCCCACTGCCGCTGGAGGTCACCGACCCCGCCTCGGTGGCCGCCGTCGCGGCGCAGGCGCAGGACGTCACCATCCTGATCAACAATGCCGCCGGTGCCGTGTCGGCCTCGTTCCTGACCTCCCCGGTGGACGACGTCCGCCGCGAGTTCGACACCAACTTCTACGGCCCCCTGCTGATGACCCGGGCCTTGGCCCCTGTCATCGAGGCCAACGGCGGCGGCCACCTGCTCAACGTGCACTCCGTCCTGTCCTGGGTCGCGCTCTCCGGCTCCTACAGCGCCTCCAAGGCGGCGCTGTGGTCCCAGACCAACTCGCTGCGTCTGGAGTTGAAGCCGCGCGGCATCACCGTCACAGGGCTGCATGTCGGTTACGTGGACACCGACATGGCGGCGCACATCGACGCCCCGAAGTCGTCGCCGGAGAGCGTCGCGGAGCAGGCGCTGGACGGGATCGAATCCGACGCCTACGAGGTGCTGGCCGATGAGCTCACCCGCCAGGTCAAGGCGGGCCTGGCGGCCGACCTCGCCGGTCTGTACCCGCAACTGGCCGCCTGAGCGAGGCGTCCCGCTGCGATGTCTGCCGGCACACCCGGCACGCGCCGAGGCCGGGCCGCCCTGACGGCACAGCCGCTCACGCGGAGCGGCAGATGCGATCCGACCCGTGGTGACGTGGGACTTTCACCATTGGTCTGCAGGGACGCGGCCATCCTTGACCCTGTTCGGCGCCGCCACCGCGCGCGGCCCGGATCACCGACGGAACGGAGATCCGGGCCGCCGTGCGGCGGAGGGGCAGCCGGCCGGCGCAAGCCTCGGGCGTAACCGCCTTCGAGGGGCTCATGGGGCACCCGCTTCACCAACGGGGAGGAGGCCGCCGGCGTCGACTGCGGCCGCGGCCCGATCCGGGGCACTCTCGGGTCCGGGACCGCGATGTGACCGACCGGCTCCTGGAAGGCGTCCGGTCGCCTCGTCCAGCGGTGCCTTGCCACCCGCGGCCTGGAGGTTCGAGCTGATGCGTCACGACGTGCTGATGGCCTACCGGCCGATCCCGCGCGAGCGACTGCTCACGGTCGTGGACGACCTGTTCATGCCCCTCATCGCCGCCGGTCGAGGGCGGACGCCCTCACCCGATCCGGGGCCGGGACGACGGCACGAGCCCGCGGGCCTCGTCATAGCGCAGCGTGACGAGTCGCGCGAGCGCGTCGTGCGTGCCGAGAGGGGCGGAGGTGAGGTCGGCGCCGGAACGGGCGGCGCGGCGGGCGAAGAGCCCAGGGCTCAGGAGGTACGGGGCGACGGCGACGCGGGAGTGGCCCTCGGCGCGGAGAGCGGCGACGGCCTCGGCAGGGGTGGGACCGGCGGCGCAGAGATAGGCGGGGACGACTGCGTGGCCACCGGGGAGGCGGTCGTGCAGCAGTGAGGCCGTCGCCGCGGCGTCCGCGTTGGCGCCGGGATCGCTGGATCCGGCCGCGGCGAGTACGACCGGTCCGTCCCCGGTGCGCCACCCGGCGTCGGCGAGGCGGTCGGCGAGGGCGTCGGCCAGTAGCGCGTCCGGGCCGAGCGCGCGGGCGACGCGGGCGCGCACATGCGCCGCTGCGGCGAGGGCCTCGGGGATGTCGACGCGGACGTGGTACCCGGCGCCGAGCAGCAGCGGAACCAGGACCACCTCGCCGGTGAGGCGCGCCAATGCCTCGGGCAGGGACGGGGAGACGAGGCCGAGGAAGCACCGTTCGACTCGCAGGTCCGGACGGAGCAGCCGCACCTGGGCGACCAGCGCCTCGGCCGACGCGACACCGTCCGCGTCCCGGGTGCCGTGGGCCACGGCGAGCAGCGTCGGCAGCACGGGGCGGGCGGCGGGGAGAACGGGAGGAGCGGCGGCCGTCACGTCGTCGCCAGGCAGTAGCCGCGCTTGGGGACGGTCCTGACCAGGCCGCTGTGCGGGCCGAGCGAGGCCCGCAGGCGGGCGATCGCCGCCTCGACGGCGTGCTCGTCGGTGTCGGAGTCCGCCCAGGCCCGGCGCAGCAGTTCGGCGCGGCTGAGCACCCAGCCCGGCCTCCGCGCCAGCGCGCGCAGCAGCGCGGCGCCCTTCGGCGAGAGCCAGTAGCTCTCCTGGTCGACCAGCAGCGCGCTGCCCTGCAGCACCAAGGTGCGGCCGCCGAGGTGGAGTTCCTGGCGGCCGCGTGAGGGCAGCGTCTCGGTGAGCGTGCGGACCAGAGCGCCGAGGCGGCCGCGCTCGGGCCAGACCGCGGGCAGTCCGGCGTCCAGCAGCGGGCGGGCGCACACCGGGCCGACGCACACCGGCAGCACATCGGCGGACATCGCCTCCAGCACCCGCTCGCGCAGGCCGTCGGCCGCGGCGGTCTCCAGGAAGGCGCTGATCGCGGGCGCGCTGGTGAAGGCCAGCGCGTGGACCTCGCGGCGCGCGGTCTGCTCGACCAGCCGTCGGACCGGGCCCGGGTCCTCCGGCGGCGCCCACCGGTAGACGGGGACCGGGACGACCTGGGCGCCGCGCTCGCGCAGCGCCGCGCCGAACCCGGTGAGCGGCAGGCCGTGTTCCTGCACAGCGATCCGGCGGCCGTCCAATGGCCGGGCCAGCAGCCAGGTCAGCAGTTCATCGGTGGCCTCGCTACGGGGGGAGTAGGACTCGTCCAGCCCGCTGGCGCGGACGGCGCCGGTCGCCTTCGGGCCGCGGGTCAGGACCACGGCGTTCCGGCAGGCGGCGGCGAGTTCGGCCCCGCGGCCCCAGCCGTCGGCGGCGCTCATCCAGCCGCGCCAACCGACGCCGGTGGTCGCCACGACGTAGTCGAGCGGCGCGGTCAGGCACTGCTCGGTCGCCCGGCGCAGCGCGATGTCGTCCTCCAGCGGGAGGATGCGCAGCGCCGGGGCCTCGACCACGCGTGCGCCGCGCCGGGTCAGCAGCGCGACGAGCTCGTCGCGGCGGCGTGCGGCGGTCACGCCGACGGTGAAGCCCGTCAGCGGACCGGCCGGCTCGGTCGGGGTGGGGTTGGCGGAGCCCATGGACGCAGACTCGGGCCACGCTGTTACCGACAGATTGCCCGGCCGTCTCGCCCGCGTTAGACAAAGGCCGTGCCGTGTTACGGCGCATGTCCTCGAGCGCACCCCGTCCGGCCGGCGGCGTGAGGGACGCGTACCCCGGGCGCAACACGGGCGACAAGGCGGTGTAACGCCCCACGGTCAAGGTCGTTGGCATGACGACCACCACTGACACCCACTGCCCGTACTGCTCGCTGCAGTGCGGCATGCGTCTCGCGGCGGTCGACGGTGCCCGGACGCTGGTGGTCGAGCGGCCCGCGTTCCCGGTCAACCAAGGCGCGCTCTGCGGGAAGGGCCAGTCCGCCGCGGCGCTGCTCGGGCCGGCGAGCCGGCTGAGCACACCGCTGGTGCGCGAGCACGGCGAACTGAGGGCGGCGAGCTGGGACGAGGCCCTGGACCGGGCCGCACGCGGCTTCGCGGCGATCCGCGCCGCGCATGGTGCCGACGCGGTCGGTGTCCTGGGGGGCGGCGGACTCACCAACGAGAAGGCGTACCAGCTGGGCAAGTTCGCCCGGGTCGCGCTGGGCACCGCCAACATCGACTACAACGGCCGCTTCTGCATGTCCTCGGCCGCGGCCGCCAACAGGCTCGCCTTCGGCCTGGACCGGGGGCTGCCCTTCCCGCTCGAGGACATCCCGCGCACCGACTGCCTGATCCTGGTCGGTGGAAACCCCGCGGAGACGATGCCGCCAGCGCTGCGCTACTTCCGCGAACTGCGCGAGAACGGCGGCACATTGATCGTCATCGACCCGCGCCGCACCCGCACCGCCGAGCAGGCGGACATCCACCTGCAGCCGTTGCCCGGCAGCGACCTGGCGCTCGCGCTCGGTCTGCTGCACCTGCTCATCGCCGACGGGATGGTCGACACCGCGTTCGTCGAGGCACGCACCACCGGTTTCGGGCAGGCCCGCGCCGCCGCGATGGCCCACTGGCCGGAGCGCGTCGAGCGGATCACCGGCGTCGCGGCGGCGCGACTGCGCGAGGTCGCCCACCGCTTCGGGCGCGCCAGGACCGGCATGGTGCTGACCGGGCGGGGACCGGAGCAGCAGAGCAAGGGCACCGACACCGTCGGCGCGTGGGCCAACCTGTGCCTGGCCTCCGGCAAGGCGGGCCGGCTGTACTCGGGCTACGGCTGTCTGACCGGCCAGGGCAACGGGCAGGGCGGGCGGGAGCACGGCCAGAAGGCCGACCAGCTCCCCGGCTACCGCTCGATCGAGGACCCGGCGGCGCGCCGGCACGTCGCCCACGTCTGGGGCGTGGACCCGGACACCCTCCCGCGCTCCGGCCGTTCGGCCTACGAACTGCTGGACAGCCTCGGTGAGCCGGGGCCGGGCGGCGTTCGCGGGCTGCTGCTGATGGGGTCCAACCCCGTCGTCTCCGCCCCGAACGCGGGCCATGTGACGCACCGGCTGCGCTCGCTGGACCTGCTGGTGGTCAGCGATCTGGTGCTCTCCGAGACGGCACGGCTCGCCGACGTCGTCCTGCCCAGTACCCAGTGGGCGGAGGAGACCGGCACGATGACCAACCTCGAAGGCCGGGTGATACTCCGGCAGAGGGCGGTGGACGCGCCCGAGGGCGTGCGCGGCGACCTGTGGCTGATGCGCGAACTCGCCGAACGGCTCGGCGTCAAGCGTGGGTTCCACGACGATCCGGAGACGGTCTTCGAGGAGCTGCGCCGCGCCTCGGCCGGCGGTCAGGCCGACTACGCGGGCATCAGCTACGAGCGGATCCGCGCCGAGGACGGCGTCTTCTGGCCCTGCCCGGCCGACGGCCACCCCGGCACGCCGCGGCTCTTCCTCGACGCCTTCGCCACGACGGACGGCCGCGCGCGCTTCGCCCCCGTCACCCACCGCCCGGCGGCCGAGGAGCCCGATGACGCGTACCCGCTCCACCTCACCACCGGACGGGTGCTGTCCCAGTACCAGAGCGGCGCCCAGACGCGGCGCGTCGATGCCCTCAACTCCGCCGCGCCGGGGCCGTTCGTGGAGCTGCACCCGATGCTCGCGCGGCGGCTCGGGGTGGCCGAGGGGGAGCTGCTGGCCGTCACCTCCCGGCGCGGGCGGGCGGTCGCACCGGCCCGCATCACCGAGGCGATCCGGCCGGACACGGTGTTCATGCCCTTCCACTGGCCGGGTCCGGGGCGGGCCAACACCCTCACCAACCCGGCCCTGGACCCGACGTCGAAGATGCCTGAGTTCAAGATCTGCGCGGTACGGGTGGAAGCGGTGCGGACCCTGAGCGGTGCGGTCGAGGCCGGCCAGGGGGACCCGTATGAAGGCCCGTGACATCGCTGTCGTCGGAGCCGGGATGGCCGCGGCGCGCTTCGCCGAGCGTTACCACGCCTTCGGTGGCACCGACCGGGTGACCCTCTACGGGGCTGAGGCCCGGGCTCCCTACAACCGGGTGCTTCTCGCCGACGTCCTGACCGGACGCTACGACGCCGAGGCGATCGCCCTGCCGGTCGGCGGTGCCGAACTGCGGCTGGGCCGTGAGGCCGTGGCCGTGGATCTCGACGCGCGCACACTGACCCTGGCCGACGGCCGGAGAGAGGCCTGGGACGCACTCGTCCTCGCCACCGGCGCCAACCCGGTGCTGCCCCCCATCCGCGGCTTGCGGCGTCCTGACGCTGCCCGGCTGCGCGACGGCGTGCACGCCTTGCGCACGCTCGCCGACTGCGCGCGGCTGGCCGAGGACGCCGGCACGGCCCGACGCGCGGTGGTCGTCGGGGGCGGTGTACTCGGCGTCAGCGCCGCCCGGGCGCTGGCGGCACGCGGCCTGGCCGTCGAGATCGTGCACCAGGGACCGCATCTGATCGAGCGCCAGCTCGACGCCGGAGCCGCTGCCGTGCTGCGCGGCGTGCTGCGCCGGCTGGGCGTCGAGGCCTACGTGGGCAACCGCGCCCGCGCGGTCGTGGACACGGGCGGCACCCATCGCTGCGCGGTCGAGCTGGCCAACGGCCACCGCCTCGGGACCGACCTGGTGGTGATCGCCTGCGGTGTCCGGCCGCGCACCGCGCTCGCCCGCACCGCCGGTCTGGACGTCCGTGCCGGCATCGTCGTCGACGACACGCTGGCCGCGTCCGCGCCCCACGTGTACGCCATCGGCGACTGCACCGAGCACCGCGGCGCGGTGCACGGTCTGTCCGGACCGGCCTGGGAACAGGCCGACGTACTTGCCGCACGGCTCTCCGGCGCCGATTCCGGCGCGCTCTACCACGGCTCCCGCCCGCCGGCCAGGCTCAGCGCCGGACCGCTGGAGTACGCCTCCTTCGGCGAGGTCCACCTCGACGCCGAGGGCCTGGCCGCCGATCCCGAACTGGACGTGCTGCGGCTGACCGACGCGACACGCGGCACGTACAAGAAGCTCGTGCTGCGCGGCGAGCGCCTCGTCGGCGCGATCCTCCTCGGCGACCTGGACACCGTGGGCGAACTCACCCTCGCCTATCAGCGCGACGCCCCCATGCCCGACCGGCCCCTGCACCTGCTCACCCCCTACGGAGCCATCCGATGACGCATCGCCAGACGTCCGGCCGGACGTCCCGCCGAGTGAAAGACCTGATCCTGATCGGTCACGGCATGGTCGGCCAGCGCTTCCTGGAGACGCTGGTCGAGCAGCCCGGGGCCGCCGACCGGCGGATCACCGTGCTCGCCGAGGAGCCGCGCCCTGCCTACGACCGGGTCCACCTGACCTCCTGGTTCTCCGGCACCGGCATCGAGGAGCTGTCACTGACCCCGCCCGGCTTCCTGACCCGGTACGGCATCGACCTGCGCCTGGCCGACCCGGCCACCTCGATCGACCGGGCCGCGCGAACCGTCACCACCGCCTCCGGCCAGGTCCTGCACTACGACGAATTGGTGCTGGCCACCGGCTCCTACCCGTTCGTCCCGCCGGTCCCCGGCCATGACGCGGCCGGCTGCCACGTCTACCGGACCGTCCAGGACCTGGAGGCGATCCGTGCCGACGCCGCCGACGCCCGCGTCGGCGTCGTCGTCGGTGGCGGGCTGCTCGGCCTGGAGGCGGCGGGCGCGCTCACCGCGCTCGGCCTGGAGACCCACGTCGTCGAGTTCGCGCCCCGGCTCATGGCCGTCCAGGTCGACGAGGGCGGAGGGCAGCTGCTGCGCCGCAAGGTCGAGGACCTGGGCGTCAACGTGCACACCGGCGCCGGCACCCAGGCCATCGTCACCGGCGACGACGGCCGGGTGCGCGGCATGACCCTGTCCGACGGCCGTGAACTCCCCGCCGACCTGGTCGTCTTCTCAGCCGGTGTGCGGCCGCGCGACCAGCTGGCCCGGGACAGCGGCCTGCCGGTCGGCGATCGCGGTGGCATCGTCGTCGACGAGCGCTGCCGCACCCGCGATCCGCACATCCACGCCATCGGCGAATGCGCGCTGGCCGCAGACGGCAAGGTCTACGGCCTGGTCGCCCCCGGCTACGCGATGGCCGGCACGGCCGCCCGCTCACTCGCCGGCGACCACCGCGACGAGGACGTCTTCACCGGCGCGGACACCTCGACCAAGCTCAAACTGCTCGGCGTCGACGTCGCCAGTTTCGGTGACGCGCACGGCGCGACCGAGGGCGCGCTCGACGTCCTGTACAGCGACAGCCGCTCCGGTGTCTACAAGAAGCTGGTCATCGGCCGCGAGGGGCAGCTGCTCGGCGGCGTGCTGGTCGGCGACACCGAGTCCTACGCGGTGCTGCGCCCGCTGGCGATCGGCGGCAACCCGCTGCAGACGGCCCCGGAACAGCTGGTGCTGCCGGCCGGTCCCGGCCCGGCCGGGCCGGTCGCGCTGCCGGACGAGGCCGTGGTCTGCTCCTGCCACAACGTGAGCAAGGGCGAGATCCGTGCCGCCGTCCAGCAGCGGGGCTGCGCGACCGTCCCGGAGGTCAAGAGGTGCACCAAGGCGGGCACCGGCTGCGGCAGCTGCGTCAAGCTGGTGGGCACCATCGTGACCGAGGAGCTGGAGGCCAGTGGTGTCAGTGTCGACAAGAGCCTCTGCGAGCACTTCGCGCACACCCGCGCGGAGCTGTACGAGATCGTCCGGGTCGCCGGGATCAGCTCCTTCTCCGACCTGATCGACCGACACGGCAGCGGGCAGGGCTGCGACATCTGCAAGCCGGTCGTCGCCTCGATCCTGGCGGGCCTGGACCACGGCCACATCCTCGACGGCGAGCAGGCCGCGCTGCAGGACACCAACGACCACTTCCTGGCCAACCTGCAACGCAACGGTTCCTACTCGGTGGTGCCCCGGATCCCGGGCGGGGAGATCACCCCGGACGGCCTGATCGCGATCGGCGAGATCGCCCGCGACTTCGGCCTCTACACGAAGATCACCGGTGGTCAGCGCATCGACCTCTTCGGCGCCCGTGTCGACCAGCTGCCCCCGATCTGGCGGCGGCTGGTGGACGCGGGCTTCGAGTCCGGCCACGCGTACGGCAAGTCACTGCGCACGGTGAAGTCCTGCGTCGGTGAGACCTGGTGCCGGTACGGAGTGCAGGACTCGGTGGGCCTCGCCATCGAACTGGAGCTGCGCTACCGGGGTCTGCGCTCGCCCCACAAGCTCAAGTCCGCCGTCTCCGGCTGCGCGCGCGAGTGCGCGGAGGCGCAGGGCAAGGACTTCGGCATCATCGCCACCTCCTCCGGCTGGAACCTCTACATCGGCGGCAACGGCGGCATGACGCCGCGTCATGCCGACCTGCTGGCGGCGGACCTGGACCGGGAGACGCTGATCCGGAGCATCGACCGGTTCCTGATGTTCTACATCCGCACCGCCGACCGGCTGGAGCGGACCTCCGTCTGGCTGGACCGCGTCGAGGGCGGCCTGGAGCACGTGCGGGCGGTCGTGATGGACGACTCGCTGGGCATCTGCGCCGAACTGGACGCGCTGATGGCCCGGCACATCGGCGGCTACCAGGACGAGTGGGCCGCCGTGCTGGACGACCCGGAACGCCTGCGCCGCTTCGCCTCCTTCGTCAACGCCCCCGGCACGCCCGACCCCGCGGTGACCTTCATGACCGAACGCGGCCAGATCCGCCCCGCCCGCCCCGGCGAGAACGGGCGGATCCTCGCCCCGGCGCTGGTCGCCGGCCCCCGACTGGAGGTGCGTCCCGCATGAGCGAGGTTGTGGAGATCTTCGACGGCACGGCGTGGACGCCTGCGTGCGCGTACGAGGACTTGATCCCGGGGCGCGGTGTGGCCGTGCTCACCACGGGCGGAGAGCAGGTCGCGCTCTTCCGCGACCGGGCGGGCGAGCTGTACGCCGTCGACAACCGGGACCCGTTCAGCGGCGCCCACGTGCTCTCCCGGGGCATCCTCGGCAGCCGAGGAGACGCGCCGACGCTGGCCTCCCCGATGTACAAGCAGGTCTTCGACCTGCGCGACGGCCGCTGCCTCGACGAGGACCACGCCCCGGACGGCACCCCTGCGGTGCTGCGGGTCTGGCCGGTACGCGCCGCCGCATCCGCGACCTCACGGCCGGCCGGCGCGGGCGTGCGCGAGCCGTAGCACGGCCGAGCGGCGGCGAGGCGACCCGCGAAACCTGCCCCTCCTAGCGTCGTCGAAAGCGAAGTTCCCCCAACCCACCAACGAGCGGGTGACAGCTGATGAGCACTGCCGTCGGAACAGAAGGCGCGACCGGCGAGACAGCCGGGGAGGCGTCCCGGGACACGGTCGCGGAGACAAGCGCGGCGGTCGGGACGGCCCGGCGCCGTGGCATCGCCGACTGGCGTCCGGAGGACGAGGCGTTCTGGGAGGAGGCCGGCGCGCGGATCGCCCGCCGGAACCTGGTCTTCTCGGTCCTGTCCGAGCACATCGGCTTCTCGGTGTGGAGCCTGTGGTCGGTGCTCGTGCTGTTCCTCGGCCCGGAATACCACATCGACGCGGCAGGCAAGTTCACGCTCACCGCACTGCCGACGGCGCTCGGCGCCGTGCTCCGCCTGCCCTACACCTTCGCGGTGGCGAAGTTCGGCGGCCGCAACTGGACCGTGTTCAGCGCGCTGCTGCTGCTGGTCCCGACGGTGCTGGCCGGGATCGTGCTGCGGCCCGGGGTCTCCTACGGGACGCTGCTGGCCGTGGCCTGTCTCGCCGGCGTCGGCGGCGGCAACTTCGCCTCCTCGATGGCGAACATCAACGCCTTCTACCCGCAGCGGCTCAAGGGCTGGGCGCTCGGCGTCAACGCGGGCGGCGGCAACCTCGGCGTCCCGGTCGTGCAGTTGATCGGCCTGCTGGTGCTGGC
The DNA here is from genome assembly GCF_033793585.1 of Streptomyces sp. MI02-7b. Classification (NCBI taxonomy): domain Bacteria; kingdom Bacillati; phylum Actinomycetota; class Actinomycetes; order Kitasatosporales; family Streptomycetaceae; genus Streptomyces; species Streptomyces sp. MI02-7b. Next base: position 22,891 of record NZ_JARAWX010000045.1, on the reverse strand, counting down.
AACGGCGGGCGCGACCTGGCCGCGGCTGGTACCGCTGGTCTACCTGCCGCTGATCGTGCTCGCCGCGGTGGGCGCGGCGCTGAAGATGGACAACCTGACGTCGATGAGGAACGACAGGCGGGCTCTGCGCGAGGTTGCCAAAGAGCCTCACAGCTGGGTCATGGCGCTGCTCTACATCGGCACCTTCGGCTCGTTCATCGGCTTCGGCTTCGCCTTCGGGCAGGTGCTGCAGGTGCAGTTCCACCAGCAGTTCGACACCCCCGCGAAGGCCGCGTACCTGACCTTCCTCGGTCCCCTGCTGGGGTCGCTGGTGCGGCCGTTCGGCGGGAGGCTGGCGGACCGCTGGGGTGGCGCCAAGGTGACGCTGTGGACCTTCGCCGCGATGGCGGGGGGCGCGAGCCTGGTGCTCGTGGCGTCGCGGCACGACTCGCTGCCGATGTTCCTGGCCGGCTTCGTGGCACTGTTCGTGCTCAGCGGGATCGGCAACGGGTCGACCTACAAGATGATCCCGGCGATTTTCCAGGCCAAGGCGCGGATCGCCGTCGCGGCCGGAGCGGACGCGGGGACCGCGGAGCGGGACTCGCGGCAACGGGCGTCGGCGCTGATCGGGCTGGCCGGCGCGATCGGGGCCTTCGGCGGGGTGCTGGTGAACCTCGCCTTCCGGCAGTCGTTCCTGGCCGGCGGGAGCGGCGACGCGGCGTACGGGGCCTTCCTGGCTGTGTACGCGATGTGCTTCACCGTGACGTGGGCGGTCTACCTGCGGCCCGGGGTGGGACCGATGCGCGGGGTATGAGACCGGCCTCCGACCGCACCCTCCGCGTAGCGCCGCAGCCGTTCCGCCGGCTCACGCTCACGGGTGCCGAGTAGGGTTCGGGGCGTGTTCGAGGCCGAGGAACGAGAGCGGGTCCGGGAGCGTCTGCTGGCTCTCGCGGTCGCGGATCCCGAGGTCGTGGGCGCCGCGGTCACCGGGTCCGAGGCCCTCGGCGCCGCCGATCGCTGGTCCGACCTCGACCTGGCGTTCGCCGTTGACGGCGAACGCGGTCCGGTGCTGGAGCGGTGGACGTCGACGCTGTACGAGGACTTCTCCGCCCGGCACCACTGGGACCTGCCCTCGGGCTCCACGCTCTACCGGGTGTTCCTGCTGCCCGGCTGGCTCGAGGTCGATCTCGCGTTCACCCCGGCCGATGAGTTCGGGCCGCTGGGGCCGGCCTGGCGCACCGTCTTCGGTTCCACCGTCCCCCGCCCGCAGGGCGAACCTCCCGGCCGCAGCCATCTGGTCGGCCTGGCCTGGCACCACGCGCTCCACGCACGCACCTCCATCGAACGCGAACGGTACTGGCAGGCCGAGTACTGGATCAGCGCCGTCCGCGACCAGGTCATCGCACTCGCCTGCCGCCGCCTCGGCCACCCCTCCGGCTACGCCAAGGCAGCCCACCTGCTCCCCGGGGACGTCACCGCCCCGCTCCACGACACGCTCATCCGGTCGCTGGACGACCAGGAACTGCGCCGGGCCCTGGACGCCGTGCTGACCGCGCTGGCAGGCGAACTGGAACGCGCCGACGACGCGCCGGCGGGGTGGCTTCTTCCCATGCTCGCCGAACTTGCCGACGGGTGAGGACGGCTGTGCCGTAACGGCCGGCATCGCGTTCTGGTCGGACTGTGTGAGCACGCAACCCCACTGCCTTCTGGGCACGGCGACGCCACGTCAGGGGCTGCGCCACTGAAGCGCAGATATGACTATTTAAGCCAGATGAGAAATTGCATGGTATTTCATGAGAAGCGGCGTTCTGAGGTGATTCAGCGGTGCCGGGAGGTGAGGATCAGTGCACGCCCGGCCGAACGGCCAGGGCGATGACGGGGCGTCAGCTCCGGTCCGTACGGAAAGGTCTGAACATGATCAACGGGTTGAAGAGGGTCGCGGCCCTGGGCGCGGCGACGGTGGCCCTGGCCGCGAGCGCGATCGCCGGCACGGTCGGCACGGCGTCGGCCGCTCCGCAGGACCACCGGCACCGGCCGCCGGTGGCGTCGCACCACTGCGTGAAGGCGGCGGGTCACTGGGCACGGCAGTGGCACCCGGCGTACCGGGACCGGCACCACCGCTGGCACCCCGGTCAGTGGACCCGCGTCTGGCGCCCCGCCCACCAGCAGTGCCACCGCTGACTCCATAGCTGACGCCGATACCCGCCCGTAGGGGACGGCGACCCGAACCGGAACCGGCCCCGACACACCTCCCTCCGAGGGTGCGTCGGGGCCGGTTCGTCGTGTCGCATCCGCTCTTCGGGCGGTGGGTGCCAGAACCGTGCCTGACCTGTGAGGCGGCGTGTCGGTCCTCGCCGGGCGCCGCGTCGCGTTCAGGAGAACGCGAAGCGAATGCGTCGGCCGTATCAGGCAGTTGAGGCAGCTGACCGGCGTTACGCGGGGTGGAGAACGGGATCGATCTCGGCCAGGCTTTCGTGCAGCTCGCGAGCCCCCAGAGCGACCCGGCCGTCAGGATTCTGCGCCAGTTCCTCGCAGAGCCGCAGCGCGTCGTCGCGTTCGCCGGCGTAGATGGCGAAGACATCGAGGACCGCGGTGTGGATCCAATCGCCGTGACCGGGGTCGGCGACTGCCGGCGCGGAGGCGATTGCCCGCAACCCGGCCTTGTCGACGCGTCGAAGCAAGGCTTGCGCGGTGACCCGGGTGACGAAGGTGTTTTCGCGGTCGGGCACCAGCTCCAGCAGCGGCCCCACGGCCTCCTCCATCTCGGCGAAGCCCGCCAGGCCGTGACCGGCGTCCGCGCGGTCTGCGGAGTCACCGCTTCGCCCGAGCTCACCGAGCGCCACGACAACTGCCCGCCGCAGGGCACTGTCCACCCGCTTGGCCACCCCTCCCACGGATTCCGGCCAACACGGGCAGCGTGCCCTCCAGCTGCCGGGGCGTCTCGGCGCGGGACTCCCTGTCCGAAGCGTCCAGAGCCGTTGATGTGCCTCCGCGAGCGCGCGAGAGCCACCGAAAGTGTGCGAATGCCCAGGTCCCGGCGTCGCCCAGGCTACGGCGTCGTTGCGCCGAGATCACACTCGAAGGTCTTCAACGCGCAATTATGGCAGGCCGGTTAACAAACTTACAAGATCTTTACGTTCCTTCGCCGAGGTGATCAAATCCGTCCGAGCGTCAACGTCTTGGAGGTGCCGTGCGGCCACCCGTTGCACGAAGAACTGGAATAGCGGTCGTGGGCGCAACAAGCGCCCTCGTGGCCGCTTTGATGACCCCCGCACCCGCACTCGGGGTGCCTACCGGCTCTCCGGCCGGAGCGGTACGCGACGGTGGGGCTGCGGAACCACCCACGAAGGTGACGCTGATCACCGGTGACAAGGTGACCGTGACCGCCGGGCCGGCCGGTGCGCCCGCCTCGGTGAGTGTGGAGCGCAGGCCCGGGGCTGCAGGATCGGTCCGGGTGGTCGCCGACGGCGCCGACACCTACGTCTATCCCGACGACGTCATGCCCTACGTCGCCTCGGGCCGCCTCGACAAGCGGCTCTTCAACGTCACGCAGTTGGTGGCCCAGGGATACGACGACGCGCACACCCGTGAACTCCCCCTGATCGTCAGCCACCTGAAGTCGGCGGCCGCCAAGCAGTCCGTCGCCCGCCTGCCCGGGCTCAAGACGACGGCGAACTTGCCTTCCGTCAACGGTGAGGCGGTCCTCGCGGGCCGGTCGACGGCGGCGGAATTCTGGTCGGCACTGACCGGCGGCAGCGCGAAGACCGCCTCACGCCAGGACGCGGCAGCCGGGTCGTCCTTCGGCTTCGGCGTGGGCAAGGTCTGGCTCGACGGCAAGGCGGAGGCATTCCTGGCCGACACCACGGCGCACATCGGTGCCCCGACGGCCTGGGCCGGGGGAACCACCGGCACCGGCGTCCGGGTGGCCGTGCTGGACACGGGCGCCGACACAGAACACCCCGATCTCGTGGACCGCTTGGTCGCCACCGAGAGTTTTGTCCCCGGTGAGGACGTCACCGACCGGCAGGGCCACGGCACGCACACGGCCTCGACCGTCGCCGGCACCGGCGCCGCCTCGGGCGGCACGGAGCGGGGTGTCGCCCCGTCCGCCGACCTGCTGGTGGGCAAGGTGCTCGACAACGGCGGCTCAGGTCAGGAGTCCTGGATCATCGCGGGCATGGAGTGGGCGGCGCGGACCGAGCACGCCAAGGTCATCAACATGAGCCTCGGCAACCGGAACCTCACCGACCAGTCCGACCCGATGAGCCAGAGCCTGAACAGCCTCAGCGCCGAGACCGGCGCACTCTTCGTCGTCGCGGCCGGTAACGCGGGACCCTCCCCGTACAGCCTGTCGGCACCGGGGACGGCCGACGCCGCCCTGACCGTGGGGGTGGTCGACACCTCCGACCAACTCGACCCGCGGTCCAGTTCCGGGCCGCGCGGACTCGACGACGGCCTCAAGCCGGACATGACCGCTCCCGGCATCAACGTCCTGGCGGCCCGCTCCCAGTACGCGGATTCGGGCGAGGGCTACTACCAGACCATGAGCGGCACTTCGATGGCCGCCCCGCACGTGGCCGGCGCGGCCGTCCTGCTGGCCCAGAAGCACCCCGACTGGACGGGGCAGGAGATCAAGGACGCGCTGATGAGCACCAGCGCGCGGACCCCCGCCTACAGCCCGTACCGCGCGGGCACCGGCCGGGTGGACGTGGCAGCCGCCTACGACCCGGCCGTCGTCGCGACCGGATCGGTGGACGTCGGGCTCGTCCCGTGGTCGCGCTCCGGAACCCCGCCGGTCGACCGGCCGATCGTCTACACCAACCCGGGAGACCACCCCGTCACGCTGGATCTGTCCGTCGATCCGGGCGACTCGGCGGCCGGGGTCTTCTCCCTCGCCGCGAACCACGTCGAGGTGCCGGCACACGGGACCTCACAGATCGCCCTGGTCGCGGACCCGAGGGGCCGGGCCGCAGGCCAGTACTCCGGCCAGGTCCTCGCCCGTGACGCGAGCGGCGCCGTGCTCGCGCACACAGCGGTGGGGATGAGCGTCGAACCCGAGCGCTACAACCTCACCGTGCGCACGAAGGACCGCTCCGGCAATCCCATCGGTGGCTTCATCGAGATCCGCAGCACCAAGGGCTCGTCCTTCGCCGAGGTGCCCGAAAGCGGCACGCTCACCCAGCGTCTGGCACCCGGCCCCTACACGGTCCTGACCTTCGCCGAGGTGGAAGGCACTCACGGCCCCAACTCCCTCGGATTCGCGCTGCTCGCCGCACCCGAGGTCGACCTCTCGACCGACCGAGAGGTGCTCCTCGACGCCTCACGGGCACGCCAGGTCCGGGCGATCACGCCCAAGCCCAGCGCCATCGTCAGCAGCAGGCTCGAGATCTACCGCTCCTTCACCTCGGACAAGCCCACCGCCGGTGACGGCGGCCTGGTGGAGTCGGTCCTCCCCGACACCCGCTACGACAGCCTGTGGGCACTTCCCACCGCGGGCGACCCGGTGAAGAAGGGCAGTTTCGTCTTCACCACCAAGCTCCGGGCCCAGCAGACACCGCTGACCATCGAGTACGACGACAGCACCATCGACGACGCCCTTGTGCAGCGCGGATCCCAGCCGCTCCCCGAGGGGAACACCCGCTTCGACACCCTCTACGCCGGGACCGGCTCCGCCGCCGAGTACGCGGGCCTTTCGGCCCGGGGCCGTGCCGTCGTCGTACGCAGCAGCAGCGAGGTGCCTCCCACCGAGCAGGCGGCGGCGGCGCACGAGGCCGGCGCGGCGATGCTCCTGGTGGTCAACGACGGCCTGGGCAGGAAGAACGACTGGTACGGCGACCCCGACAACGTCACGACCGGGCCGCTCCCGGTGGCATCGGTGACCCAGGACGAGGGCGAGACCCTCATCCGGGACATCACGACCTCCCGCAAGCAGCGACTGCGGCTGGCGATGGAGGCACATCCCGCACCGGAGTACCTGTACGACCTGGTCGACTACCACTCCGGGAGCGTTCCCGAGGACCCCTCGATCGTCGCGGACCCGGGCACCCTCGCGCGCGTCGACATCGACTTCGCCCAGCCGCCCGGAAAGCGTGCCACCGAGACGCGGGTGGACTACCCGCCCTATCTGTGGGGCGCCGCCAGCCAGGTCGCCGGTGACCCCGTCGCCCCCGGCGAGCGCACCGACTGGCTCTCCGCGGGAGACGGCATCCGCTGGCAGCAGTTCGCCTACCTCCCCGGCTGGATGGGATCCGGCAACCTGCCGACGGCGTACCGGCCCGGCAGCAAGCAGGACGAGCGCTGGCTCGGCCCCGTCGTCCGCCCACGCCTCCTGGACAAGGACCTCCCCGTCCGCGACGAGACATCGCTCTCGTTCTACGTCGGCGGCTTCGGCGACTCGGGTACGGCGCACAGCGGCAGCGCCGAGTACGGAACCGCCATGTCCCAGAGCATCGAGCTCTACCAGGGCGAACGGCAGCTGCTCCGGACCGACAGCTCCTACGTGTACGCCTACGACCTCGCACCCGAAACGCTCCCGTACCGGCTCGTCACCGACACCACCGGGGACACCGGACTGAGCCCCTACTCCACCGCCACCCACACCGAATGGAGATTCACCTCAGGCGCCGCGAACCCCGGAACCGTCCCGCTGGCCCAGCTGGACTACGCGGCGGACCTCGACGCCTCCGGCCGTGCGCAACGTACGGCGGACCTCGCCGTCACCCCCACCCTGCCGGGCGTCGCTCCCGGGAAGGACGCCGTTTCGGGGGCCGCACTGGAGGTCTCCTACGATGACGGCGCCACATGGCAGCGCCAGGACCTCAAGGAGAAGAAGGGGACGTGGCAGGCGTCCCTGCGTGCCCCGTCCGGTGCCGACTTCGTGTCGATCCGGGTGACCGCGACTCAGCGGTCGGGCAACGCGGTGACCCAGACCGTCATCCGGGCCTTCGGCCTGAAGTGACGTGAACAGGAGGCCGGAGCCCGCGCCGGGCTCCGGCCTCTTGCAGGTGGCGTAGCGCGCTGGGGAGCTCGCCGAGCCGTAGATCGTCAAGAGACGGCAGCGCCGGCTGACCGGCGTCGACGAGAGTCGCGTTGGCGGTGGGTGGAACAGACCGGCAGAGCTCCGCTGTGCCCTCGCCCCACCTTCAACGGTTGTGCGCGTGCTGGAGCGGACCGTGCCGAGGGGCCACCTGTACATGGGGCGGGTCGCGTCGTGCACGCGCCGGCGGGGTGGGGGAGAACCGGCTTCGTGCCCTGGAGTTGTTTCGTGCGCCTGCGGGCAAGGGAGACGGATACGGGGCCTTCAACGCCGCCGTCATCCAGCTCGAAGCCGCCAACAGTTCCGGTCGCGGGGAGCGCATCCGGCTGCTGACTCCGGCTGCTGACTCAGGCCGCTGACAGCGGCATCGTCGGAGCCGCCGCGAAGTCGGGTGACGAACTGGCAGCGCTGACGACCCTCATCTGACACGGGTCTCGCCCGCCCTCGCCAAGCTGATCGAGCCGTCGGCCCCGGTACTGCCTCCCATGTTCTTGTCCAGGTCGTCGATATCCCGCGAACTCCGGCGGCGGGACTGCTTGCCGCGGCCGGCCCGCCCACCTCACTGGAGCGGTGGGCGGATCGGCCACCCGATCAGGCAGGCTGCTGGGTCACGCCGGCACGCCCTGCGCGAGCTTGGCGATGTGGTCCCATGCCCGGAACTCCGCGATCCTGCGGTCGTACTCCTCCTGCAGCGGCTCGATGCCGCCCGTGCCGAAGAGCACGCGCAGCGGCGGGTTGGGGGCGTCGACGATCGCGAGCAGCGCGTCCGCCGTCGTCGCTGCGTCTCCGGTGACGAACGGCGCGTCCTTCATCCCGGCCATGAGCGCTTCGCGGACGGGCTCGTACTCCGGCATCGGTTCGACTGCCGGAGCGGTGGCGCCGAGGCCGGTAGCGAAGGTGAGGGGCTCGACGAGGGTGACCAGGATCCCCTGGTGGGCGACCTCGGCAGCCAGGGCCTGACTCATGCTCTCCAGCGCCCACTTGGAGGAGTGGTAGAGGCCCATCGTCGGGTATGCGACGAGACCGCCGTAGGAGGAGACTTGGATGATCCTGCCGTGTCCGCGGGCTCGCATGCCCGGGAGCACGGCCCGAGTGGTCCACAGGGCGCCGAAGAAGTTCACGTCGAACTGTGCCCGTGCCTGCTCCTCGGAGACCTCTTCGACGGCTCCCTGCAGCGCGTGGCCGGCGTTGTTCACCAGGATGTCGATGCCGCCGAAGCGGTGTTCGGTTTCCTCCACGGCCTGCCGGGCGGCAGCGGAGTCCGCCACGTCGAACGCCAGCGGCAGCACCTGCTCGCCGAACTCGCTGAGCAGCGGCTCCAGTGACGAGGAGTTCCGTGCGGTGGCCGCGACGCGGTCACCGCGGGAGAGGGCGGCCCTGGCCCAGTGGAGTCCCAGGCCTCGGGAGGCTCCGGTGATGAGCCAGACGGGGGGTGTTGAGGTAGCCATCGAGTCGTTCCTTTGCGCGGTACGGGGACGACGCCGGGCAGGCGTCGCGGTCGACGGAAGGACAATCGGAGATGCATCTCCGTTTCACTGTACTCCGAATCGGAGATGCATCTCCACATAGGTGTCCGCGGGGATGGCCCAGAGCCCTCGCGCCCCGGCCGGGCCGGATGAAACCGCTTCCGCGTCTTCTGACTTGCTTCGGCTTCGCCAAGGGCATGCCGCGATGAACCGTCCGCCAGAGCCGCTGTGACGCCGTCACGCGGTGGGCAGGGGCGGCGGCCGGGTCGTGGATCGTCGGGCGGATGTCCCCCTGTGGAGTCAGGGCGGCGGCGCCCGAGGCGCCGGTGCCGTCCTGGGCCATGGCCGAAAGCGTCGGCCACGTCTCGGCGTTCTTGCCCTCGGCGCCCTCGTTGACGGTGCCGCCAGGCCGGGCAGGGTCGGCGATCCGCGCCGGTTCAGCCCTCGGTGGCCTCGAGTTTCCGCCAGATGCGGATGAGGGCGGCGATGTCCTGCTCGCCGAGCGGCGCCACGAAGTGCTGCTGCACGGCCTCTTCGAAGGTCTCGGCCACCGTATCGGCGTATCTGCGGCCCTCGTCGGTGAAGCCGATCAGGGAGATACGGCCGTCGTCCTGGTCGGCGCTGCGGCGCAGGTGGCCTCTGTCGATCAGTTCCTGCACCAGCCGGGACGCACGGGTGGGGCTCACGCTGACGAGTTCGCCGGCCAGCGCCCGCACGGGCTGTGGTTCCAGATCCTGCAGACGGCACAGGATCTCGAAGGCGCTGAACGAGATCTTGTGCCGCTCCATCAGCACGGCCTCGATCCGCGCGGTCAGCGCCGCGTGCGTGTAGAGGAGAGCGAACCAGGCGTCCTCCTGTGACTGGGAGATGATCGCGTGCCTGGTGGAGGGCGGTCTCATGGCGACCATGGTAACAAACATGCGTGTGCACTTGTGTGCGAGCGCACGCATCTCTAAGCTGCAGGCATGAACCGATCCGAAGAACCGGCGGGAACTTCGTCAGCGACCGCCGATCCGCACTACGCACACCGATGGCTGATCCTGCTGGTGGTCCTGATCTCCCAGGTGATGATCCTGATCGACGCCACCGTCATCAACGTGGCGCTCCCCTCGGCCCAGGCGGGGCTGCACTTCTCCGACGCGACCCGGCAGTGGGTGGTGACCGCCTACGTCCTCGCCTTCGGCAGCCTGCTTCCGCTCGGAGGACGGCTGGCCGACCTGGTAGGACGCAAACGGGTCTTCATCGTGGGCCTCGTGGGCTTCGGTGTGTTCTCCGCACTCGCCGGCGCCGCCCCTGACACGGCCGTACTACTGATCGCGCGTACTCTGCAGGGAGTGTTCGCCGCCGCACTGGCGCCCACCGCGGTCTCCCTGATCACCGTCACCTTCACCGACCACGCCGAACGCAACAAGGCGTTTGCTGTGTTCGGCGCCGTCGGCGGCGGCTCCGGTGCCCTCGGCCTGCTGCTGGGAGGGCTGCTCACCAGTTACCTGGACTGGCGGTGGACGATGTTCGTCAACATCGCCTTCGCCGCTGTCGCCCTTGTCGGCGCGCTCACCTTGATGACGAACTCCGCCGACCCGGACCGGCCGCGCCTGGATCTTCCCGGTGTGCTGCTGGCGTCGGGTGGTCTGTTCCTGCTCGTGTTCGGCAGCGCCCAGGCCGAGAAGGACGGCTGGGGCTCCGCACTCACGATCGGCTCCCTCGTCGGCGGCGCGATTCTCCTCGCCGGGTTCGTCACCGTCGAACGCCGCGCGGTCAATCCGCTCGTCCCCCTGCGGGTGGTGCTCGACCGGAACCGCGGCGCGGCCTATCTGAGCCTGCTGCTGGGCAGCGCCGCGCTGTTCGCGCTGTTCCTCTTCCTGACCTACTACTTCCAGGGAATCCTCGGCTACACCCCCATCAGAACCGGCCTCGCCTTCCTTCCCCTGCCCGTCGGGATCGCGGTCGGCGCCACCATCGCCCAAAGTGCCCTGCTCCCGCGCCTCACCGCCCGGACCATCGTCGCCGCAGGACTGGTCCTGTCGGCGTTCGGGGCCGCACTGCTCACCAGGGTGGACGTCCAGGCCGCATACGCGTCCCGCGTTCTCCCCGGACTCGTGCTGGTCGGCGTCGGTATCGGCGTCTACTTCGTCATCGCCGTGACCATCGGCAGCGTCCCGGACGACCCGCGCGACGCAGGGACCGCCGGCAGCATGAACAATGTCGGCCAGCAGATCGGCACGGCGCTCGGAGTAGCTGTCATCAGCACGTTTGTCGCGTCGGCGACCAGCGGCTATCTGCGCTCCCACGGTCCGGCCGGCCCGTCGCTGCTCGCCCGCGCTGCCGTCCACGGGTACGCGACGGGCTTCTGGTGGGGCGCCGCTACCTTCGCGCTCACCGCTGCACTCTGCACCGCGCTGATCAGGCCGAAGACGTCTTTGGCCGTAGCCGCCGAGCCGTCCGGGCCCCAGCCCGCGGCACCGGCCTTCCAGTGAGCGGCCCCCTGCACGGCCTGCACCCCCGCCGGCAGTGCGCTCCCGCGGTGTCAGTCCCCTTCGCCCTCGACCAGGGCGAGGAACTCCCCGCGACCCAGGGGCGGGACGGGCAGCGGAGTGGGAGCGTCGGAACGCAGGCCGTCGAGCAGGAGGGGGACGAACCGGCGCCAGAGGTCGGGGGACACCCTGCCGTAGGTATCGATGAGTGTTGTCAGCAGGGACATCAGCACGCCGATGTCCGTCGACGTGACCTCGGCACGGATCGTGCCCTGGGCCTGTCCACGCTTCAGCAACTGCTCGATGCACGCCTCGACCCGGGTACGGACATCCGGCAGCAGTGGGCTCTCGGGGGCACTGCGCAGGAAGTCCAGGAGCGCGCGCTTGGCTGCCTGCGGCCGCAGGACCGCCTCGAAGAACGCCGCCAGCCCGGCCAGGCCGTCCTTGTGCGCCGCCGCCCGCTCGGCCTCCGCCAACATGGCATCGAACGACTCGGCAAGAACGGCGTCAGCCAGTTCGTACTTGTTGGCGAAGTGCCGGTAGGCGGTGCCCACACCGACTCCGGCCCGCAGCGCGACATTGTCAAGGGTAGGGCTGAGGCCGCCCGCATCGAACAACTCCCGCCCGGCGGCAATCAGCGCCTCCCGGTTGCGCGCGGCGTCCTTGCGCCGGGGCCGCACCGACTGTCCGGGCTCTTCCGGCTCGCCCACGTCCGACCTCCCTCGACTGACCCCAGCCTAGCTGAGCGGAGCAGCACCTCCGCTTCCGCACCGGCCGCCGTGGGAGCGGATTGCTCCGCTGTAGCCGGGTACTGGATGGCCGGGCAGGGAGCCGGCGACACGGGCCGAGGTCCGGGCGGGCCGGGGCGGTGTGTGCCGGAGGCGGAGCGCAGGCCGTTGCCGACGGCTTCGGCGAGTAGTCGGGCCTGTCGGGCGGTGAATCACGCGCGGGGGAGTACGAGGTCGACGGGGAGTGCGCCTGCGTGCACGGTGACGAACGCGGCGGGCAAGCCCAGCACCCGCAGGCCGTCGGCCGTCGAAGCCCGCGGGCTGGTGCCGGCTGTGTTCCTGCCGCCCGACGCGCGAGGAACTGCCGGACTGCTTGAACCCGCCGTGTCCGGGACATGGGTGGACGCGGGGCAAGGGCGGCTGCGCGTCACGCCTGCGGCAGCTCCAGGTCGTCCGTGTCGCCTCCCGGCCCCGGGTCCCTCCATCCGGCGTCGTCCAGCGACCAGTCGTCCCGGCCCGCCGGCAGGTGCCGCACGGCTCCCTCGACCTCGCCCACGACCTGCTCCGGCAGACCTGCGGTGTCGGTCGGCGCGACCACGGCGTGGTGCCGTCGGCGCCACGGATCGCCCGCAGGTCACCCGAAGCAACAGCGGCGGTGACGGCGGCGGCAGGCAGACGCTGCTGGGCGGCCACCAGGGGACCGGTTTTCCGTCCCAGGAGGAGAACGCGCCGGAGGGTCCGTCGTCAGTCAGCGTCGCCAGCCGGACCGCGCCGGCGGCGCTCAGATGCTGTTGGCGATGCGCTCGTGGTCCCGTTCGCCCTCGCGGGTCTGGATACCAGCGGCGAGCAGCTTGTGGGCGAGCTCGGTGACCTCATCGCCGAACGCCGCGAACAGGCCCTTGTTCTCAACGGCGTACGCCGCACGAGAGATCGGCTGCGCGACCGCGTCGACCGCAGCCTTGGTGATGGGGATCACCTCTGGCCGCAGGCCGGCGATCCGTCGGGCGAGGGTGTCGACGAAGGAATCGATTTCTGCAGCGGGCAGGGCACGGTTGATCAGACCGTACCGTTCGGCGAGCTCCGCGCCCACGAGTTCGGCGCCGAGGATGAGCTCCAGTGCGCGGGCCCTCCCTGCCAGGCGCGTCATGTTCACCGTGCCGCCGCCTCCGGGGAGGATCCCCATCAGGGACTCCGGCTGCGCCTGCCCCGACTTGCCGATCGCCGCGAATCGCATGTCCAGGGACATGAAGAACTCGTTTCCCGCGCCGCGTGCGAAGCCGTCAGCCGTGACGTTCCTCGTACGCGACGTCCAGGAACTCGCGACGATCCTCGGCCTCATCGAGCAGACCCCGGCCCTGTGCGCACGCCTCCGCGAGAAGCAGGCTGAATGGCGGCCAGAGATCGTCGCCCGACTGCAGAAGACAGCCGGCTCGACCGTCGGCTCATCGGTCATCGCCAACGTTCGCGTAGCCGCGGCGCTCGAATGCTTGTGGATCGTCCTCGGGCAATGGAGTGCGAGCGGCGGCGAAGATGACCTCGGCAAACTGCTGGACACTGCGTTCGCCGCCTTCTCGACCCCGACATGCCGGCAGACGGACGCTCCGTCGTAAGGCGTGCTGTACGGCATTGCTGCCGCCCTGCCTGTTCTCCGTGAGCAGGGTTTCGGACAGTTCGTCATCGACGTCCGCCTCAGCCCGGTCGGCGCGAGCAGGGCGTCACGATCTGTGTCGGCCCCGACTGTCCTGCGATCGGTGGCAGGCGTCGACGTCGCGGCCTGGCGGCAGGTCGATGGCGGCAGCGGGATGCTGCCCGCCGGCGGGGGCGAGGGAGGTCAGCAGGTGGACATCGGTGACGACACCCTGTGGGGCGTCAACCGCCCCAAGAAGGGAGCCGGCAACACCCTGGCCGCACTCAGGTCGATCCGAGCGGCCCGCCCGGACGGTGCCCCGATCTATGTCATCCTGGACAATCTCTCCGCCCACAAGGGCGACAAGATCCGGCGCTGGGCGAAGAAGAACCGGGTCGAGTTGTGGCTGCTCGCATCCGCAGCGAGAAGGGCTGCGCTGGGGCGGACGACCAACGAAAGTCGCGTGACCTCGACCAGAGCACCGGCGACACTGGCGCCATGACCGATGATCGCAGGGCTCTGCAGGCCAGCTGGAATCGGACCCGTGACGACCTCGACGCCGCCCGAGCCCACCTCACACGCCTGCCGGACATCGATCTCTCAGCGACGCTGGAGCTCTTGGAGCACAACGAGTTGGGACTCGCCTTCGACTGCCTGGTCGATCTCGGTGACGACCTCGACCTACCCCTCCGTTTCTGGCAGCACCTGGACCGAGCGGCGCGGGAGATGCGGCTGTACAGCGATGCCCTGCACAGGTCCCACCTCACGGCTGCCGACCTCTGTCGCCGTCACCTCGCCGCTGCCTCCGAGCAGGAATGACCCACCAACCCGGCGAACCTTCCCGGTCGGAGCACCAGGCGTACGTGGGCGGCCTCGGGCCCGAAGTGCCAACCGGGGAGGCAGGGGTGATGCATGCGATCCTTCGGGCGCACTCTTCGACCTCCGCACGCCCTACGCATGCGCTGCATCGGTCGCGCTGACCCCGTCGGCCCCCGAGCCGTGGCCCGCGTGGGGCGAACTCGAGGGCTTTGGACTCGACGTCATCGCATTCAGTCGGGACAGGGAGGAACGGCGCTGCACTTCAGACAGACCCATCACTGCCGCCCCTAGCGCGAGCCAGCCCACGGGTCCCGCGACCATCACGGCGTCGGCCAGCAACAACGGCCCAACCGACTGCGCAACGGATGCGGACAGACCTGCCACGCCCAGATACGCGGGCTGCGCCTGGTTCGGTGCGAGACAGACTGCCAATTCCCAGGAGCTCACCGCTCGCATCAACTCCGCCCCGGTGACCAGGCCCGCCGCGGCAAGCATCAGGACCGTCGAGAACACCGCTCCGCCGGCCGGCGAGAGTGCGACGAGAACGCAGCAGGCGAGCAACGTCGAGCCATAGGCGACGACTGCCCAGCCCGCACGGCGCGGGCTGTCGATCCTCCTCGATACCGGCATCTGAAAGACGACCACCAGCACGGTGTTGATAATGAGAAAAGTTGGGACGACCGTGTGCGGTGCTGTGGTGTGATTGAACAGCCACAGCGGGAGACCGACGCTGAGGATTGTGCTGTCCAGATTGAGTGGTGTGTCGAGCAGTACGAAGCGCAGATAGCCCAGGTCGCGCCAGGGAGTGGGTGCAGACGCTCGACCTTCCACTGCGGGCTCGGATCGCTGTGGCCTCTCCGTTTTGCCCGGCACACCGCTTACTTCTCGAGTGCGACCGACGATGAGCGCCGCGATGAGGAAAGAGACCGCATCACCCATCACCAGTGCGCCGTAAGCATCCCGGGTTCCGACCGCGATACCGAGGGCGGCGATCCCCGCCCCGACCGCGTAGCCAATGTTCATCGTCACGCGCGAAAGGGCTCGATACGTCACCCGCTGCTCGCCCGCCACCCGAGTAGCGAAGAGCATTTCCCATGTTCTGGCGGCGCGATCCGCGATAGAGAGGAGAGTGACAACGGGCAGCAGGGTGGCGAAGCTGTCGCAGACCAGCAGTAGAGCGACCGCTGCCATCCGGAGCAGATGGGCTCCAATCAGCAGAGTGCGCAGGCTATGGCGGCCTGCCAATCGGCCGCCGACCGGAGACCCGGCGATGCCGGCGGCTCCCGCAGCGCCCAGCAGCAAACCGATGTGCCCGGCGTCCAGGCCGACCACGAAGGTGAAGTACAAGACTGAGACTGCCGACCACACGCCGGTCCCGGTCCGATCCAGCATCAGCGCGACAAGCATGGTCCGTGCGTCACGGCCTCCTGGGGGATCGCGCAGCTGCGCCCGCAGCCCCCCGCCGCGCCCCCGTGCCGATCGACTCCGCGGCGTTCCATGCATCACACGGCCCCTTCAGAAAGAATCTCTTGACGTCAAGAGACTGCGAGTCTGCCGATCCATTACCTTGATGTCAAGATACTTGATATCGACAGAGTCTCCCGGAGCCCCTTCGACGGCAGGGCTTGTCCGGCCGATGATGTTCTGAGCCGGATGGTGAGTGCTGCTGCAGGCGGGCGGCCTGGCTGTCGGCCTTCTTCGGGATGGTGTGCTGGATACCCCGGCGTCGCAGGTACCCGCGGATGAGCGTTGAGGGTTGGCCGTTGGGCCGCCTTTGGCGGGGGGCTGGACGGACTCCTGGTCTGTATGCGGCACCTGGGAGTGCTTCGCCTGGGAACGCGCATCGTGGCCGGCACCTTCGTGAACTGGGTGCAATAGGCCCGCTGTCCCGGCGTGACGATCAGGGACAACGGACGGCAGCGGCCATCGGCGCTCAGGTGGGCTTTGCTGGTGAACCCGCCCCGCGAGCGGCCCAGGCCCTCACTTCCCGCGCCACCTCCACCAGGCGGCCGTACAGGCTCTGACCAGCTGAGCGGTCGGTGGAGCTGGTCCCCCCCGCACCATCTGGCGGTGTGGCTTCGACGGCGCGACATAGCCCAGGTCTCGTATCCGAGCGGCGCAGGGCTGACCGGTACCGCAGGGGGAGGGGGGAGGGCTGAGCGATCCGTCATTCGTGAGGTGGGCTTCGCCGGGCAGAGTTCGTGAGCCGTTCGGCGAGAGCTTCGACGAGGCCGCGGAGCTCATCCGGGCGTTCGACGATGAAGGGCCGGTCCAGCGAGGCGAGGACAGCCGGCAGCCAGTCGAGCCGTTCCACCCGGAGTCCGACGCGGGACCAGCGCGCGGTCTGCGGATCCGCGCTGCTCGGGGGGAGTTCCTCCACGATCGCGATGCCGGCGGGAAGCCGGGTGTGGATCTGCTCGGCCGTCCCCTGGATCCGCAGGGTTACCTCATGCCGGTAGGGAGCTGTGGCGAGCCCGGTCAGTACGCGCTTCGCCGGGTCGAGTCCCGCGGGTGGCTCGAACGAGCCAGGCAGGGTTCTCACCCCGGTGATGCGATCCAGCCGGAATGTCCGGTCCTCGCCGGCCGTGAGATCCGCAGCCGTGACGTACCACCGGCCCGAGTGGGCGACGACCCCGTGCGGGTGAAGTGTACGTTCGCTGCGCCGGCCGTCAGCGGCTGTGTACCGGATCGAGAGCGGCCGGTGATGGTTGACCGCGTCGGCGATCGCGAGCAGGACCGTGGATTCCGGGGCGACTGCCTCGCCGGGCCGATCAGTGAAGGCAAGGGAACCGAGCACGGCGTCGAGTCTGCGGCTCAGCCGCTCGGGCAGCACTCGTCGGATCTTGGCCGCCGCCGTCTCACTCGCCGTGTCCGTGGCCAAGCCGGCTCGCCGACCCGCGACCAGGCCGAGCAGCACGGCGAGCGCTTCGTCGTCGCTCAGCATGAGCGGAGGCATGCGGAAACCGGGGGCGAGGCGGTAGCCGCCGTAACGGCCGCGCACCGACTCGACGGGCACATCGAGGTCGAGGAGGTGACCGACGTATCGCCGTACGGTGCGTTCGTCGACGTCGAGCCGATCGGCGAGTTCGGTCACAGTGCGGATGCCGCCCGACTGCAGGAGTTCCAGCAGGGCGAGCACGCGGGCAACGGGGCGAGGCATGCCATGAAGTCTCCCGCATATACCGGGCGGGTTCCGCCCGGTATTCGTCGTAGCTTGCGTTCAGAAGCACCGACGGACCAGGAGAAAACCATGGACTTTGTCTCTATCCGCATCATCACGGGCGACGTCGCCCGCCTCGTCAGCTTTTACGAGTACGCCACCGGCGCATCTGCCGACTGGTCCAACGAGGACTTCGCGGAGCTCAGGACCGCTTCGGCCACCCTCGCGATCGGCAGCACCCGCACTGTCCCCCTGTTCGCGCCCGGCTCCGCCCGCCCGGCCGACAACCACAGCGTCATCCTCGAATTCCTTGTCGACGACGTGGACAGCGTGCACAAGAACCTGACCGGCTTCGTTGAGGACTTCGTGAACGAACCCACCACGATGCCCTGGGGCAACCGTTCGCTCCTGTTCCGCGACCCCGACGGCAACCTCGTCAACTTCTTCACCCCCGTCACACCGGCCGCCATCGAGAAGTTCGCTCGCTGAGGGACAACACAGCCGCCCGGCAGGCACACGGTTTCGCCGTCGGTCCATCTTCGTTGGCAAACCGTCCGGGTTCACAGTCACCGGACAGCCGGCGGCGCGGCCTGCGGCGAGCGCGCCCACCAGCCGGGACGGGTGTGACGCTCACCGGGATTGAGCGTTGCGGGTGTCACACCGCCGTGAAACGCGGCGTGGCACCCCGAGGGAGCGTGACACCCGGCGTCCGCCGGACGGCCGCGTCCCCACTGCCTCGACCGCAGGACTGGCACTCAGGCAAGGTGCGTGTCGTAGGTCTCACGGTTGGCAAGCACTTCGTCCATGTGCACCTCGGCCCAGGCCTTGACCTGGCGCATCGTCTCGTACAACGACAGGCCAAGTTCGGTCAGCTCGTATGAGACCGTGACCGGCACCGTCGGCGTGACGGCCCGGCTCACCAGGCCGTCACGCTCCAAGGCGCGCAGCGTCTGAGTGAGCATCTTCTGGCTGACGCCGGCCAGAAGGCGCAGCAGCTCCGAATAGCGCATCACCCGGGGCTCGCCGGCGCAGTCTGCGCCGGGCTCATGCGGAGCGTCACTGCCCAGCGCAGCCAAAACCAGCGTGACCCATTTGTCGGATATCCGGTCGAGCAGCTTGCGGCTGGGGCATGCCGCCAGGAAGGCGTCGTACTCCACTTTGGCTTGCGCCCTCTGCTGGGCAGCCGTCATCGTCGCCATCAATTCGTTCCTCTCTCCTTCGGGTGACCTACGCACTCCAAGGTGCCTTCTTCCGATCAGGGTGCAACATCCCAATAGTAGGCAAGGTACCGATTGACACCACGCCTGACCCGACACGAAAGACAAGGCATGAGCACGATCTCCACGCCTCTGCCCGGGGGCACTTGGACCTTGGGCGGTCTGACCGTCACCCGCTTCGGCTACGGGGCCATGCAGCTCGCCGGCCCCGGGGTCATGGGTCCGCCCGCAGACCACGATGGCGCGCTCGCCGTCCTGCGGGAGGCCGTCGACCTCGGCATCACTCACATCGACACCGCCGGAGCGTATGGACCACGCGTCACCAACCAGCTGATCCGTGAGGCCCTGCGCCCCTATCCTGACTCGCTGCACGTCGTGACCAAGGTCGGCGCTACCCGCGATGAGCAGGGCGGCTGGCCGCCCGCCCGGCGGCCGGAAGACCTGCGCCGGTTCGTCCACGAGAACCTCGAGGACCTCGGCCTCGACGCCCTCGACGTGGTCAACCTCCGGGTCGGCGACGCTCTGGGCCCCCGTCCCGGCTCGCTCGCCGAGGCGTTCGAGACTCTCGTCGAACTCCAGCGGCAGGGCCTGATCCGACACCTGGGAGTCAGCAACGTGACGGCGGACCAGGTCGCCGAGGCGCAAGCGATCGCCCCGATCGTATGCGTGCAGAACATGTACAACCTTGCCTACCGCCAGGACGACGAGCTGATCGACGACCTCGCCGGCAAGGGCGTCGCCTACGTGCCCTTCTTCCCGCTCGGCGGCTTCACCCCCCTGCAGTCCACAGCACTCTCCATCGTGGCCACCCGGCTCGACGCGACGCCGATGTCGGTAGCCCTTGCCTGGCTGCTGCGGAGATCACCGAACATCCTCCTCATTCCCGGCACCTCGTCAGTGACGCACCTGCGCGAGAACATCGCCGGCGCGCGACTCTCGCTCTCCGAGGACGACCTCACTGAGCTGGACAAGATCGGCCGCTGACGGCGGTATTCCGGGGACCGCCCCTGTCGAGGGGGCGGCCCCGGGATATCCGGGCCCGGTACAGGGACCGGCCACGGACGACAGTGGGCGTGCCGATCTGCGGCCTGCAGGCCCACAGCCTGCGCGAGGCCGGCACTGGCTTCGTCCGGCCCCGCCACGAAGACCCCGTCGGCCGAGGAGACCGAGAACGAGGTGGCCGAGCTGATCCGCGAGCCCGGTCCGGACACCGTGGGCGCGGACGACCACGTCCGGGCAGCGGTCGCGGACACCTTCGTGCACAACCTGCGACTGATGCACGCACACGTACCCGGAAAGGTGGACGGCGATCTGCTGCTCTTCACCGCTGTGCTCGGCAAGCACGAGGAACACCCCAGCGGCGATGTCTGGCAGGCCCACACCACCGGCCGGGTGATCAACGCCGACCTGCAGTGCGTGCACTACGAAATGAACTCAGCGACTGCCCTTGCCCAGGTCGGCGGGGTGATCACCTCGCGCACCTCCGTCGTGCCACTTCCCGCTGACGCACACTCGGTAATCTCAGCACTCGCCTCGCCCGGTCCCTGGAAGGGAGCCCTCTCAGGGACCGGGCCACCGCATGACACATGCATCCCGAGGCTTGGCACGACCGCGCGCAGCAGCGATCAACCCCCGCTTCACGGGGCGGCTTTCGCTGCCGACACCATCGGTCGGTCGGCGCACCGCCCGTCGTTGTGCCGCCTGGTCAGTCGTCGGCCGCGACCAGCAGCGTGATGCGCCCGGCTGATCGGTCGATGAGCACGAACTGGTGCAACTCCTCATGGACTCCACCCCAGTCGTGGAGTGCCTCGTCCCGCGGCGAGGCGGTCGAATACCTCCCGCTGCAGGTCCGCCTCCAGATTGCGGGCCCTTTCGCACGCATGCCCACCCACCCCCGGGGGACCCTTACCGGGCAGGCACCCACCTTTGATTCGGCCCTGCCTGACGGTTCGTCAGGGGTGGGCCAGGACGCTGGGTCCGTAGCCGGCCCTATTCGGCGTCCTGCGCCTGGATCAGGTCGAGGTCGCGGACGCAGAAGCCGTGGTGTTCGAAGGTCTCGTTGAGCACGGTGCCGAGGCACTGCCGTACCGAGCGTCCCCGGGCGTACGGCGGCCAGACATCGTCGTCGGGGACCGGCGCTCGCGCTGCGAGCTGCACAGCGGTGACCTCGTCGAGCCAGGCCTCGAGTTCGGCGGCCTGTACGTCACGCACGCTGACGATCTCGTCGAGGGTCGGATCGAGCGAGAGGTCAAGCCCGTGCGCTCCGCGGTAGGGCTCGGCGGCCGTCCCGATGCCCATCGGCGTGAACAGTTCCGTCGAGCCCAGGCAGCAGCGGCGGAACCACGAGTCGTGGACGAAGACAAGGTGGCGCATCGTCTGCACCGCCGACCACTCGTCGTTCACGCTGCGGCGCTCGATGTCGGGCGTACGGCGGATTCGCTCGATCGTGGCGGCCCAGCCGGCATGGAGCTGACGCGATGCCTCACGCAGATCGGCAGGGTCCTCGGAGCGGATCAGTACCCGGACCGGATGACGCCGGTCGAGCTCTGCCTCGACGTACTCGGTGACCTCGACACCGTTCACCACGAGGTTGGTGATGAGGCCGTCGATCACGGCATCCTGCATGACGACGCCGATCAGGCGTGCCCCGGTCAGATCGCACTCGCGGAACTCCGCACCGTGCAGATCCTCGTCAACATACCTCGTCATGCTCTGCATACTAGGCAGTTTCGTTCGGATCAGCTGGTCGTTCGTCGGGCGTGCCGTTGACTGACGTGCAGTGGGCGCGGATTGGGCCGTTACTCCCGGACCGGGCACCGAAGCGTGGTGGCCGCTGGCGTGACCATCGCGCGGTGATCGACGCGATCGCATTCACGTTCCAGACCGGGACGCAGCGGGTGCACCTGCCAGAGAAGTGCGGCAACTGGCGTGCTGTCTACGACCGCTTGCGGAGGTGGGCTGTCGACGGGTCCTGGGAGCGGGTGCTCACCGCGCTGGCGGCCCAGGCAGACGCGGACGAGGACCTGGCGACGGGCCAGCTGGGTGTGGTTCAGCCGGGCACTGTCGCGCTGGCTGCGCAGCCACTGCGACAGCGTCTGGAGCGCCTCATCGCACGGGGCAATGGGTGAACACGTCGGCCCGTCGTCACTTCCCCACCTTCTGGGACGGGGGATCCTGGGCCACCATCGGTCCTGGGGGAGAGCCTCGGCGCTACCGGGAAAACGGCGGACGAGCGGAAAAGGGAACTTTCATGATCCCTTCATCGCCCGGCATGCACGTCGATGCCCAGGAGGCGTCTCACGATGGTGCGGCCCATCTCGATGTGGCTCGCGTTCTGATACAGCAGGTACATGTCGTTCGCCTGACGCAGGATAGCGAGGACCTGGAACGTCAGTTCCTGCGGTGACTGCTCGCCGGACAGCCTGCCGGCTTCCTGTGATTCCGCGACGACGGCGTTGACCAGTTCGGTCCAACGACTGTAGAGGAGTACGAGCTGGTCGCGGACGGCTCCTGGGCGGGTGTCGTACTCCGAGTTCGCGGCGGCGAAGAAGCAGCCGCCCGGGAAAATGTCCCGTTCGACGAAGGAGAGCCAGTTCTCGCACAGAGCGAGGAGCTTTTTCAGAGGATCGGATTCCTGGAGGGCAGGCTGGACAATCTCTTTGTCGTAAAGCAGACGGGCCTGTTCGATGATGGCCAGTTCCAGCTCTTCTTTGGATCCGAAGAGTGCGTGCAGTGACGACTTGCTCATGCCTAGCTTGTCGGCCAGCATTCCGATGGTGAGGCCTTGGAGGCCGTGCACGGTCGCTTCCGCGGGTGCTGCGGACAACACGGCGTGCCGGCTCCGCTCGCCATTGCTCCGCGTACGGCGAGCGCGAGTCCCTGTCGCCTCAACAGACATGAGCAGCCCCTCTTGGACGACCGACCGTCCAGTGTAGACCACCTCCCACTCGACCGCTGCCTTCGGCGCCCACGGGGTGCTGTCCAGAGAACCCGAGTCGCTTTTTGGACGGACGTTCGTCTAAGGTGCGCGAAGGTCTACCCAACGAACTCGCAAGCAACTCGGGGCGCGGGGCGACTTCCCGAAGCCGATCACCGAGCTCAACTCGGGGCCGGTCTGGACGCGGGAGTCCATCCAGCAGTTCGCGGCGGGATGGGACCGCAAGGCGGGCGGCCCCGCAAGACAACACCGGCGGCCTGAGCGCACACAGCGGCGGCCCGGATCCCCACGGTGGGGGTCCGGGCCGCTGTGCTGCGCCGTGGCGCGGGTCAGGCGAGACGGAAGTCCGCTACCACCAGATGACGACGTATCCGTTGCCGCCAGCGTCACCGGGGTTGAGAGGACCACCGGCGCCGCTGTTGCCGCCGGTGCCCGCGTTCGGCGGTGC
>NZ_JARAWX010000044.1:0-44960 GCF_033793585.1 Streptomyces sp. MI02-7b | reverse complement strand
GAGACGGGCCCCGGCCCCCGCGCCGGTGAAGCCCGCCGCTGCCGCCCCTGCCGCCGCCCCGGCTCCGGCCGCCGCCGCGGCTCCCGCCCCGGCGAAGCCCGCCGTCGTGAAGCCCACCCCGGCGCAGCAGCCGACCCCGGCCCCCAGGGCCTCCGCCGGCGAGAGCCCCGCGGGCCCCGAGTTCGTGACGCTGCGCGGCCCGTCCGCGGCCGTGGCGAAGAACATGCACGCCTCGCTGGAGCTGCCCACGGCCACCTCCGTGCGCGCCATCCCGGTGAAGCTGCTGTTCGACAACCGCATCGTCATCAACAACCACCTCAAGCGCGCCCGCGGCGGCAAGGTCTCCTTCACGCACATCATCGGCTACGCCATGGTGCAGGCACTGAAGATCATGCCGTCGATGAACTGGTCCTTCGCCGAGAAGGACGGCAAGCCGACGCTGGTCAAGCCCGAGCACGTCAACCTCGGCCTGGCCATCGACCTGGTCAAGCCCAACGGCGACCGTCAGCTCGTCGTCGCGGCGATCAAGCAGGCCGAGACCCTGAACTTCTTCGAGTTCTGGCAGGCCTACGAGGACATCGTCCGCCGCGCCCGGGTGGGCAAGCTGACCATGGACGACTTCTCCGGCGTCACGGCCTCCCTGACCAACCCCGGCGGCATCGGCACCGTCCACTCGGTGCCGCGGCTCATGCCCGGGCAGTCGGTGATCCTCGGCGTCGGCTCGATGGACTACCCGGCCGAGTTCCAGGGCACCTCCCAGGACACCCTGAACAAGCTGGGCATCGCCAAGGTCATGACGCTGACCAGCACCTACGACCACCGGGTCATCCAGGGTGCCGCGTCCGGCGAGTTCCTGCGGATCATGAACCAGTTGCTGCTGGGCGAGAACAACTTCTTCGACGACATCTTCGAGGCGCTGCGCATCCCCTACGAGCCGGTCCGCTGGCTCAAGGACATCGACGCCAGCCACGACGACGACGTCACCAAGGCCGCCCGCGTCTTCGAGCTGATCCACTCCTACCGGGTCCGCGGCCACGTCATGGCCGACACCGACCCGCTGGAGTACAAGCAGCGCAAGCACCCCGACCTCGACATCACCGAGCACGGGCTCACCCTGTGGGACCTGGAGCGCGAGTTCGCGGTCGGCGGCTTCGCCGGCAAGTCCCTGATGAAGCTGCGTGACATCCTCGGCGTGCTGCGCGACTCGTACTGCCGCACCGTCGGCATCGAGTTCATGCACATCCAGGACCCGCTGCAGCGCAAGTGGATCCAGGACCGCGTCGAGCGCGCGCACACCAAGCCCGAGCGCGACGAGCAGCTGCGCATCCTGCGCCGGCTCAACGCCGCCGAGGCCTTCGAGACGTTCCTGCAGACCAAGTACGTCGGCCAGAAGCGCTTCTCGCTGGAGGGCGGCGAGTCCGTCATCCCGCTGCTCGACGCCGTCATCGACGCGGCCGCCGAGTCGCGCCTGGACGAGGTCGTCATCGGCATGGCCCACCGCGGCCGGCTGAACGTGCTGGCCAACATCGTCGGCAAGTCGTACGCGCAGATCTTCCGCGAGTTCGAGGGCAACCTCGACCCGAAGTCGATGCACGGCTCCGGCGACGTGAAGTACCACCTGGGCGCCGAGGGCACCTTCACCGGCCTGGACGGCGAGCAGATCAAGGTCTCGCTGGCCGCCAACCCCTCGCACCTGGAGGCGGTCGACCCGATCGTCGAGGGCATCGCCCGCGCCAAGCAGGACGTCATCGGCAAGGGCGGCACCGACTTCACCGTCATGCCGGTCGTGCTCCACGGCGACGCGGCCTTCGCCGGCCAGGGCGTGGTGGCGGAGACCCTCAACATGTCGCAGCTGCGCGGCTACCGCACCGGCGGCACCGTGCACGTGGTGATCAACAACCAGGTCGGCTTCACCGCCGCCCCGGAGTCCTCCCGCTCGTCGATGTACAGCACCGACGTCGCGCGCATGATCGAGGCGCCGATCTTCCACGTCAACGGCGACGACCCGGAGGCCGTGGTCCGCGTCGCACGGCTCGCCTTCGAGTTCCGCCAGGCGTTCAACAAGGACGTCGTCATCGACCTCATCTGCTACCGCCGCCGCGGTCACAACGAGGCCGACAACCCGTCCTTCACCCAGCCGCTGATGTACGACCTGATCGACAAGAAGCGCTCGGTGCGCAAGCTCTACACCGAGTCCCTGATCGGCCGCGGCGACATCACCCTGGAAGAGGCCGAGCAGGCCCTGCAGGACTACCAGGGCCAGCTGGAGAAGGTCTTCACCGAGGTCCGCGAGGCCACCGCGCCCTCCACCTCGCAGCAGGAGGAGAACGCGGCCCCCGGACCGGAGTTCCCGGTCCCGGTCGCCACCGCGATCAGCCAGGAGACCGTCAAGCGGATCGCGGCCTCGCAGGTCAACATCCCCGAGCGGATCACCGTCCACCCGCGTCTGCTGCCGCAGCTGCAGCGCCGGGCGGCCATGGTCGAGGACGGCACCATCGACTGGGCCATGGGCGAGACCCTGGCCATCGGCTCTCTGCTGATGGAGGGCACCCCGGTCCGGCTCGCCGGTCAGGACTCCCGCCGCGGCACCTTCGGCCAGCGGCACGCCGTCCTGGTCGACCGGGAGACCGGCGAGGACTACACCCCGCTGCTCTACCTCGCCGAGGACCAGGCGCGCTACAACATCTACGACTCGCTGCTCAGCGAGTACGCGGCGATGGGCTTCGAGTACGGCTACTCGCTCGCCCGCCCGGACGCGCTCGTCGCCTGGGAGGCCCAGTTCGGTGACTTCGTCAACGGCGCGCAGACCGTCGTCGACGAGTTCATCTCCTCCGCCGAGCAGAAGTGGGGCCAGACGTCCGGCGTCACCCTGCTCCTCCCGCACGGCTACGAGGGCCAGGGCCCGGACCACTCGTCCGCCCGCATCGAGCGCTTCCTGCAGCTGTGCGCGCAGAACAACATGACGGTCGCGGTCCCGACCACCCCGGCGAACTACTTCCACCTCCTGCGGTGGCAGGTCCACAACCCGCACCACAAGCCGCTCATCGTCTTCACCCCGAAGTCGATGCTGCGCCTGAAGGCGGCGACGTCGACGACCGAGGACTTCACCTCCGGTGAGTTCCAGCCGGTCATCGGTGACTCCGCCGTCAGGCCGGAAGAGGTCCGCAAGGTCGTCTTCTGCTCCGGCAAGGTCTACTACGACCTCGTCGCCGAGCGGGAGAAGCGCGGTGCCTTCGACACCGCCCTCATCCGGATCGAGCGCCTCTACCCGCTCCCGGGCCTGGAGATCCAGGCCGCCCTGGCCCCGTTCACCAAGGCCCAGAAGTACGTCTGGGCCCAGGACGAGCCGGCCAACCAGGGTGCCTGGCCGTTCATCGCCCTCAACCTCATCGACCACCTCGACCTGGTCCTGGGCGCCGCCCCCGACAACGCCGACCGGCTGCGTCGCGTCTCGCGCCCGTCCTCCTCGTCGCCGGCGGTCGGCTCCGCCAAGCGGCACCAGCAGGAGCAGGAGCAGCTGGTGCACGAGGTCTTCGACCTCTGAGGCACCACTGAGCGACACCACGCGAGGGGCCCCGCACTCGTCGAGTGCGGGGCCCCTCGCGTGCCGGGCTCAGATGGGCTGGGGCTCGAAGTCCCCGTACTGCCGTTCCCGATGGCGTACGGACACCGTGTGCGGGTGCCGGGCGCCGAGGGTGTCGGTCGACTGCTGCAGTGCCTCGCGCTCCCACCTGCCCGCCTCCTCGGTGCGCCGCAGGGACCTCAGGTCGTCCGCGAGGGCCGCCTTGCAGGACAGCGTCAGGGGGTGGGTGTCACCCATGATCCGCACGGCCTGCCGGAGAGTGCCGTGGCTCAGCTCGACGGCGTCCTCCTCGTGGCCCGCCGGGCCGAGCGCACCCGCGGCGTTGAGGGCGCAGCCGAGGACCCAGGGGTGGTCCTCGCCGACGGCCCGGCGCATGCCGGCGAGGGTGCGTTCGGCGATGTCCAGGGCGGCGTAGCGCCAACAGATCCCGCGGCTGCGTGCGGTTGGTCACGACGTGTTCGCACGGACTGCCTGAAGGGCACGGCCGGAACGCCCTCGCGCCGCACGGCGGCGACATCGAGCACTGCGGGGGGCCAGGGGGCGGGATCGTGACGCGTTGCCCTCACTCCACCCGCCGCGAGAGGCCCCCGGGGCTGTCGTCGTCATAGGAGACGGCGGGCTCTCCTCCCGGCTCCATCCGGTCCCGCAGATCGGCGAGGACACGCAGCGACTGCGGATGCCCTCTGCCCTCCCGCAGCATCCTCAGGGGATCGACCCCGGTGAAGTCGGGCAGCGCCACCCCGGCCACCGAGGGCGCCACGCCGCCCTGCGAAGCCACCAAGCTCCCCTCCCTCAGGATGTCTCGGCACAGCTTCCCGTGCCCGGGCCCGTACCTGTGGCAAGCCACGTCATATGCCGCCCGCGCACGGGTGCGCGGGCGGGCGGGGGAAGAGGGGGGAGCCTCCGGTTCACGTCGCGGGGAGTACTTATCCTGGCCTGTGACGTCATCCTTCGACCCCTGATCCGGAGCACCCCTTGTACTTCACCGACCGCGGCATCGAGGAACTGGAGAACCGCCGGGGCGAGGAGGAGGTGAGCCTCGCGTGGCTCGCCGAGCGGCTGCGCGAGTTCGTCGACCTCAACCCCGAGTTCGAGATCCCCGTGGAGCGGCTGGCCACCTGGCTCGCCCGGCTGGACGACGACGAGGACGAGTGACCCGAGCGACCTCCGGGGGCCCGGAGGTCCACCGGACCGCGTGCGCGCCTGCCGCGCCCGTCCCCCGGGTCTGACGCGACCCACCGGTAGCCCTGGGCAACCGGTCCTGAAATGCCCCGGCCCGGCCAGGACTCGGCGCCGCGGGACGCGCGAGGGCGCTTGACTTCCGTGTCACGCGATATATCGTGTCTATCGAGAGACGCGATATGTTGCGTTGTCGGTGTCGGCGCGGCCCCCGCGCCCGGCGACCCCGAGGAGGGGCGGAATGAGCGGAACACCCGGCACACGGGAGTGGAAGGTCACCGAGCCGCACAAGCTGGTCTTCGACGGAGCCGTCGACACCTTGCACGTGCGCATCGTCAACGGCGCGGTCAACGTCGTCGGCGTGGACGAGGGCCCGGCGCGGCTGGAGGTCGGCGAACTGGAGGGGCCGCCGCTGATCGTGACCCACGAGGGCGGCACCCTCACCGTCTCCTACGAGGACCTGCCGTGGAAGGGCCTGCTCAAGTGGCTCGACCGCAAGGGCTGGCGGCGGCACGCCGTGGTCTCGCTCGCGGTGCCGCAGCGCACCCAGGTCTCGGTCGGGGTCGTCGGGGCCAGCGCGGTCGTCTCGGGAATCACCGACCGCACGGCGGTCCGCGGGGTCAACGGCGACATCACGCTCGTCGGGCAGGCCGGCCCGGTGACGGCCGAGACGGTGGCCGGGAACGTCGAGGCCCAGGCGGTCTCGGGCGACCTGCGGGTGAACACCGTCTCCGGTGACCTCACCGTGGTCGAGGGCAGCGGCACCCAGGTCAAGGCCGACTCCGTGAGCGGCAACATGGTGCTCGACCTCGACCCGCGCGGCGGCTCCGAGGTCCGTCTCACCTCCGTCTCCGGCGAGATCGCCATCCGCATCCCCGATCCGGCCGACGCCGAGGTGGACGCCAACACCACCAGCGGCGACGTCTCCTGCGCCTTCGACGAGCTGCGGGTCAGCGGGCAGTGGGGCGCCAAGCGGATCTCCGGCCGGATGGGGACGGGGGGCACCCGGCTGAAGGCGACCACCGTCTCGGGCGCGATCGCCCTGCTGCGCCGGCCACCCTCCTCGGACGGCCCCTACGGTTCCGACGCCGCGGACCCGTTCCGGAAGGGCGTCTGACATGGCCCCCGTCTTCGCCCACGGCCGGCTCCGCCTCTACCTGCTGAAGCTGCTGGACGAGGCCCCCCGCCACGGCTACGAGGTCATCCGCCTCCTGGAGGAGCGCTTCCAGGGCCTGTACGCCCCCTCCGCCGGCACCGTCTACCCGCGGCTGGCGAAGCTGGAGCAGGAGGGCCTGGTCACCCACTCCACCGAGGGCGGCCGCAAGGTGTACTCCATCACCGACGCCGGCCGCGCCGAACTCGCCTCCCGCGACGACGAGCTGGCCGACCTGGAGAACGAGATCCGCGACTCGGTGTCCTCCCTGGCCGCGGAGATCCGCGAGGACGTCCGCGGCGCCGCGGGCGACCTGCGCCGCGAGATCCGGGCCGCCACCCAGCAGGCGACGCGCACGCAGCCGAAGAACTCCCAGTCCGACTGGAAGGAGCAGATGCGCCGGTCGAAGGAGGAGATCCGGCAGGCCCGCGAGGAGGCCCGCAACGCCAAGCGCGCCGCCAAGGAGGCCCAGGACGCCGCCCGCGACGAGGTGCAGCGCATCGCGCGCCGCGTGCAGGAGGAGGTCCAGGACCACGTCCGGCGCGGCGACTGGCAGGCCGGGGTCCGTGAGGGCCTGGCCGAACTCTCCCGTGAACTGGGCGCGTTCGGCCGCAACTCCGCCTGGCCGCCCCCGTACGTCAAGTCCGAGCAGCCCGCCGGGACCCCCGAATGGGGGGCGGAGGACGCCGCCGTGACCGATGACCCCGCACGCGACCTGGAACGCCTCCTCGACCGCTTCCGCGACGACGTGCGGGACGCCGCCCGCGACAACGGCGTCGACGCCGAGCAGCTGCGCGAGGTGCGCCGCCACCTGTCCACCGCGGCCGCCCACATCGGCGTCGTCCTGCGCGGCGGGCGCAAGGACCGGAAGGACTGACCGGCCGGCCCGCACGGACGGCGCGGGGGGCGTCCGTGCGGACGGCCCCCGCGCCGTCGGACGTTCGAGCGTCAGAGCGTCAGAGCGTCAGAGCGTCAGGACGACCTTGCCGAACAAGTCGCCTCCGGCCATCTTCTCGAAGCCCTCACGGGCCCGGTCCAGCGGAAGCACGGTGTCGACGACCGGACGCACGCCGGTGACCGCGCAGAAGCTGAGCAGGTCCTCCAGCTCGTCCTTGGTGCCCATGGTGGAACCGACGACCTTGAGCTCCAGGAAGAAGATCCGGTTGAGCTCGGCGGCCGGGGGGTTGGGGCCGGAGGTCGCGCCGGAGATGACGAGGGTGCCGCCCGGCCGCAGCGACTTGACCGAGTGGGACCAGGTGGCGGCGCCCACGGTCTCGATGACGGCGTCCACCCGCCGCGGCAGCCGCGCGCCCGGCTCGAAGGCGGCGTCCGCGCCCAGGTCCTCGGCGCGCTTGCGCTTGGCCTCGTCGCGGCTGGTGGCGAAGACCCGCAGGCCCGCGGCCTTGGCGAGCACGATCGCGGCGGTCGCGACACCGCCGCCCGCGCCCTGGACGAGCACCGAGTCACCGGGTCGGACACCGGCGTTGGTGAAGAGCATCCGGTAGGCCGTCAGCCACGCCGTGGGCAGGCAGGCGGCCTCCTCGAAGGACAGTTCCTTCGGCTTGGGCACCAGGTTCCAGGTGGGGACGGAGACCTTCTCGGCGAAGGTGCCCTGGTACTTCTCGGTGAGGATGGAGCGCGGCTCGTCCGGGCCGACGCCGTGGCCGCTGAGGCCGACGACCGGGTAGACGACGACCTCGTTGCCGTGCTCGTCGATCCCGGCGGCGTCGCAGCCGAGGATCATCGGCAGGCTCTCCTCGCCGAGGCCCACCCCGCGCAGCGACCACAGGTCGTGGTGGTTGAGGGAGGCGGCCTTGACGGTGACGGTGCTCCAGCCGGGCCGGGCCTGCGGTTCGGGGCGTTCCCCGAGTTCGAGGCCGTTCAGGGGCTGGTCGCGGTCGATGCGGGCGGCGTAGGCAGCGAACATGGCCATGACGCTAGCGGCGCGCGGCACTCCGGCGGAACCGCACCGGGATGTGACACGCGCCGCTGGGCGACCGCAACGACGAGAACGACAAGAACGACGAGAGCGATGAGAGGACGACCGGCTCAGCGCCGGGCGACGCCCTCGGCGCGGGCGGCGGCGGCCACGGCCGCGGCCACCGCGGGGGCGACCCGCTCGTCGAAGGGCGAGGGGATCACCCGGTCGGCCGACAGATCGCCGTCGACGACCGCGGCGAGCGCCTCGGCGGCGGCGATCTTCATGCCCTCGGTGATGCGGGAGGCCCGCACCTGGAACGCGCCGGAGAAGATGCCGGGGAAGGCGAGCACGTTGTTGATCTGGTTGGGGTAGTCGCTGCGGCCGGTGGCCACGACGGCGGCGTACCGGTGCGCCACCTCGGGGTGGATCTCCGGCGTCGGGTTCGCCATGGCGAAGATGAAGCACCCCTTGGCCATACCCGCGACGGCCTCCTCGCGGACGTTGCCGCCGGAGACGCCGATGAAGACGTCGGCGCCCTGCAGGGCCTCCTCCAGCGAGCCGGTGAGGCCGGTCCTGTTGGTGTACGAGGCCAGCTCCCGCTTGGCGGAGTTGAGGTCGTCGCGCCCGGCGTGCACCACGCCCTTGCGGTCGGTGACGGCGACGTCGCCGATGCCCGCCTCGACCAGGATCTTGGCGATCGCGACACCCGCGGCACCGGCGCCGGAGATCACCGCGCGCAGTTCACCGAGCGTACGGCCGGTCAGCCGGACGGCGTTGCGCAGCGCGGCGAGGGTGACCACGGCCGTGCCGTGCTGGTCGTCGTGGAACACCGGGATGTCCAGGCGCTCCTGGAGCTTGCGCTCGATCTCGAAGCAGCGGGGTGCGGAGATGTCCTCCAGGTTCACCCCTCCGAAGGACGGCGCGAGGCGCACGACGGTCTCGACGATCTCGTCCACGTCGGTGGTGGCCAATGCGATGGGCACCGCGTCGACTCCGCCGAACTGCTTGAAGAGGATCGCCTTGCCCTCCATCACCGGGAGCGAGGCCTCGGGGCCGATGTCGCCCAGGCCCAGCACCGCCGTGCCGTCGGTGACGACGGCGACCACCTGGGACTTCCACGTGTAGTCGTACACCAGCTCGGGCTTCTCGGCGATGGCCGTGCACACGCGCGCGACGCCCGGGGTGTACGCGAGCGACAGATCGTCGGCGTTGCGCACCGGGACGGTCGCGGACACCTCCATCTTGCCTCCGCGGTGCAGCGCGAAGGCCGGGTCCACCGGGCTCTCGGGGCCTTCACGGCCCGCGCTGTCACCGGATTCACTGCCATTGGTGCGAGGATTCAGAATCTCCGCTGCCACTCTCGACCCCTTTGTCCGAATTGTCTATGAGGGTACTACCCCCTGCGGCAGGGGATAGGTGGGCTGGCTTCCGCGCCCGGGCGCGCAGTGGTCCCGGGCAGCCCGGACGCCGGGCGCGCCGCACGCACGCCGGGGCCCCAGGTGAGGGGTAAGGGTCTGTTGTACCGGAAGACGGTTTCCGCCGACGAGCCAACTCCGCCGTTCCGCGGTGTCGCACATCGGAGAGTTCCTCCGGAACGCGACAAGTCGTCCGAATAGCGGGACGGGAAGGTGATCCGCACAACGCCGCGGCGCGACCTCACCGCGGTCCGGCCTTGGTGTACCGGCCCGGAGAGGCCCAGGGGATCGCCCGTTATGCGATTTTGACACAACCGGACACCTATGAAGACATGCCCGGATGGCAAGATGCGGGGATCACACGCTGTAGCGATAACCGAATACATGTACCCGGATGATCGGCTACTCCAGGACTCCCGCAGGAGGAACCAGCAATGACCGCACCCACCCCCCGTCGCTCGACCGTCACGAGCCGCCTCGCCGCGGTCGGAGCGATCGCGGTCGCCGGTGCCCTCGTGCTCACCGGCTGCGGCGACCAGACGGACAAGGGCACCTCCGCGTCGCCCTCCGCCGGCGCCCCCAAGGCACCGCTGTTCGACAAGCTGCCTGAGTCGGTGAAGTCCGCCGGTGTGATCAAGGTCGGCTCCGACATCGCGTACGCGCCCGTGGAGTTCGTCGACGGCGGCAAGACCGTCGGCATGGACCCCGACCTGGCCGACGCCCTCGGCAAGCAGCTCGGCGTCAAGTTCGAGTTCAACAACGGCACCTTCGACACCCTGCTCACCGGTCTGCGCGGCAAGCGCTACGACGTGGTGATGTCCGCGATGAGCGACACCAAGAACCGCCAGGACGGCGTGGACTCCGCCACCGGCAAAAAGGTCGGCGAGGGTGTCGACTTCGTCGACTACTTCACGGCCGGCTCCTCGATCATCGTGAGGAAGGGCAACCCGGAGGGCATCAAGTCGCTCGCCGACCTGTGCGGCAAGAACGTCGCCGTGCAGCGCGGCACCACCTCGCAGGACCTGCTCAAGGCGCAGAAGTGCGACAAGCCGATGGCGATCCAGCCCTTCGACACCGACGCGGACGCGCAGACCCGCCTCAAGGCCGGCGGCGTGGTCGCCGACGTCTCCGACTTCCCTGTGGCGGCCTACGCGGTGAAGACCTCGGGCGGCGGCCAGAACTTCGAGCTCGCGGGCGAGCAGGTCGAGGCCGGCCCGTACGGCATCGCCGTGTCGAAGTCCAACACCCAGCTGCGCGACGCCCTCCAGGCCGCGCTGGACGCCATCATCAAGGACGGCTCCTACACCAAGGTGATGGACAAGTGGGGCGTCGGCGACGGCGCCGTCACCGAGGCCAAGGTCAACGGCGGCTCCTGAGTCACGGCCGCAGGAGGCACTCCCCATGTCTGACATGTCAGAACCGAACGACGAGGAGAAGGCGGTCCCGGCCGGCACACCGGCCGGGCCCCCCGTCACCGTGACCTCCCACCCCGAGGCCATCAAGGCGATCCCCGTGCGGCACTACGGCCGGTGGGTCGCCGCGGTGGCGGTGCTCGCGGTGCTGGGCCTGCTCGTCAACGCGTTCGCCAACGCGAACATCAACTACGCGGCCATCCCGGACTTCCTGTTCGACTCGGCCGTCCTCAAGGGCCTGCGCAACACCGTGATCATCACGGTCGTCGCCATGCTCGTCGGCCTGCTGCTGGGCATCGT
Source organism: Streptomyces sp. MI02-7b (assembly GCF_033793585.1). Classification (NCBI taxonomy): domain Bacteria; kingdom Bacillati; phylum Actinomycetota; class Actinomycetes; order Kitasatosporales; family Streptomycetaceae; genus Streptomyces; species Streptomyces sp. MI02-7b. The sequence continues at coordinate 33,997 of NZ_JARAWX010000044.1, read as the reverse complement.
CCTCGCCGTGATGCGCCTGTCGAAGAACCCGGTCACCTCCTCGGTGGCCTGGGGCTACATCTGGTTCTTCCGCGGCACCCCGGTCTACGTCCAGCTGCTGATCTGGTTCAACCTGGCGCTGATCTTCCCGGTCGTCAATCTCGGCTTCTACAAGGACGAGATGAACCAGTTCATGACCCCGTTCATGGCCGCTCTGCTGGGCCTGGGGCTGAACGAGGCCGCGTACATGTCGGAGATCGTGCGGGCGGGCATCCAGTCCGTCGACGAGGGCCAGACCGAGGCGTCCCACGCGCTCGGCATGACCCAAAGCCAGAACCTGCGCCGCGTGGTGCTGCCGCAGGCGATGCGGGTGATCGTGCCGCCGACCGGCAACGAGTTCATCAACATGCTGAAGACCTCGTCGCTGGCGGCACAGGCCGCGCAGTACGCGGAACTGCTGCGCTCCACCACCGACATCGGCAACACCACCGGCGCCACGGTCGAGATGCTCTTCCTCGCCGCGGTCTGGTACCTGGTGCTCACCTCGGTGTTCTCCGTCGGCCAGTACTACCTGGAGCGCCGCTACGCGCGGGGCACGACACGCAACCTGCCGCCCACCCCGTGGCAGCGGATCAAGCAGAACCTGGGCTCCGTCCGCCGCAGCCCGGTAGCGGGAGGTGCCTGATGACCGACTTCAGCGAGGGCACCGGCGGCCGTCCCATGGTCAAGGCCGAGGCGGTGCACAAGTACTTCGGCCCGGCCCACATCCTCAAGGGCATCGACCTGGAGGTCGCGCCCCGTGAGGTCTTCTGCCTGATCGGCCCGTCCGGCTCGGGCAAGTCCACCTTCCTGCGCTGCATCAACCACCTGGAGCAGATCAGCGCGGGACGGCTGTCGGTCGACGGCGAACTCGTCGGCTACCGGCAGAAGGGCGACAAGCTCTACGAGCTCAAGGACCGCGAGGTCGCCGCCAAGCGCCGCGACATCGGGATGGTCTTCCAGCGCTTCAACCTCTTCCCGCACATGACCGCGATGGAGAACATCATCGAGGCACCGGTGCGCGTGAAGAAGGAGTCCAAGGCCGTCGCCCGCGAGCGGGCCGAGCGGCTGCTGGACCGGGTCGGTCTCGGCGACAAGGCGGGAAGCTATCCCTCGCAGCTGTCCGGCGGACAGCAGCAGCGCGTGGCGATCGCCCGCGCGCTGGCGATGGAGCCGAAGCTGATGCTCTTCGACGAGCCGACCTCCGCGCTCGACCCGGAGCTGGTCGGCGACGTCCTGGACGTCATGCGCGGGCTCGCCGAGGACGGCATGACGATGATCGTCGTGACGCACGAGATGGGCTTCGCCCGCGAGGTCGGCGACGCGCTCGTCTTCATGGACGACGGTGTGGTGGTCGAGTCCGGCCACCCCCGCGACGTGCTGACCAACCCGCGGCACGACCGCACCAAGGCGTTCCTTTCCAAGGTGCTCTGACCGGAGCACCCGGGCACGGGAACAACGACGACGAGGGACGGCGCCCGGCGGCGCCGTCCCTCGTCCTTTCCCGGACGTCCGGGTCAGCGCAGCCCGAGGACGATCGCGTCCGTCGCCGAACGCCACACCTCGCGCGCCTCGGCGAAGCCCGCCTCGCGCAGCGCCGCGACGTGCCAGGAGGGCGGCAGCTCGTCGCCGTCCGCGTGGGAGCCGTAGATCGCGTAGCGCTCCTCGGTGGGGCCGGCGAGCAGCGGGTCGGCCTTGGCGGTGGCCCACCACTGCTCCCAGTCCAGAGCGCCCTCGGTCCTCTCGCGGTCGCGGCGGGCGTGGTCGAGGGCGCGGACGGCGGCGTTGATCCGCGGGGTGGAGGCGTCGGGCATGTGGTCGGCGTTCATCAGCACGCCGCCCTCGCGCAGCAGCCCGGCGAGGGTGCCGTACAGGGCGCGCAGCGGCTCCGGCTTGAGCCAGTGCAGGGCGGTGGCGGTGAGGACGGCGTCGTATCGGCCGTGCGGCAGCCGGGCCGGCCATTGCGGGTCGCGCAGGTCCGCGGTGACGAACTCGACGCGCTGTTCGCCGGCGAAGTGGCCGCGGGCGATGGTGAGCAGCGCCGGGTCGAGGTCGACACCGGTGGACGTCGCCCCGGGGAAGCGGCGCAGCAGGCGGTCGGAGATACTGCCGGTGCCGCACGCGAGGTCCAGCACCCGGGGCTCCGGGCCGGCCAGGGCCCCGACCATGTCGAGCATGACCCGGAAACGCTCCTCGCGGTCCGGGAGGTACCACTCCTGCTGCCGGTCCCAGCTGTCCTGCCAGGCCTGCCAGTCAGCCGGCGCGGTGGTTTCGGACATACGGATCCCCTCCAGATGTAATACCCTGACAGCCAGATCAGCCATTACCGACCTTAGAGCGCGGGCGTAAGGACTACAAGTGGAACTGGCCCATTACTCAGATCTCGCCTCGCGCCTGGTGAACAGCGAGGAACCCGAGCGCGGCATCGACACCCTGACGTCGGTGGACGCCGTGAGGACCCTGTTCGGCCCGTCCAGCCTGGCGGCGGCCCGGGTCACGGAGGCCGATGTGCAGCGGCTGCGCGGCGTGCGCACCCGGCTGCGGGGGGTCTTCGAAGCCGCCTCCGAGGGCGACGAGGTGCGGGCCGTGGACCTGCTCAACTCACTGCTGCTGGAGTTCCCGGTCAGCCCGCAGATCTCCGGGCACGAGCACCTGGACGAGAGCGGCCGGCCCGACTGGCACATGCACCTGGCCGAGCACGCGGCCACCGCGACCGCCTCCTACGCCGCGACCGCCTGCATGGGCCTGGCGTTCCAGCTCACCGACCTGGGGGTGGACCGGCTCGGCATCTGCCAGGCCGCCTCCTGCCGCAACGCCTACATCGACACCTCGACCAACCACTCGCGCCGCTACTGCTCCGACCGCTGCGCCACCCGGGCCAACGTCGCGGCCTACCGCGCCCGCAAGCGTCTGGAGAACGACCGGTCCGCCCTCAGCGGCCGCACCGACGACGCCACCCAGCCCGCCACACCGGCCACCGAGCGCTGAACCTCGATCGGCGGCCGGAACCGGCCGAGCCCCCGGGCGAGCACCAGCTCGTCCGGGACGGTGCCGAACTCCCGGCTGTCGTTCTCCACGAAGGTGTTGTCGCCCAGCACCCACCAGCCGCCTTCGCGCCGCTCCACGGCGCGTTTGACGATGAGCAGGTCCTGCTGCAGCGGATGGCGCAGCACCACGACTTCGCCCTCGCGGACCTCGTCGGCGCCCGCGACGTGGCGCACGAGCAACCAGTCGCCGTGGACCAGTGTCGGCGCCATCGACGGACCTGTGACCTCGACCAGCTGGAACGGCACTCTCCTCCTCTGCCCAGCCCCCGGCTCCCGCATGCTCCGCCTCCTCGTCCCGTCCTCCACCAGCCCAGGGTGTCACCAGACTTTTGTCCTAAGCACCAAGGGGCCCCGAGAAAACCACCCGGACAGGGAGTAATCTCGCTCGTGGAAAGACGATCACGAGGAAGGACAGTCATGCTCGCTCGCCTGTTCGCGCCCAAGGTGAAGGTCAGCGCCCACTGCGACCTGCCCTGCGGCGTTTACGACCCGGCCCAGGCCCGCATCGAGGCGCAGTCCGTCAAGGCGGTCCAGGAGAAGTACCAGGCCAACGAGGACCCGCACTTCCGCGCGCGCGCCATCGTCATCAAGGAGCAGCGTGCGGAGCTCGTCAAGCACCACCTCTCGGTGCTGTGGAGCGACTACTTCAAGGCCCCGCACTTCGAGAAGTACCCCCAGCTGCACCAGCTCTTCAACGACGCGCTGAAGGCCGGCAGCGCCGCCAAGGCGTCGACCGACCCGGCGACGGGCCAGAAGCTGCTGGACCTGATCGACCAGATCGACGCCATCTTCCAGGAGACGAAGAAGGCCTGACCTGGCAACGGCAGGTGCGCGCCCGGCCGCTTCGGCGGCCGGGCGCTCGGCGTTCCCGGCACCACACGCCGTCAGGCGCGGGCTCCCCGGGGCGGGTTCACCCGCGGTCGCGGACGCCCGGCGGCGGCACCGGGGAAGGGGTGCCGCGCACTCGGCGCAGGAATGCCAGCTCGTCCAGGACGCACAGGACGGTCATGGGCAGCAGCGGCTCGGGGGCCGGCGGCCGGCGGCGCGCCCCGGCGAGACGTCGGACCAGGCGGGTGGCGCGCGGCAGGACGCCGCGGCCCGGCCGGAACGGGCGCGAACCCCGCCGCCCACGGAGGACCGCCCGCATCTAGGACGCCGCCGGTCTGGAACGCAGCCAGCAGATCACGGCGTTGACCGTCGGAAAGTCCAGTTCGGCGATGCGGGCGACGGCCCAGGCGTCGTCGCCGCGCATGCGGACCCCGGCGGCGTCCAGCGCGCAGTGCAGCATGACCTGGTGGGCCTGGGTGGCGGGCAGGGTCTGCCCCGGCCGGATGTGCTGCCGCAGCGACGAGGAGATCGGCAGCGGCGGCGTCGGTCGCTCCACGGTCATGCGCGGATCCCCTCGAAGTAGTCGGACAGGGCGCCGGTGAGTTCCGGCCTGCTGTGCCATTCCCGGTGGCCGACGAGTTCGTTGTAGACCCGGGACCAGAAGGCCGCGACCACCGCGTGGTCGGCGCGGTCGGCCACCAGACCGGTGGGCGGGGCCAGTCCGCCCGCGTGCGCCCGGTCGGTGAAGACGAGCGTGACGAGGGGGGCACGCTCGCTCTCCTGACCCGCGTCCGCGGGTGGCGCGTCGCGCAGGACGGCCCTGCTCAGAGCGTCCGCGGCGACCCCGGCGGCGGGTGCCGGCCCCGTGCTCCAGCCCATCAGCCGGCGGCTGTGGGCCTCCAGGACGACCACGCACAGCACGTCGCCCTGCCGGGTCGGCAGCGAGACGGCGTCGGTCACCCACAGCCGTCCGGGAACGCCGGACCTGCCCTGCAGACCGGCCCGGCGCATGAGCAGTTCCACCGTGCCGTGGCTGACCGAGACCCCGTGCCGCAGCAACAGTTCCTCGTGGACACGGCGGTACCCGAAGGTGCCGCGGGAGGCGGTGTGGATCGAGGTGATGAGGTCGGTGAGCCATGCGTGGCGCAGGGAGCGGGCCGAGGGAGTGCGGTTGCGCCAGGTGAAGTAGCCCGACTCGGAGGTGCCGAGCACGCGGGTGGCGGTGCGGACCGGCAGCCCCTCCCCCGCCATCATGTGCACGGCCTCGAAACGCCTTTTGGGGACACCACATCGCGCAGCAGTTCCGTCGCGCGCCGGTGCACGGCCAGTTCGGTCTCCAGCTCGCTGATGCGCCTGCGCGCCGCGCTGAGCTCGGCGCCGGTCGTCGGCTGCCGGCGCTTCCTGCCCAGGTGCGGCAGGTGGGTGCGCCGCCACTGGTAGACCGTCTGGTCGCTGAGGTCGAGTACGTCGGCGACCTTCCGCACGGGCTCACCGGCGGTCAGCAGATCGAGGGCCTTGCGGCGCAGCTCGGGCGGGTAACGGCGACTGGGCACTTCTTTTCCTCCGGGGGGAGCCGGTTCGGGGTGTGCCCCGGACCGGGGCCCGCCCTGGGGGTAAGGGGGTGTGTGCGGGCGGGCCCCGGTCCGGGAGTCGGGAGTTCGGGAGTTCGGGAAACGTTTCAGCTGACGTGGCGGCGCATGCTGACGGTGGGCTGGAAGTCGCTCAGCGGGCTGACGCCGCGTCCGGCCGGCACGGCGTCCGCCGCGCGTCCGAGGATCGCCCTCACCTCCGCGGCCAGGGCGTCGGCCCGGCGTTCCACCACGTCGGCGGAGTCGTCGCAGCGCTCCAGCGCGGCCAGCCGGCGGCGCACGTCGGCGAGCCGGGCGCGGTCGGCCCGGCCCAGTACGAGCGGGCGCGGGGTCGCGACGATGAACTGGTAGGCGCCGGCGAAGGTCTGGCAGCCGGCGCAGTGCTCGTTGACGGCGCGGCTGATGTTCGTGGCGGTGATCCGCCGGATGTCCACCCCGGACGTGGTGACGATCTGGAAGGACAGGGCGACCGACCGGCACGGACGGTCGAGCGAGCAGCCGACGGAGGCGGCGACCGCCCGGTTGTGCGCGGCGGCGGCGACCAGGGGACCGTACTCGTGGAGGGAGAACGAGTCGTCGTACTGGACCCGGTGGGCGCGGTTGGCCAGCGTGTGGGCCTCGTCCACGGCGGCGGCGACATCGCGGGGGACGGCCGACCGCGGTGCCACGATCGCGCCGGCCGGGGCCGCGGTGGCGAGGGCGGCCAGTCCTGCGGTGGCCAGCATGACCGGCCCGACGGCCTTGCGGCCGAACGTGCCGGTGCGGGGCTTTCGGTGCGTCACGTGCTTCTCCTGTACGGGTGTGCGGAAGGGGAGGGTGCGACAGGTGGCTGGAACCGGCCGCGCGTCACGAGGGGAAGGGCGCGGGGCTGCTGAACGTGAACGGCGGGGTGGACGGCGGCACCGACGGCGTCTGCGACTCCGAGGGCGAGGCGCTGGGCGAGCCCTCGGACGGACTGGGCCCGGCCGTGGCGGAGGTCCAGCTGCCGCTGGGGGTCGGGCCGCTGCGGGTGGGCCGCGGCGTGGCGGAGGTCCTGACGGCCGAGGGGGAGGCGCTGGGCGTCGGCGGAGCGGAGGAGGAGGCGCTCGGCGACGGTGACGCGGACGGCTCGGCCGTCAGGGGCACGGTGCTCGCCGCCGGGGGCGGCGAGGGCGGGGTCGTGCTGGGCAGCGGCGAGGGGGCGACCGTGCGCAGCGGCCGGATCTCCGGCACCCCGGGCTGCAGGATCGGCGCGATCGGCGGCTGCGGCGGCAGCGGCTTGGGGGTCACACCGCCCAGCCACGCGCCGCACAGCGCGGCGCCTCCCGCCAGGACGGCCCCGGCCAGGGCCAGCCGCAGCCGCAGGTTGCCCTCGGTGGCGCGGACCACGGCGCGGACCAGCCGCCCGCCCAGGCGGACCGACAGATAGGCCGCGCCGGCCAGCGGGCAGATCAGCATGAGGCTGCCGAGGATGCCGACCAGGCCCGCGGCGATCTCGCCGTCGGCGAAGGCGAACCAGGTGCCGGCCAGTTGCTCGGCCAGCGACCGCAGGCTGGTGGCCAGCAGGCGCGGCAGGTTCCACAGCACGTAGCCGAGTTCGGCCAGCAGCAGCGGCACCATGGTGACGACCCACGCGGTGACGATGACCCGGGCGGAGCGCTTGAGGTCGGCGACGTCCGGGTGCACCGGGCGGCCCGGCCGCATGCTGAGCAGGATGGGCTTGATCTTGCCGAAGAGGTCGGGGACCCCGGCCAGGTCGCCGAGGATGTAGTAGCCGTCGAGCCGCACGGCCGGCATCAACTGCTCGACGATCTCGAAGTGCGCGAGGTAGATCGCGCCGAGGAAGAAGGAGTGCCCGGTGGCGAAGTACCCGCCGGCCAGGGCGAGTATGAAGACGACGTTGAAGTAGACGCCGCCCAGGTCGGTGCGCATGCGCCCGGCCCGGCCGATCCGGTAGACGTCGGTGACGTCGGTGTACATGGACGGCCAGATCAGGAAGAGCCCGCAGCCGATGGCACCGGGCCGTGCTCCGCTGTAGCGGCACGCCGAGGCGTGCCCGAACTCGTGGAAGACCAGGGAGGCCACCGTCAGCGCGAACACCACCAGCATCAGCACCGGCTGTTCCAGCACTTCGAGCACCGGTGTCATCGCACCGTGCACCAGGAACAGCCAGAGCTCCATGACCGCCGCCGCGCCGAGCACCAGCGCGACCACCGGTGGCCGGTGCAGCCAGGCCAGGGCGCTCGCGATCCGGGCGACCTGGCGCTCGCGCAGGACCACCCGGTGGCCCTTGAGGACCAGCAGCAGGTCTGCGGTCGGGCCGCTGACCTTGTCGTCCTCCTGGTCGAACGGCACGGTGACACCGAGCGGCTGGAGCTTGTGCTCGATCAGGTAGTGGATGTTGTCCGCGCTGACCTCGCGGCCGAACCGCCCGCTCACCCGGTGCGAGACGGCCTCGGTGTCCCGGCGGCCGTCGATGGCGCCGGCGACCAGGTAGAGCAGCCTGCTCAGCTGCACGACCTGCCCGTCTCCCCGGCGGACCAGGTAGCGGGGCTCGGTGAAGCCCGATCCCTGGTACTCGCCCAGGAGTTGGAGTCCCGCGCCGAGGCGCGGAACCGGAAAGCCGGTGTCGTACGCGGGGACGCTCTGCTCCGCCTCGTACACCGCCGTTCCCGTGGGGCCGGGACTGCCCGCCCTGTGACTGTGGGGCACCGTCTGCTCTTCCTCCCGAGGCGGACCGCACCGCGCCGGGCGCGGTCCGCACGGATCCGGGGTGTCGTTACTGGCGGATGCTGATCGCCTGGGTGGCCTCGGACTGGGCGACCGCGAACGGCGAGTCGACGTTCACGGCGAGCGAGTCGTTGTGGGCCTCGACGTGCGCCACGTGCTTGGTCACGTGCGTGGTCTTGACGAAGCTGAACTTCAGCTTGCCCAGGGCCTCCCGGCCGGGCAGCAGCTCCGCGGACTCGGCGTCGAGCTGGTCGTTGTTCATGAACGGGTACCTCTCTCGGATGATGTGGAGCCGGCGGCCGCGGACTACTGGCAGATGCTGATGGCCTGGGTGGCCTGCGACTGCGCGACGGCGTACGGGGAGTCGACGTTGACGCCGAGCGACTGGTTGTGGGCGTCGACGTGCGCGACGTGCTTGGTCACGTGCGTCGTCTTGACGAAGCTGAACTTGAGCTTGCCCAGGGCCTCGCGGCCGGGCAGCAGCTCCGCGGACTCGGTGTCCAGCTCTCGCATGTCGAGCATGGGGGTTCCTTCGGACGAGGGGTGCGGGCAGGGAGCGGATCCCAGAATCCGTCCATCCACACCGGACGAACTGTCTGACGGCGTTGGACAGTAGCCGCGCACCCCACCCCCGGCAAGCGTCGCCACCGGTTCCGACGGTGCGTCAACTGCGCTTCCTGACACGGGAAACAACTGGTGGGAGGCCCCTGCATGGCCGGCCGGCCGCACACCCCCGGCCACGCCGTTATCACCCGAACGGGTCAATCCGCCCGCTTCCCGAACTGAGGAAGTGCGCACGGAAGCGGCGAAGTCCGGCGAAACGGTGGCTATCCTCTCGATCTCCGAGGCGCACGAGCCGACCGAGCCTCCGGTGAGAGGGGTGCACGTGCTTTTCGTTCAAGGGGCGTCCGCGACCGCAGTCGTCCGCCACCGGACGGGAGAGTCCGTCGTCCTGCTTTCCGGCGAACTCCCCGCCGTGCTGACCCCGTCGAGTCTGAACGAACTGCTGAATCTGGCGGCGGCCGTTCTGGGCCCGGAGGAGATGGCGCTGTTCCGCAGCTGCCTGACCGCGCTGCGCTGCGGGGAGAAACTGCAGGAACGTCGCATCGAGGTCAGCGGCGCGGTCCTCACCGTCCACAGCAGCTGAAATACATCACGAGGAATTTGGCAGACGGAATTTCCGGGGCATTTACAAAAACACCCCGGACGACCGACATGCCGAATACCGGTCACCCTGGAGTGTGTTTCCCGGGACCGTTCCCGGAAAGCCCTTCCAGCAGCCGACGGCAAAGCTCACAGGCGGTTTTCCCGCTCGTCAACGCCCCCCTCGCAGGGTCGTCCGATCGGCCTCCAGGACATCCGTCGCCGAATGAATTCCGTGCGGTCGCCGAGTAACGTCTGGCGGGCCATCCGGCAATTCATCCACTGTGAGGAGAAAACCGATGAGAAAACTCGCTCGGGCCGCTGCGACGACCGCTCTGGCAGCCGTCGCGGTGATCGTGCCGCTCACCGGCACGGCCCAGGCCGCGCCCTCGCACGCCGTGACCGGCGGCTGGGACGAGGGCGGCTACGGCCGGGGCGGCTTCGACCGGGGCCACCACGGAGGCCGGTGCGGGGAGCACCGGGGCGGTGTCCGACTGTGGACCTACTACCGCTGGAGCAACCACTGGGGTCACGGCCGGGGCTGGGACGACCGCGGGGGTGATCGGTTCGGCTTCGGACGCGATCGCTTCGAGTTCGGACGCGACGGGAGGGACTGCGGCTGCAGCTACGCGTTCCGTGGCGGGCGCTTCTGATCCCGCCGGCTCATGAGGCGGGCCCCCGGGGGGCGCATTCCCCCGGGGGCCCGCCCCTGTCCGCCATGATGCGGGATCAGCTGCTGTAGACGGTGAGGACCGCGCCGCTGACCTCGATGCGACGTTCCTGCAGTTTCTCCCCGCAGCGCAGCGCGGTCAGGCAGCTGCGGAACAGCGCCATCTCCTCCGGGCCCAGAACGGCCGCCGCCAGATTCAGCAGTTCGTTCAGACTCGACGGGGTCAGCACGGCGGGGAGTTCGCCGGAAAGCAGGACGACGGACTCTCCCGTCCGGTGGCGGACGACTGCGGTCGCGGACGCCCCTTGAACGAAAAGCACGTGCACCCCTCTCACCGGAGGCTCCGGGGGTCCACCACTCGTCCCGGGACTGGAGAGAATATCCCCGCTCCCCCCGCCCTTTGTCCCTTCTTGGGTTACTTCACCACCACACACCACGGCAGAACCGGCATGGGCATGCCGCTCCGGAGGGGATGCCCCGGTCAGCGGCCCCCGGCAATGGCCAAATCAGCACCCTGCTGCATCAGACCGTCCGGGCCATCGGCAGTACCTGTCCGTCCACCAACCGCGTCCCCATCTTCCCGCTCCCGCAGCGGCTGTGACGGGACGTCAGCCCGAGGACTCCGGGGCGGCCTCAGGGCCGGCACCGGGCGCGGGTCGGGACTCCGGCCCGGGCGCGCTGCGCAGCAGGGACTCCACGAGAGCGGCGACGTGCCGGCGATCGGCCTCGGACAGCCGCTGGACACTGGCGATCAGGGTGGCGACCTCGGGGTCGGGGGCGGCGCCGCCCTCACCGCCGGCCGCCGCGCCGTCCGCGAAGTAGAGGTGGATCCCGCAGGCCTCGGCGGCGGCTCTGCGCACGGCGTCCAGCGGGAGTTCCAGGCCCCGGGCCAGTCCGTCCAAGGTGGACTGCTGGGGCATCCTGGTGACCCGCGCGCTGGTGGCCAGGTGGTGCACGGTCGACCGCGGCACACCTCCCCGGCGTGCCACCTCGCCGTACGACCAGCCCCGCTGCTCCAGCCGGCGCCTGATCAGTTCCTGCAGTGCGTTCACCACGGGATGGATTCTTCCTGCTAGCACGTCGGTTGACCCGTCCGAGTGAGATCGAGTCTATATCCGCCACCGCGGTTCGCCCCGGCTGCGGCCGCCCTCACCTGCACCTTCACCCTTCCATGCGGCGCCGTCCGGACCCAAATGCCGCGAAATGCTTGCCGCACGACGTTCCAGCCACTAGCGTCCAACGTGACCAGACGGGCCGTCCAATACTTCTGGACAGCGCAGCGCGGACCACCGTCCGCCCCGTCCGTCCGGGCCGGCCCTCCTTCCGACGGCGGTCCGTGTCCCGGAATCCTGACAGTGATTCCACGCGCCCCGGGGCGATTCTCCGCAGCATCACGAAAACTGCACTCCGGCCGCGTCGTCCGCACCTTCAACGCTCCCGCGATGCGGCACGTCACGCCCGGCACCCGCCGCATCCGGACGGAATCTAGAGGTGATCAACCCCAGCGAAACCCAGATGCCCAAAACTGGCCGCTTTTGCTCCATCCGATCAAGTGATTCAACGTCATGGGCATTGCTCACAGCACATGCCGACAGCAGACTTTCGGTGTTTTGCCGACACCTCGCGCCGGTCCCTCGCGCTCACGCTGATCACTTGCGGCAGATCCGGGAGAGGTATGTGCGACGAATTCTGCGGGCCCGCCCTCGCGGCCTGGCTCGCCCAGGGAACCGGTGGGACGGCGTGCCGGCTGCGCGCGTGGGAGCGCGCCAGGAACCGGGTGCTGCTGCTGCCCGCCGGCGTGCGCTGGGACGCGGTGCGCGTCCCCGAGCGACCCGGCCACGAGATCCACGCCCGGCTGCAGGACAGCGCGGCGCCCCTGGGGCCGGTCATGTGGGACCGCCGCTGCGGCTTCCTCTACTTCCTTGTGCCGCCCCACGGCGAGGACGTATGGGCCCCGTTGGGGCTGCGCCGTCTCACCCGCGGGTCGTGGCTGGCCGCACGGGACCCCCGCCGGGCCGCCCCGCACCCGGCGGTGTGGCTCTACCCCAGGGACGGCGTCCGCCTGACCTGCCCGGCGTTCCTCCTCATCGCCTGCATGGAGGTGCTCGCCGCGGACACCGGCGCCCGGCGGCGGCTGCCGGTGCCCCTCCGCTGACCGCCGCGGTCAGCTCCTGACGGCCCGCAGCGTACGCACGATGCGCCGCACGGCCGGGTGGCGGCGCAGCGCCTCGGCGCGGACCGGCGCCCCGCCCGGGAGCCGCAGGCTGGTCAGCCGGCGGCGCTTGAAGTACCGCGCGGGGCCCGCCTGATGGCCGGTGAGCCAGGCCTCCGCGTCCGGGCGGAGTGCCGGATGGGCCCGCGCCTGCATGCAGTAGCCGACGGCTCGGATCAGCGGCGCGAGTCGTTCGGCGACCAACTCGCCGGTGAGCGCGGGAGGCTTGCCCACCACCTCCGTGTCGCGTTCCAGATCGGGCAGCGCGGCGTCGATCAGTGTGAGCGGCACGCGGTTGCTGTTCTCGTACGGGGTGATCCGTTCCAGCAGCAGTTCGGTGCCGACCCGGGCGACCGGGATGCCGTAGAAGGACGCGGCGGTGACCAGCGCCGTCGAGAAGCAGCCCACGACGAGCTCGGGGCGGTCCCGTTCGAAGAGGGTCTCGGCGAGCACCGGTGAGCCGAGGACGGTGAGTTCCGCCCCGAGCTCCGCGGCCGCCCGCTCCAGGGAGCGCGACTGGTGCACGGGGGCACTGGGGTGCGGTTTGAAGAGCACCGAGGTGTGGCCCGCGGCCACCGCACCGCGCAGTATGCGCGCGTGCAGCTCGTCCTCCTCCCCTTCGGAGATGAGGTCGAGCGCCGACAGGTACTGGCCGAGGAGCACCGCGGTGTAGCGGCCGGGCGCGGGCGGCGCGCCGGCGCCGATGCCGGAGAGCGTGCGCAGGAAGGTCTCGACGGGGATCGGCACCGCCTCGACGTCGTACTCGGAGAGCAGCAGGGGGCGCAGTCCCGGGAGCAGGTCGAGGTGGAGCAGGCGCGCCACGCGGCAGGCGATGCCGCCGGGCAGTCGGTCACGGGTGGGGCCGTAGCTCATCAGGCCGTCGGCGTACACGTGGATCGTGCTCTCGGCGAAGATCTCGGCCGCCGCGCGGGAGGGGTTGGCCTGCAGCGACTCGCAGGCGATCTCGACGGGGCCGTCCCCGAGGTCCCAGGCCAGGCGCAGCGCCCTTTCCCACACGGTGAGGTCCTGCTCGCGGGGGGACCAGCCGACCGGGTGGTGCGGGGCGATGGTCTCGTTCCAGGAGTGCACCGCGTCGAACTCCGGGCGCAGCTCCTCGAAACCGGCCATCCGGTCCAGGGGCGTGGTCAGTTCGGGGATGGCCGAGGTGTTGCTCACCACGAGGAGGCGGCGGTGCCCCTCGCGCGGGCCGAACAGCCCCGCCCGGACGGCCGCCGTGACGGTCGCCGCCGCGTACTGGGTCGCCGCGAAGAAGATCTGGATCATCTAGGACAATTCCTTCATGCCGGGCGCACGCCCGCCGCGCACCCGGCGCGGCGTCTGGTCCGGGCGCAGCCGCTTCCTGCTCAGCATCACGGCCCGGCTCCCCCCGGACCAAGCCGGGCTGCCGGATATCACCGGACCGGGTGACCCCTGTACGGACGGCTTACGCGCACGTCACCCGTTTGCCCGCCCTCGTGGTCCTGGCCCGCTCCGCCGCCGGGGAGCACGGCCGGCGGGTACCGCCGGGTAGCGCCGGGTGCCGCTTGGAAAAAATCCTCGGCCGACGTGTCGATCCGTGTGCCGCCCGTTCGACGCGTATGCAGAAGCGGGGCCGCGGCCCCGCCGGAACAGCACGAGAACGACCGACACCGAGGAGTACGGCAATGCGTTTCATGTCCCTGATCCTGATCAACGAGGACAAGGTCCCGGCGGGCGGCCCGAGCGAGCGGCTGATGGAGGACATGGGCAAGCTCATCGAGGAGATGTCCGCGGCCGGCGTGCTGCTGGACACCGCCGGGCTGCGCCCGCCGGCCGAGGGCTTCCGGATGCACTGGGACCACGGCGAGCTCACCGTGACCGACGGGCCCTTCGCCGAGTCGAAGGAGTTCATCGGCGGCTATGCGATCGTCCAGGCGAAGTCGAAGGAGGAGGCGCTGGAGTGGACCAAGCGGTTCCTCCAGGTGCACGGCGACGAATGGGAGCTCACCTGCGAGGTTCGCCAGATGGAGGAGGCCCCGGAGCTCGCTTGAGGGCGGGGGCGCGCCGCTCCGCCGAACGGGTTGCGGCTGCCCGGGGCGGCTGCTCTGATGGGTGGCTGTGACCGGTACGGCTTCTGGCTCAGATGACGCCCGCCGAGCGATCGACGCGGTGTGGCGGATCGAGTCGGCCCGGGTGATCGCCGCTGTCGCGCGCATCGTGCGCGACATCGGCGTCGCCGAGGAGCTGGCCCAGGACGCCCTGGTGGCCGCCTTGGAGCAGTGGCCGCGGGACGGCGTCCCGGCCAACCCCGGCGCCTGGCTGACGGCCGCGGCCAAGCGCCGCGCGATCGACCTCGTCCGCCGCAAGGAGGTCTTCGCGCGCAAGCTGGAGGAGCTGGGGCACGCCCTGGAGGCGCGCCCGCCGGAGTCCGAGGCCGGCTTCGCGGCGGCCGAGGCGGCGGCGGACGACGACATCGAGGACGACCTGCTCCGGCTGGTCTTCACCGCCTGCCACCCGGTGGTGTCCACCGAGGCACGGGTGGCGCTCACCCTGCGGCTGCTGGGCGGGCTGACGACCGCCGAGATCGCGCGGGCCTTCCTGGTGCCCGAGGCGACCGTCGCACAGCGCATCGTGCGGGCGAAGCGGAACCTGGCGAAGGCGGAGGTGCCCTTCGAGCAGCCGCAGGGACCGGAGCGGGTCGAGCGGCTGTCCTCGGTGCTGGAGGTCATCTACCTAGTCTTCAACGAGGGGTACTCGGCGACCGCCGGGGACGACTGGATGCGCCCGGCGCTGTGCGAGGACGCGTTGCGCCTGGGAAGGCTGCTGGCGGGCCTGATGCCCAAGGAGCCCGAGGTTCACGGGCTGGTCGCGCTGATGGAGATCCAGGCCTCCCGCGCCGCCGCCAGGACGGGCCCGGACGGCGAGCCGGTGCTGCTGGTCGACCAGGACCGGCGGCGCTGGGACCGGCTGCTGATCCGCCGCGGTTTCGCCGCCCTGGCCCGCTCCGACGCGGCCGGCGGCCCGCCCGGGCCGTACGCGCTGCAGGCGGCCATCGCCGCATGCCACGCCCGGGCGGCACGCGCGCAGGACACCGACTGGCGGCGTATCGCGGACCTGTACGGGGTCCTGGCGGCACGTGCACCGTCCCCGGTGGTGGAGCTGAACCGGGCGGTCGCGGTCACCATGGCGTACGGCCCGCAGGAAGGGCTGGCGGTCGTCGACCGGCTCACGGAGGAGCCCGCGCTGCGCGCGTACCACCTGCTGCCGAGCGTGCGGGGCGACCTGCTGGAGCGCCTGGGCCGGCACGACGAGGCGCGCGCGGAGTTCCTGCGTGCCGCGGAGCTCACGCGCAACGAACGGGAGCGCGCGCTGCTGCTGGGACGTGCCTCGTCGGCGGCTCAGCCCCGTGACGGGGAGTCCGGCGGCCGGACCTGAAAGCCGCCACGGCGCGGGGCGCGGAGCGCGTGCAGCATGATCGCCATCAGCAGCGGGCACATCAGGGCGACGGCGAGGATGAACACCGCGGCGAAGGGCACGCCCGTACTCAGGGCGACCACCACGGCGACGGCGGCGAGGACGGCGGCCGGCGCCCAGTGGCGTCCGGTCCGCGGCAGTCCCGTCGTCCCCGGCATCCGTGGCGTCTGCTGCGTCTCCGGCGTTCCGGGCGTTCGCATCGCGGCCTCCCGCGTCAGCTCGCCGATGGCGTCCTTCCATCGTACGCGGGAGGCGGCCTCCCGCCCCCGGTGGCGGCCCTCGGGATGCGGGACGCGGGCGCGTCAACTCCCCCCTGACCGAGGGCGATTGAGAGGCGGGTGCCGCCGGGCGGCCGGACGGCGCGTGGCATCATCCTGCGGGGTACGCCCCGCGGCACGGCGGAACCGGGCCGGTGCGGGGGACGTCTCCACGCCCAGCATCCCCGACACCCGAGAGGGGCCCGGCATGACCGGCACGGCGAGC
The DNA here is from genome assembly GCF_033793585.1 of Streptomyces sp. MI02-7b. NCBI lineage: Bacteria > Bacillati > Actinomycetota > Actinomycetes > Kitasatosporales > Streptomycetaceae > Streptomyces > Streptomyces sp. MI02-7b. The sequence goes on along the minus strand of NZ_JARAWX010000044.1, from coordinate 17,845 downwards.
CGCTACCTCTATCTGACCCGCCACGCGGAGGCGCTGCCCGACGAGAGCGGCCTGACGGAGAACGGCTTCCGGCAGGCGGAACTCCTCGGCGCGCGCCTCAAGGGAACGCCGATCGCCGCCGTCCACCACGGCCCGCTCCCCCGGGCCGCGCAGACCGCCGCGCTCATCGGCGAGCGGCTGGGCGCCGCGGTGCCCGTGGAGGCGAACGAGCTGGCCGGCGACTACCCGCCCTATTTCCCGCAGGAATCCGAGCTGCCCCCCGACAGCGCGTACTACCTCTCCCGGTTCCTGGACCGCTTCGGCCCGGAGGACCGCGCGTGGGGACCGCAGCTGGCGCGGGAGGCACTGGCCCGGTTCACCGGGCCGCCCGCCGCGGGCAAGGCCACGCACGAGCTCGTGGTCACCCACAACTTCCTCATCGGCCGGCTGGTCTCGGCGGCACTCGACGCGCCGCCGTGGCGCTGGCTCGGCCTCAACCACGCCAACGCCGCCCTCACCGTCATCCGCTACACGCCGGGACGTCCGCATTCCGTCGTGCTCTACAACGACATGCGCCACCTTCCCGAGGAACTGCGCTGGACGGGTTTCCCCGCCGAGCTGCACTTCTGAGGCCGTCCGCGCGCGCCCCGCGGTGCCGGGGGGCGCGCCGACGGCCCCTCCGGCTCTGGCAGCGCCCCACCCTCAGTGCTAGAAATGCGACATGGTCGACTTTTTCGGCCGATTCGGGGCGTACCGGTGCGGTCACTGAGCGAGAAGAGTCCCCGTAGCGTCGCCGGGCAGGTGTTCATCCTGCAGGTGGCGGTGGTCGTGCTGCTCGTGGTCTGCGGAATGTTCGCGCTGGTGCTGCAGTCGCGGCACGACAGCGAGCGCGAGGCCGTCAACCGCTCCGTCGCGGCCGCGCGCGTCTTCGCGCGTTCCCCGGGGCTGCCGGAGGCGCTGAAGGGCCCCGACCCCTCCAAGGTGCTGCAGCCGGTCACCGAGCTGGCCCGCAAGGAGGCGGGGGTCGACTTCATCGTCGTCATGGACACCCACGGCATCCGCTACACGCACCCCATACCGGCGAGGATCGGCCAGCGGTTCGTCGGCACCATCGAGCCGTCGCTGCACGGCCGGATCCACACCGAGAGCGTCCACGGCCCGCTCGGCCACGAGGTGCAGGCCGTCGTGCCGGTCCACGACCCCGTCGACGACCCGCACGGAAGGATCGTCGGCCTGGTGTCGGCCGGCATGAAGGTCACGAACGTGACCGTCGTGGTCAACCGGCAACTGCCGATCATCCTCGGCGCGGGCGCCGCCGCGCTCGCCCTGGCCATGGCCGGGACGGCGCTCATCTCCAAACGGCTGCGACGGCAGACCCACCGCCTGGACCCCGTCGAGATGAGCCGCATGTACGAGCACCACGACACGGTGCTGCACTCCGTCCGGGAGGGCGTGCTCATCGTCGCCGGCAACGGCCGGCTGCTGCTCGTCAACGACGAGGCCGAACGCCTGCTCGACCTGCCGGCCGACGCCGAGGGGCGGTACGTCACCGAGCTGGCGGACCTCGAGCCCGCCATGGTCGAGCTGCTGACCTCCGGTCGCGAGGCGACCGACGAGTTCCTCCCGGCCGGCGACCGCCTGCTGGCCGTGAACCAGCGGCGCACCAACGCCACCGGCGACCTGACGGGCTCGGTGGTGACCCTGCGCGACTCCACCGAGCTCCAGGCCCTCGCCGGCCGCGCCGAGGTCGCCCGCGAACGCCTCAAACTGCTCTACGACGCGGGCCTGGCCATCGGCACCACCCTCGACGTGGTCCGGACCGCCGAGGAGCTGGCCGAGGTCGCGGTCCCGCGCTTCGCCGACTACGTGACCGTCGACCTGGCCGACCCCGTCCTGCATGGCGAGGAGCCCACCGGCGGGAAGGCGGTCGACATGCGGCGCACCGCCGTCTGCGGCATCCACGGCGACGCCCCGCTGTACCCGCTGGGCAAGCTGATCGACTTCCTGCCCTCCACCCCCCAGGCGCGCGGCTTCGGGACCGGACGCTCGGAGCTGGTGACCGACCTCGGCAACGACCCCGGCTGGCTCGCCCAGGACCCCGAGCGGACGCGCGACGTCGTCCGCTACGGCATCCACTCCCTCGTCGCGACCCCGCTCAAGGCCCGCGGCGTCGTCCTGGGGGTGGTCAACTTCTGGCGCTCGGAGAAACCGGAACCCTTCGACGAGGAGGACCTCTCGCTCGCCGAGGAGCTGGTCGCCCGCGCCGCCATCAACATCGACAACGCCCGCCGCTACACCCGTGAGCACGCTCTGGCCGTCACCCTGCAGCGCAGCCTGCTGCCGCGCGCCCTGCCGGAACAGAGCGCCCTGGACGTCGCCCACCGCTATCTGCCGGCGCAGTCTGGCGTGAGCGGCGACTGGTTCGACGTGATCCCGCTGCCGGGCAACCGGGTGGCGCTCGTCGTCGGCGACGTCGTCGGCCACGGACTGCACGCCGCCGCCACCATGGGCCGGCTGCGCACCGCGGTGCACAACTTCTCCACCCTCGACCTGCCGCCGGACGAACTGCTGTGCCACCTGGACGACCTCGTCGGCCGCATCGACCAGGACGAGTCGGACACCGAGGTCGGCGCCGGGGTCATGGGGGCCACCTGCCTGTACGCGATCTACGACCCGGTCACCGGGCGCTGCACCATGGCCCGGGCCGGGCACCACCCGCCCGCCCTGGTGCGGCCCGACGGCAGCGTGGAGTTCCCCGACCTTCCTGCGGGCCCGCCGCTGGGGCTGGGCGGCATGCCGTTCAGGACCGCGGAGCTGGAGCTCGCCGAGGGCACCCAGCTCGTGCTGTACACCGACGGCCTCATCGAGGACCGCACGCGCGACCTGGACGTGGGCATGGAGATGCTGCGCGCGGCGCTGGCGGCCCGGCCGAAGCGGCCACCGGAGGAGAGCTGCCAGGCCGTGCTCGACGCGCTGCTGCCCGGCCGGCCCAAGGACGACGTGGCCCTGCTGATCGCCCGGACCCGCCGGACCCCCGCGGATCACGTCAGTGAATGGGACGTGCCGATCGACCCCGCGGCCGTCGCGGGCGTGCGGGCGGCGGTGACCGGGCGACTGGAGGAGTGGGGCCTTTTCGAGCTGAGTTTCGGCGCGGAGCTGATCGTCAGCGAACTGCTTACCAACGCCATCCGCTACGGCTCCCCGCCGATCTCCGTGCGGCTGCTCCGCGACCGGGCCCTGACCTGCGAGGTCTCCGACGGCAGCAGCACCTCGCCACACCTGCGCTACGCGGCCACGACCGACGAGGGCGGCCGCGGCCTGTTCCTCGTGGCCCAGATCGCCGAGCGCTGGGGCACTCGCTACACCCCCGGCGGCAAGGTCCTGTGGGCCGAGCAGCCGCTGCCGGCGTGGGACGCCGGGGAGGCCGCCGTGGGGCTGCCGGACGCCCTCGACGCGGCGGCCCCCTGACAGCCCCCGCCCGGGTCCCGCGCGCCCCTCGGGTGCCGCGACAATGAAGCGGTGATCGCGGATGTCCGGCTGCCCTCCCCCCTCGTCGAGCTGACCGGCGACGAGCGGCTGACGGGGCGCGGCCTGCGCATGCTGGTCAAGCGGGACGACCTGATCCACCCCGAGGTGCCCGGCAACAAGTGGCGCAAGCTCCACCTCAACCTGCGCGCCGCGGCCGGCGCGGGACACCGGGTGCTGCTGACGTTCGGCGGCGCCTACTCCAACCACCTGCGCGCGACCGCCGCGGCGGGCCGCCTGCTGGGACTGGCGACCGTCGGCGTGGTGCGCGGCGACGAGCTCGCCGGGCGCCCGCTGAACCCCTCGCTCGCCCGTGCCGCCGCCGACGGGATGCGCCTGCACTTCCTGGACCGCGCGACCTACCGCCGCAAGGACGAGCCCGAGGTCCTCGCGGCACTGCTGGAGCGGTTCGGCCCCGCCTATGTGGTCCCCGAGGGCGGCAGCAACGCCCTGGCCGCACAAGGGTGCGTGGCACTCGGCGAGGAACTGCGCGGCGCGGCGGACGTGGTCGGGGTCGCCTGCGGCACGGGCGGCACCCTGGCGGGGCTCGCGGCGGGGCTGGGCCCCGGGCAGCGGGCGATCGGCTTCCCCGTCCTCAAGGGGGGCGGATTCCTGCGGGAGGACATAGCCCGCCTCCAGGAGGCGGCCTTCGGCGGGCCGCGCGGCGACTGGCACCTGGAGGAGCGGTTCCACCACGGCGGCTACGCGCGCCGCACCCCCGCCCTCGACGCCTTCGCGGAGGACTTCGGCGCGCGCCACGGCTTCGTGCCCGACCCCGTGTACGTCGCCAAGATGCTGCACGGGCTGTTCACGCTGGCCGGCGAGGGCGCCTTCACCGAGGGGACGGTCGTCGCGGCCGTCGTGACGGGCCGGCCGAGCGGTTAGCCTTGGCCGCATGATCCGATCCGCGGCGCCCGAAGACATCCCGGAGATCCACGCGATGATCCGCGAACTCGCGGAGTACGAGCGGGAGCCGGACAGCGCGCGGGCGACCCCGGCGCAGCTCCACGAGGCGCTCTTCGGACCCGGGGCGGCGGTCTTCGCGTTCATCGCCGAGGACGACGACACCGGCGCCGTGGTGGGCTTCGCCGTGTGGTTCCTGAACTTCTCCACCTGGACCGGCACCCACGGCGTGTACCTTGAGGACTTGTTCGTACGCCCCTCCGCACGCGGGGGCGGCCACGGCAAGGCACTCCTCGCCGAACTGGCCGCCGTCTGCGTCGAGCGGGGCTACGAGCGCTTCGAGTGGTCCGTACTGGACTGGAACGAGCCGTCCATCGCGTTCTACCGTGCGATGGGCGCCCGTCCGCAGGACGGATGGACGGTGCAGCGGCTGACCGGCGAACCGCTGCGCACCCTCGCGGAGCAGGCACGTGTCAACAAAGCGACTTCTCTTTCGAATTGAGACCCCTCGCCCCCTACCCACGGTGCGTGCGCATGCGCCTACTATGGGTGACAGTCATGGGGTGCCGGGCCGGGGCTCATTCATGGCGGCGGCCGTGCTCCGTCCGGGCGACACCGGGGCACGGATCGCGATAGCGTCGCTGGCGAACCGAACCAGATCAGTGCAGTGCCGATGAGGGCAGTGCGAGTGCCACCTTGGAGGTGAGGGTGTCCGAGATCGCAGGCGAGCCCGGGTCGAAGGACTTCGTCGAGGTCCGGCTGCCCGCGGCGGGGGCCTATCTTTCGGTGCTGCGTACGGCGACCGCCGGTCTCGCGGCCCGCTTGGACTTCACCCTCGACGAGATCGAAGACCTGCGCATCGCCGTTGACGAGGCGTGCGCGATCCTGCTCCAGCAGGCCGTCCCGGGGTCCGTGCTGAGCTGCGTCTTCCGCCTGGTCGGGGACGCACTGTGGGTGACCGTGTCGGCTCCCACGACCGACGGCCGCGCCCCGGAGCGCGACACCTTCGCCTGGACGGTGCTCTCCGCCCTGGCGGGCGAGGTGGACTCCAGCGTGGCCGAGGACAAGACCGTGAGCATCGCCCTGCACAAGAAGCGCGGTGCCGGACCGGGACAGCTGTAACGGGGGAATCGCCGTGAACGATCTGGAAGGCAGTACGCCCGGGGTGAGGGGCCGCCCCGTACCCGCCCCTGCGGCGCGACAGGACGAGGCACGGCCCCACCCCGGCAGTGGACCGGCGGACCGTCCCGACGACAAGGACGCGCCCGAGCAGACGGATCAGGCGGATCAGGCGGGTCGCATGGAGCAGGAGCAGCAGGCGCAGCACGAGCACCACGACCCGCACGACCGGGCCGGGGCGCGTGCGCTCTTCGTGGAGCTGGGCAAGCTTCCGCCGGGTTCGCCGGAGCGCGCCGAGCTGCGCAACCGGCTGGTGCGCATGCACCTGCCGCTGGTGGAGCACCTGGCCCGGCGGTTCCGCAACCGCGGCGAGCCGCTGGACGACCTCACCCAGGTCGCCACCATCGGCCTGATCAAGTCCGTCGACCGCTTCGACGTCGACCGCGGGGTGGAGTTCTCCACGTACGCCACCCCCACCGTCGTCGGCGAGATCAAGCGGCACTTCCGGGACAAGGGCTGGGCCGTGCGCGTCCCGCGGCGGCTCCAGGAGCTGCGCCTGGCGCTGACCACCGCCACCGGCGAGCTCTCCCAGCGGCACGGGCGGGCCCCGACCGTCCACGAGCTGGCCGAGCACCTGAAGATCACGGAGGAGGAGGTCCTGGAGGGCCTCGAATCCGCGAACGCCTACAGCACCCTCTCGCTCGACGTCCCCGACACCGACGACGAGTCGCCGGCCGTCGCCGACACCCTGGGCGCCGAGGACGACGCCCTGGAGGGCGTGGAGTACCGGGAGTCCCTCAAGCCGCTGCTGGAGCAGTTGCCGCCGCGCGAGAAGAAGATCCTGCTGCTGCGCTTCTTCGGGAACATGACGCAGTCGCAGATCGCCCAGGAGGTCGGCATCTCCCAGATGCACGTCTCCCGGCTGCTCGCCCGCACCCTGGCGCAGCTGCGCGACAAGCTGCTCGTCGAGGAGTGACGGCCGCCGGGCCGCGGGGCTAGCCCTCGGTGGCGGCGATGCCGAGGGCCTCGGTGGCGGCGGGGTGCACGAGGAGCACCAGCTCGGCGATCGCCGCGGCGCCCAGTGCGGCGCCCGCGGCGATCATCACGCCGCCGTTCTGCGCCATCGTCCAGGCGACCGGCAGCGCGACGAGCTGGATGATGAGGGCGGGTCCGCGGCTCCAGCGGCGGGCGTGCCACAGTCCGTAGGCCGCCGCCAGGGGCATGGCCGCCAGGGCCAGCACCGTCAGGCCGCCGGCCTCGGCCTGGCGCGGGCTGTCGGGGTTGCCGACGAGGCCGAGGACGACCATCGTGATGCCCCACGCCGCCAGCGCGGCGCCTTCCAGTGCCGCGACCGCGGCGGCCGCCGCGAGGCGGCGCGTACGGCCCGGGCGCACCGGGTTCTCCTTGCCACTCACCCCAGCAGGGTAGCCGCCCGGCTCCACCGGGAGTACGGGGCGGTACCGCCCGGTAGGTACCCTGGCGGTCATGCGCGCTCTCCTCGTGGTCAATCCCGCCGCCACCACCACCAGCGCCCGTACCCGCGACGTGCTCGCGCACGCGCTGGCCAGCGACCTGAAGCTGGAGGTGGCCGCCACCGAGTACCGGGGCCATGCGCGCGACCTCGCACGGCAGGCCGCCGAGGGCGGCGAGATCGAGCTCGTCGTGGCCCTGGGCGGCGACGGCACCGTCAACGAGGTCGTCAACGGGCTGCTGCACAACGGCCCCGACCCGGAGGGGCTGCCGAAGCTCGCCGTGGTGCCCGGAGGCTCCACCAATGTCTTCGCGCGCGCCCTCGGCCTGCCCAACGACCCCGTGGAGGCGACCGGCGCCCTGCTGGACGCGCTGCGCGAGGGCAGCTCGCGGACGGTCGGCCTGGGCCGGGTGAGCGGCACGCCGGGCACGGCGGACGAGGGCGTGCCGGCGCGCTGGTTCACCTTCTGCGCCGGCCTCGGTTTCGACGCGGGCGTCGTCGGCCGGGTCGAACAGCAGCGGGAGCTCGGCAAGCGTTCGACACACGCGCTCTACATACGGCAGATGCTCCGGCAGTTCCTCGCCGAGCCCTCCCGCCGCGGCGGGTCGATCACGCTGGAGCAGCCGGGCGAGGACCCGGTCACCGGCCTGGCGATCGCCATAGTCTGCAACACCGCCCCCTGGACCTACCTGGGCAATCGCCCGGTCTACGCGTCACCGCGGGCATCCTTCGACACCGCCCTGGACGTGCTCGGGCTGTCCCGTCTGTCGACCACCGCGGTGACCCGCATCGCCACCCAGCTGCTGCGGTCGACCCCCGAACGGGGGCCGCACGGCAAGCACGCGACCTCGCTGCACGACCTGACGGACTTCACCTTGCATTCGCAGGCGCCACTGCCGTTCCAGGTGGACGGAGACCACCTGGGACTGCGAATCAGCGCAACCTTCTCAGGCGTACGCCGTGCACTGCGTGTGATTGTGTAAGCAGAAGGACATAAAGTCCTTCCACTCGAACGTTTAGGCTGCCCTGCACCCCATGGAAGTACGGCTGTGACCGAGCCGACACCGAGGAATCAAAAAAAAGTTTCCGGAAGGGGTTGTATCCGCAGCCCAGGTTTGCGAGTCTCTTCTTGGCGATCGGGACAGCCGCTCTTCGGGCGTCCTCAGTAGCCGGAATCCTCACCACACCCCCGCGGGACCGCACCCAGGAGACTGGGCGATGTCCCGTGTCGTGTCTGGGGATTCGTGAAAGCGTTCACATTCACAAGCAACGTGCAAGCAATACAAGGAGATGGAGCAGCCATGGACTGGCGTCACAACGCCGTTTGCCGCGAAGAAGACCCTGAGCTCTTCTTCCCTATCGGCAACACCGGTCCTGCGCTGCTGCAGATCGAGGAAGCCAAGGCCGTCTGCCGCCGCTGCCCCGTCATGGAGCAGTGCCTGCAGTGGGCGCTCGAGACCGGCCAGGACGCCGGCGTGTGGGGTGGCCTCAGCGAGGACGAGCGTCGCGCAATGAAGCGCCGCGCCGCCCGCAACCGCGCCCGCAACGCCAGCGCCTGACGCACTCGCTTACCCCCGAGCCGCAGCGCGCAGCACCTCCGAACCGCGCAGCATCGCGACGCAAAAAGCCCCGGCAGCTCGCCCGAGCAGCCGGGGCTTTCGCGTTCCTTGCGGCCGGTCGCGCGACGGGCGTTCAGCTCTCCAGGGAGAGTTCCAGCACCACCTTCGTGCCGCGCTCCTCGGCCGGGACCATGTCGAAGGTGCCGCCCAACTCCCCCACCACCAGGGTCCGTACGATCTGCAGACCGAGGTTGCCCGCCCGCTGCGGATCGAAGCCCTCGGGCAGCCCGCGGCCGTCGTCGCGCACCGCGATCGCCAGCTTCCCCTGGCGCCGCTCCGCCGAGACCTCGACCGAGCCCTGCTCGGTGGGACCGAATCCGTGCTCCAGGGCGTTCTGCAGCAGCTCGGTGAGGACCATCGCCAGCGGGGTGGCGACGTCCGCGCTGAGGATGCCGAAGCGGCCGGCGCGCCGGGTGGTGACCCGACCGGGTGAGATCTCGGCGACCATGGCCAGCACGCGGTCGGCGATCTCGTCGAACTCGACGCGCTCGTCCAGGTTCTGCGACAGGGTCTCGTGCACGATCGCGATCGAGCCGACCCGCCGCACCGCCTCCTCCAGCGCCTCACGCCCCTGGTCGGAGTCCATCCGGCGGGCCTGCAGCCGCAGCAGGGCGGCGACCGTCTGGAGGTTGTTCTTCACCCGGTGGTGGATCTCCCGGATCGTGGCGTCCTTGGTGATCAGCTCCCGCTCGCGGCGGCGCAGTTCGGTGACGTCGCGCAGCAGCACCAGCGAGCCGCTGCGGACGCCCTTGGGGCTCAGCGGGATGGCGCGCAGCTGGATGACCCCGCCGTTGCCCTCGATCTCCGTCTCGCGCGGCGCCTTCCCGCTGGCGACGGTCACGAGCGCCTCGTGGCTCTTGCCGCGCGAGGGGGCCAGCTCGGCGGTGGCGGCCCCCAGGTGGTGGCCGACGAGGTCGGCGGCCTGGCCGAGGCGGTGGTAGGCGGAGAGCGCGTTGGGACTGGCGTACTGGACGATGCCCTCGGCGTCGAGGCGGATCAGTCCGTCGCCGACGCGCGGCGACGCGTCCATGTCGACCTGCTCGGACGGGAACGGGAAAGTGCCCGCCGCGATCATCTGTGCCAGGTCGGACGCGCTCTGCAGATAGGTGAGCTCCAGCCGGCTCGGGGTGCGCACGGTGAGCAGATTGGTGTTGCGCGCGATCACCCCGAGGACCCGCCCGGCCCGGCGCACGGGGATCGACTCGACCCGTACCGGCACCTCCTCGCGCCACTCGGGGTCGCCCTCCCGCACGATCCGGCCCTCGTCGAGCGCCGCGTCCAGCATCGGGCGGCGGCCGCGCGGGACGAGATGGCCGACCATGTCGTCCTGGTAGGAGGTGGGCCCGGTGTTGGGACGCATCTGCGCGACGGAGACATAGCGCGTGCCGTCGCTGGTGGGGACCCACAGAACGAGATCGGCGAAGGAGAGGTCCGAGAGCAATTGCCACTCCGACACCAGCAGATGGAGCCACTCGAGATCGGAATCGTCGAGGTCGGTGTGCTGGCGTACGAGATCGTTCATGGAGGGCACGCAAATGAGCGTACCCGCGCTCATGGCAAGCGCTGACATCCAGTCCCCCACAAAGGCCTTCGAGCCCCTATGATCTGACTGCGTCAGCTTATGGACAACGGATAATGGTCTAGTCCAGAATTGACGTGAACAACTGAACTTCCGCCCTTCCCGCACAGAAGGGTGGAGCGAGGCCGGGGCGCTCTCTGCCCTGACTGCGCCAGGCCTCACGAGTCGGCCCTAGCGGGCCGCGGGACCGCACAGCCCGCGTGCCACGGCGCCGACAGCAGCTCCGGGCTGCGGTGCTGGACGGGTTGAGGGTCCCGTTCCGGCGCCGCGGCCCGAAGTGGTTTCCGGCGCCCTTCGCGCCTTCGCCTCCCCCGGCTTCCCGCTGTCCGCGCGCCGCCTCCACGGTCGCCCCGGGTATGTCAGACGGCGCGGCTTCACAGCTTTGACGTTCGGCGCCGGCCCGGCACGTGAAAAGCCCGTGGACGCGGCGGGCGGGAGGATTCCCCCACCCTCCGCGCCCACGGGCCGGGGCGCGGGACGGGACGGCGTCAGTGCGTCTCGGTCACCTTCGCCAGGGCGCGCGGCGCGTCCGGGTCCTGGCCGCGGGCGATCGTGACCTCGTAGGCCAGCATCTGCAGCGGCAGGATCTCCAGGATCGGCTGGACCTCCTCGGCCACCTCCGCGGTCGGCAGCACGAAGCCGGCGGAGGCGGCCTCCACGGACGCCTGGTTGCCGATCACGACGAGGTCGGCGCCCCGGCCGCGGAGCCGGTCGAGGACCGGCTGCAGTGCCTGGCCGCCCTTGCCCTCGGTGACGATGGCGATCACCGGCGAGACGTTGTCGACCATGGCCAGCGGACCGTGCAGGAGGTCGGCGCCGGAGAAGGACAGAGCCGGGATGTAGCTGGTCTCCATCAGCTTCAGCGCGGCCTCCTTCGCGGTCGGGTAGCCGTAGCCCCGCGAGGTGAGCACCAGGCGCTCGGCGAAGCGGTAGCGGCCGGCGAGCGCCTTGACCTCGTCACGGCGGGCGAGGATCTGCTCGGCCAGCTCGGGGAGGATCTTGGCGGCGTTGCCGTCGCCGCCGCGCAGGCCCTCGACGAAGAGGTAGAGGGCGAGGAGCTCGGCCGTGTACGTCTTGGTCGCCGGGAGCGCCTTCTCCGGTCCCGCGAGCACGTCGATGTGGAACTCGGAGACCTCGGCCAGCGGCGAGTCGGCGTTGTTGGTGACCGCCAGGGTGATCGCGCCGGCCTCCCGGGCGGCGCGGGTGGAGGCCACCAGGTCCGGAGAGCCGCCGGACTGGCTGACGGTGATGACCAGGCAGTCGGTGAGGTCCGGGCGGGCGCCGTAGGCGGTCGTGGTGGACATGGAGGTCAGGCCCGCCGGCTTGCCGAGCAGCACCTCGATCAAGTACTTCGCGTACAGCGCCGCGTTGTCGGAGGTGCCGCGCGCGGTGAGCAGGACGAAGCGCGGCCCGCGCGCGGCGATCTGCTCGGCGATCTCGCGGATGCGCGGCGCGCCCTCCTCGAGGATGCGGCGCAGCACGGCGGGCTGCTCGGCCATCTCGCCGGACATGATCCGGCCCGGCATCGGGGGCTGCTGGGTCGGAGTCGGGGCGGACATTCTGGAAGCCTCCAGGTCGGTCTCTGGAACGGGTGGCGCCTCCGGGGCGGTCAGGCGTCGGCGTCCTTGCCGACGATGACCTCCGCGGCCGCTCGCCCGCACACGCGGGCCGCGCCGTGGGTCGCGATGTGCAGCGCGCCGGAGGGCGGAGCCTGGGGGACGCCCATCTCCACCACCGCCGTGTCCGGCCGGGCGGCGAGCAGGGCACCCAGCGCCTCGGCCATCCACGGGTGACGGTGCACGTCACGGACCACTGCGACGATCCTACGGTTCGCCGCGGACCGGAGCACATTTGCGGTCAAAGCATCGCCCTGGCGGAAGGTGCCGGTCACCGTCCCGGGCAGGAGCCGGTCCAGTTCGGCGGCCACCCCCCACGGCGTCTCGGCGCCGACCGCGATGTTGGCGACCGGGGTGAACGCGGCGACGTAGGGCGCCTCGGCGATCGGCAGGTACTCCTCGGTCCGGGTCACGCGCAGCGCGCGCCGAGCCGCCGTGAGGCCGATTTCGGGGTCCGGCGCGGGGCCGGCGGCGGAGCCGGCCGCGCCCCTGGTCCAGGCGGCCAGTGCCCGCACCCGGGCGGCCGCGTCGGCGAGCCGCCCGCGGGGAAGTTCGCCGGCGCGCACCGCGTCGACGATGGCGTCCCGCAGCGCGACCACGGTCTCCTCGTCGGCGAGGCCGCCGCCGACGCAGATGGCGTCGGCGCCGGCCGCGATCGCCATCACCGTGCCGCGCTCGACGCCGTAGGTGTCGGCGATGGCGCGCATCTCGATGCCGTCGGTGACGATGAGGCCGTCGTATCCGAGCCCGTCGCGCAGCAGCCCGGTCAGGACGGCGGGGCTGAGCGTGCCCGGGCGGTCCGGGTCGAGGGCCGGGACGAGGATGTGCGCACTCATCACGGCCTTGGTCCCGGCGGCCAGGGCGGCGCGGAACGGGACCAGTTCGCGGGAGTGCAGGGTGTCCGGGTCCACGTCCACCTTGGGCAGGGCGTGGTGGGAGTCGACGGAGGTGTCGCCGTGCCCGGGGAAGTGCTTGGTGCAGGCGGCCACGCCCGCGGACTGCAGCCCCTCGACGTAGGCGGCGGTGTGCCGCGCGACGAGCAGCGGCTCGGAGCCGAAGGACCGCACCCCGATGACCGGGTTGTTCGGGTCGGAGTTGACGTCGGCGGAGGGCGCCCAGTTGAGGTTGACCCCGCAGGCGGCCAGCCGGCGGCCCAGCTCGGCGGCGACGTCGCGGGTCAGGGCGGTGTCGTCGACCGCGCCGAGTGCGAGGTTGCCGGGGAAGGAGGAGCCGGTGCGTGCCTCCAGCCGGGTCACGTCGCCGCCCTCCTCGTCGGCGGCGATCAGCACCTCGGGCCGCACGGCGCGCAGCTGCGCGGTGAGCGCGGCGAGTTGCCCGGGCGACTCGATGTTGCGGGCGAACAGCGCCACGGAGCCCAGGCCCTCGGCGAGCCGGCGCAGCAGCCACTCGGGGGCGGTGGTGCCGTGGAAGCCCGGCTGCAGGACGGCCAGGGCGTCCCGCGCGAGGTCCTCGGCGTCCGCGGTGCCGTCGGGGATCTGACTCAAGGTCTCGGTCATCCCTTCACCGCCCCGGCGGTCAGGCCGGCGGCGACCTTGCGCTGCACGATCAGGAAGAAGATCACCACAGGAACGCCCATCATCGTCGAACCCGCCATCATCGGCGCGTAGTCCGTGCCGCGCGAGGTGACGAAGTTGCCCAGCCAGACGGTGGCCGTCTGGTGCTCCTGGCTCATGATGAGCATCGCGTAGAGGTACTCGTTCCAGGCCTGGATGAGCGCGTAGATCGAGGTGGCCACGAGGCCGGGGGCGAGCAGCGGCAGCACGATCCGGAGGAACGCGCCCATGCGCGTGCAGCCGTCGACCATCGCCGACTCCTCCAGTTCCTTGGGGATGTTGACGATGAAGCCGCGCAGCGTCCAGACCGTGAAGGGCAGGATGAAGGTCAGGTACGTGATGACCAGACCGGAGAGCCTGTCGATCTGGTCGATCTGGTTGAGCAGCAGGAAGACCGGGATGATCATCGCGACCAGCGGCACCATCTGGACGGCGAGGATCGCGACGATGACCGCCTTGCGGCCGCGGAAGACGAACCGCGAGATGGCCAGCGCCGCCAGCAGCCCGATGATCAGGCCGAGGCCCACCGTCGAGCCGGAGACGATGAGGCTGCGTCCGACCGAGCCCCAGAAGTCGCCGATGTCGAGGGCGTCGGAGAAGTTCTGGAAGGACAGGCTGGTCGGGAAGAACTTGGGGTTCGGGTCGATGGCGTCCTTGGCCGGCTTGAACGCCGTGTTCAGCATCCAGTAGACCGGGAAGCCGGTGACCACCACGACCAGCAGGCCGAGCAGGTTGTAGACGGTGCGTCCCTTGCGGCGCGGGCGCCGGCCGACGCGGCGGGCCGGGGAGGCGGGCGGGGCCGCCGGGGCGGGGGCGGTGTCGAGCACGGTCGTCACTCCACCTCTCCGATCTTCAGCATCTGGCGCATGTAGACGGCCATCACGCCGAGGAGCAGCAGCACGGTGATGACGGCGATGGCCGCGCCCGCGTCGTAGTCGTTGGCGACGAAGGCCTGGTCGTACGAGTAGGTGGTGAGCACCTGGTAGTCGGGCTCGGGGTGGCCGTCGCGCATGAGGAAGACCTGCGGGAAGACGCCCATGTCCCAGATGACCGACAGCGTGGTCAGCATGACGATCAGCGGCTTGAGCACCGGAAGGGTGACGTGCCGGAAGACCTTGACCGGGCCGGCGCCGTCCATGCGGGCGGCCTCCTCCAGCTCCTTGGGCACCTGGGTGAGGCCGGCGTGCAGGGTGATGGCGATGAAGGGGATGGCGCCCCAGACCACCATCAGGGTGATGACGAGGAAGCCCTGACGGGTGTCGGTGAACCAGTTGTGACCGCTGAAGTCGACCCCGGGCAGCCGGCTCAGCAGCCAGTTGAGGACGCCGTAGTCGCTGTCGAACATCCACTTGAAGACGGTGATGGCGACGACGATGGGCATCGCCCAGCTCGCCACCAGCGCGATGTTGATCAGCGTCTTCATCCAGGGCGAGACCCGCTGCAGCAGCAGCGCCACCGCCATCCCGAGGACGAGGGTGAGCAGCACCGCCGCGACGGTGAAGAGCAGAGTGCGCAGGACGACGGCCCAGAATTCCGAATCGCCGAGCACGTGGGTGTAGTTGGCGAATCCCTGCCAGTCGCCGGGCAGTCCCTGCCAGAGCTCGGCCTGCCCGTACTGCTTGAAGGACAGGGTGACCAGCCGGACCAGCGGGTACCCGAGGACCAGCACCAGAACGCCGATGGTCGGTGCGAGCAGGGCCCAGGGAAGCGCGGCCCCGCCCAGTCGGCGCGGCTTGCGGCCCGGTCCCGCCGGCGGCCGCGCGAGCGGCACCTTGTCGAGCGGTGTGTCAACGGCACTCATCATGTGCTCCTCGGCTACTCCAGTCCCTGGCGTTCGCGCACCGGGGCCGGCCGCCCGTGGGCGGCCGGCCGGCGTCGATCACTGTGCTGCCCCGGCCACCGGTCAGCCGGCGTTGATCACCGCGTTGATCTGGTCGTCGGCGGACTTCGTCGCGTCCTCGATGGACGCCTTGCCGACGGCGATGTCGTTGAGCATGTTCTGCAGGATCTGCTTCTTCTCCACCTGCAGCCAGCCCGGCGCGGTCGGGACGAACCAGGTGTTCTCGTTGGCGCGGGCCGAGGCGGCCGTGGCCGGGTCGTCCTTCAGCGGCGCGAGCAGGGACTTGGCGTTGGGCAGGTTGCCCTTGGAGATCAGGACCTTCTGGGCGGCCGTGTCGGTGAAGTCGTTGATCCAGTCGGCGGCGAGGTCCTGCGCGCCGGACTTGGCGGGGATGACCAGGTCGGAGCCGCCGATGAAGTTCGGCAGCAGGTCGCCGTTCGGGCCGGGCAGCGCGAAGGTCTCCAGGTTGTCCTTGAGCTTGCCGGTCTTGTCGGTCTTCGGGTCGGCGGCCGCGCCGCCCTCCCAGCTGGCGCCGTAGATGAGCGCGGACTTGCCCTGGCCGTAGACGATGTAACGGTCGGACTCGTCCTTGTTCTTGTCGCCGTGGAAGTACTTGTCGAGGACGCCCTTCCAGGTCTTCAGGCCCTCGATGGACTTGGGGTCGGACAGCGAGGCGGTCCACTTGCCGCCGTCCTCCTTGGCGACGTCGCCGCCGGCGTCCTTGACGAAGGCCAGCGCGGTGTACCAGTCACGGCTGGGCTGGTACCAGGCGGAGAACTTGTCGCCGTTCTTCTTCTGGATCTTGTCGAGCGCGTCGGTCAGCTCGGCCCAGGTGGTCGGGGCCTTGGTGACACCGGCCGCCTTGGCGACGTCCTTGCGCCAGGTGCCGACGCGGGCGCCGGCGTAGTAAGGCACGCCGTAGGTCTTGCCGTTGTACGTGACCGAGCCCTCCAGGGCGTCCAGCCAGTCACCGGAGTTCTCGAACTTGCTCTTGTCGATCGGGGCGAACGCGCCCTTGACCAGGTAGCCGAGCGTCTCGGTGTTGCCCATCTCGACCACGTCCGGCACCTTCTTGGTGGCGAGCACGGCGTCGAGCTTCTGGTTCTTGGCGGTCCACTCGTAGTACTCGTGGTGGATCTTCACGCCCTTGTGCGCGGCCGTGAAGGCGTCGTCCGCCTGCTTCACCAGCTCGGGCCAGTTCTTCTGTGCGTCGACCGTCAGCCAGACGGTGATCTCCTTGGGCGCGGCGGCCTTGTCGGAGCCCTTGTCGTCCGAACCGCAGGCCGCAACGCCGGCGACCATGACTGCGACACCGATCGCCGCGATCAGCTTGCGCTTCACAACACCCTCCCCAGGGCAGTGAGTACCAAGTGGTGTAGACCAGTGCCCGAAGCTTGGCCTAGACCTTTGGGGGTGTCAAGGGTGTATAAGAGCACCGGTCGCGTCCGTTACCGGACCGACATCTGGGCCCGTAACGCGATTTGGGCCCTGGCCGTGCCACGATGTGAGCCGCGAATGACGGAGGAGCCGGTGACGGCAGCACGACAGCACACGGGAGCAGGGGCGATGGACAGCGACGGCGAGGCCGGTAACGCGGTAACGGAGTCCGCGGAGCCCGCGGCGACCGCGGCCGGACGAACCGCCCGGGTGCCCAAGTACTACGGGCTCAAGCGCCATCTGCTGGAACTGACGCAGACGATGCCGCCCGGCTCGCCGGTACCCCCGGAGCGCACCCTGGCGGCGGAGTTCGACACCTCCCGCACCACCGTGCGCCAGGCCCTGCAGGAACTGGTCGTCGAGGGACGGCTGGAGCGCATCCAGGGCAAGGGCACCTTCGTCGCCAAGCCGAAGGTCTCCCAGGCGCTGCAACTCACCTCGTACACCGAGGACATGCGCGCCCAGGGCCTGGAGCCCACCTCGCAGCTGCTGGACATCGGCTACATCACCGCCGACGACCGGCTGGCCGAACTGCTCGACATGAAGGCCGGCGGGCGCGTCCTGCGCATCGAACGGCTGCGGCTGGCCAACGGCGAGCCGATGGCGATCGAGACCACCCACCTGTCGGCCAAGCGCTTCCCCGCGCTGCGCCGCAGCCTGGCCAAGTACTCCTCCCTGTACACCGCGCTCGCCGAGGTCTACGACGTAAGTCCGGCCGAGGCGGAGGAGACCATCGAGACCTCGCTGGCCACACCGCGCGAGGCCGGGCTGCTCGGCACCGACGTGGGCCTGCCGATGCTGCTGCTGTCCCGGCACTCCCTCGACACCGACGGGCAGCCGGTGGAGTGGGTGCGCTCGGTCTACCGCGGTGACCGCTACAAGTTCGTGGCGCGGCTGCGGCGGCCGTAATCCCGGGAGGATGCCGGGAAGTTCCCGGATGGTTCCCGTCTGGTTCCAGCCCGTCGAGATCGTTTCCATACCGCAATACGAACGGGTAGTGACGTGCGCCGGTGCCTGACCTAGATTTCGTGCGCATTACACAGGAGTGAGATCAGGACGGAGCCGCAGCAATGTCCGAGCAACCAACCGGAACTCCGGTCCGGCCGCCGGTGGTCACCCCCACCCGTGTGATCGCCGGCGTCTGCCTCGTCATCCCGTTCGTCGCGATGCTCTGGGTCGGCTC
>NZ_JARAWX010000043.1:0-47547 GCF_033793585.1 Streptomyces sp. MI02-7b | reverse complement strand
CGCCGGGAGCGGGCGCCGGGCGGGGATCCGGTGCGGCCCCGCCGGGGGAGGCGGGCCCGGCCGGGCGCTCCGCGGACCGCGCGGGCCGCCAGGCCGCCACCGCCTCGCCGTCGGGCCAGGAGGCCGGCGGGAGGGTGACGTGCAGATGGCCCTCGGCGTCCGGGATGGCGGGGACGGAAGCCGGAGGCGGCGGGACCGTGGACCCGGGCGGGGTGGGCTCCAGCTGGAGGACGGACTCGCCGATGCGCAGCAGGGCCCCGGGGGCGAACGGGACACCGCGGGGCCCGACCGGCTGCCCGTCGAGCGTGGTGCCGTTGGTGGAGCCGAGGTCGTGGACGGTGACCCGGCCCCCGGCGTCCACGGTGATGGCGCAGTGCAGCCGGGAGACGTCGGGGTCGTCCAGGGGGACGTCCGCGTCGGCGGACCGCCCGACCCGGATCTGCCCGCCCTGCAGCAGGTGGACCCCGCCGGCGTCGGGACCGCCTATGACATGGAGCCGGGCCGCGGCCGAGGGTCGTTCCTCGTGGTGGCCGTCGGCCGGGGCGTGCAGCGAGAGCACGGCGCCGTCGAGCAGCGGCGGCACACCCAGCACGGCGGTCGCCGGGTCCAGCCGCTCGGCACCGGCGTACAGCGGAGGCAGGGACCTCAGGGACGCCGTGGACCGCGCGGGCTGCCCGGAGCCGCCCGTGCCGGAGGTCAGGGCACCCGCCACGGCCCCCAGGAGGGTGCCCGCGGGCGCGGTGACGAGCACGTCGGAGGAGCGCGCCCCCCGGCCGCCGCGCGGCCCGAGAACGGTCAGCCGGATCTGCATCTCCGTCCACGGTCCCTTCTGCCCGGTCCGAAGGCGGGAAGAGGCCTCGCCCCACCCGCCGTGTCCGGGCACATCGACACGTACAAGAACGAACCGACCGGCTCCCGTTGCTCAGCGATCCGCGATCCGCACGCGCATCCTCCCACTCGCCACCGACAGGTTGCCGCCGGTGCCCACCTTCACGATCTTGAATGATCAGCATTGGGCGGAAAAAGCAACCAAACGACCGTACTCCGCGTCCTAATCCCACGCCCGCCCCGTGCGTGAACGAGCTCCGCTCCCATGACGCGGCACTACAGTGGGCGCACACAGGCCACGGACCAGGCCAAGATCCAGGGAGTGCGAGACGTGCGGCCGGTAGGCAGCAAATACGAACTGGTGGAGCCGCTGGGACGCGGTGCCACGGGCACCGTGTGGCGCTCCCAGGTGCGGGACACCGGCGAGACCGTCGCGATCAAGGTGCTCAAGGAAGAGCTCGCGAGCGACCCCGACGTCGTGATGCGCTTCCTGCGGGAGCGCTCGGTGCTGCTGCGGCTGCGCCACCCGCACATCGTCCGCGTGCGCGACCTGGTCGTCGAGGGCGACCTGCTGGCCCTGGTGATGGACCTGATCGACGGCCCGGACCTCTACCGCCACCTGCGCGAGAACGGTCCGTTCTCCCCCGTGGGCGGCGCCCTGCTGACCGCGGCCATCGCCGACGCCCTGGCCGCCAGCCACGCCGACGGCGTCGTGCACCGCGACCTGAAGCCCGCCAACGTGCTGCTCGCCACCGTCACCGGCCCGGACGGCAGCGCCCAGATGCACCCGATGCTGACCGACTTCGGCATCGCCCGGCTGGCCGACTCGCCCGGCCTCACCCGGACCCACGAATTCGTGGGGACCCCCGCCTACATAGCGCCGGAGTCCGCGCAGGGCCGCCCGCAGACCTCCGCGGTGGACATCTACGGCGCCGGCATCCTGCTGTACGAGCTGGTCACCGGCCGTCCGCCGTTCCACGGCGAGAGCGCGCTCGAAGTGCTGCAGCGGCACCTGAGCGCGGAACCGCGCCGCCCCACCACCGTCCCCGAACCGCTGTGGACGGTCATCGAGCGCTGCCTGCGCAAGGAGCCCGCCGAGCGCCCCAGCGCCGAGAACCTGGCCCGCGCCCTGCGCGTGGTGGCCGCGGGCGTGGGCGTCCACGCCTCCCCGGCGCAGGCCGAGGCCGCCATCGGCGTGGCCGCGCTGCTCGCCCCGGACCCCGCACCGGCGACCGTGCCGGACACCCCCCTGGTGCCGCCGGGCACCGCCGACCCCACCCAGGTGCTGCCCAACCGCTCGCCGATGGCCGGGTACGACCCGACGGCCGCCACCAGTGTGCTGTCCGCCGGCGGGCCCGAGAGCGGCGCCGACCCGACCCAGGTCATCCAGGGCGGTTCCCGCCCGGCCGGCGGCGCCGACGGCACCCGTGTGATGCCGCCGGTGCCCGGTGGCCCGCCGAACGAGCCGCCCCAGGGCCCGCACCCGTGGGAGTCGCAGCTCAACCGGGCCCGGGCGCGTGCCGAGCAGACCGAGATCCAGTACCTGGACCCCGACCAGGACCCCCTGCGGCGCCGCCCGCGCCGTCAGCCGGGCGGCCAGCCGCCGCAGCAGCCCCCGCAGTCCTACCAGCAGCAACAGCAGCCGCAGCGGCAGCAGCCCGGTGGGCAGGGGTACGCGCAGCAGCCCCAGCACCAGCAACCCCCGCGCCCGCCGCAGCACCGCCAGCCGCAACCGCAGCAGTACGCGCCGCAGCAGCAGCCGCAGCAGCAGCAGTACGCGCCCCGGCCGCAGCAGCAGCCGGTGCCGCCGCGCTACGAGCAGCAGCAGCCCCGGCGGTACGAGCCGCAGCGGCCACCCGCCCCCGAGCCGCCCCCGGCCCGCGAACCGCGCCGGCGCAGTGCCAACCCGATGCGCATCCCCGGCCTGGGCTGCCTCAAGGGCTGCTTCACGATGATCGTCGTCGTGGTCGTCATCTTCCTGCTGGCCTGGTACTTCGGGCCGCTGCAGGGCTGGTTCGACACCGGCAAGGGACTCTGGGACACCCTGTCCACATGGGTGAGCGACATCTGGAACGGGATCAGCTCGCTGGGTGACTCCACCAGCGGCCCTCCCAGCCAGTAGCGCGGCAGCTCCTGCTTTCAAAGAGTGCGGCAGCTCCTGGCTTCAAGGAGTGACGGCGGGAAATTCTGAGAGCGTTTTCAAGCGCCACGTCTTGACGCCTCGTCAGCCCGGGCGGACAGTGAACTGCCCGGGCACCCCCCCCCTTCACGCGCTCCCCCACCTCTCCTCACAGGAGGACTTGTCATGCGCGCGTCCAAAACTCTCGTCCGGGCCGGCGCGGCCGCACTGCTCGCGCTCGCCGCGGCCCTCGCGGGCCCGGCCTCGGCCAGCGTCCCCCCACCCGGCACCGGCTGGTCCCTGACCTGGAGCGACGACTTCACCGGCAGCGCCGGGTCGGCCCCCTCCGGCACGGACTGGATCACCGACACCGGCACCTCCTACCCCGGCGGCCCCGCGAACTGGGGCACCGGCGAGGTGCAGACGTACACCGCGAGCAGCACCAACCTCCAGCAGGACGGCAGCGGCAACCTCCGCATCACCCCGGTCCGCGACGGCTCCGGCCGCTGGACCTCCGCCCGGATCGAGACCCGCCGCACGGACTTCCAGGCGGCCGCGGGCGGCCGGGCCCGCATCGAGGCGCGCATCCAGATGCCGAACGTGACCGGCGCCGCCGCGGCCGGCTACTGGCCGGCGTTCTGGACGCTCGGCGCCGACTACCGCGGCAACTACCAGAACTGGCCCGGCATCGGCGAGTTCGACATCATGGAGAACGTCAACGGAATCAACCAGGTCTGGGGCACGCTGCACTGCGGCGGCAACCCCGGCGGCCCCTGCAACGAGACCAACGGCCTCGGCGCCGTCCACGCGTGCCCGGGCAGCGCCTGCCAGGGCGCCTTCCACACGTACACCTTCGAGTGGGACCGCAGCGTCAGCCCGGAGACACTGCGCTGGTACGTCGACGGTGTGCAGTACCACTCCGTCAACGCCTCGCAGATGGACGCGACGACCTGGGCCAACGCCACCCACCACGGCCACTTCGTGCTGCTGAACGTGGCAATGGGCGGCGCCTTCCCCAACGGGGTCGCGGGCAGCGGCACTCCGACCGGCTCGACCGCCTCGGGCGTGCCCATGCTGGTCGACTACGTGGCCGTCTGGAACTCCGCCGGCAGCGGCGGGGGCGGAGGCGGCGGCACGGGTGCCTACGGCACGATCCAGGCCGAGTCGTACGCCGCCCAGTCCGGCACCGCCACCGAGACCACCACCGACACCGGGGGCGGCCAGGACGTCGGCTGGATCGGAGGCGGCGACTGGCTGCGCTACAACGGCGTCGCCTTCGGCTCCACCGCCGCCCACCAGTTCAAGGCCCGGGTCGCCTCGGGCGCCGCGGCGGGGGTGAGCGGGCTGGTCGAGGTGCGGCTGGACAGTCCCACCGCGACCCCCGTGGGCAGTTTCGCGGTCGGCAGCACCGGGGGCTGGCAGAACTGGACGACGGTTCCGGCCAACACCGCGGCGATCACCGGGACGCACGACGTCTATCTGACCTTCGCCAGCGGTCAGCCCGCCGACTTCGTCAATCTCAACTGGTTCACGTTCACCGGCTGAGACTGCCCATGGTGGTGATTTGTCGACTTCTGGAGGGTGATTTCTTCCGCAGAAGCCGCACTCACCCCGGACTGGTTCCCCCAACCGGCTCGCATCCGCGTAGCTTTGTCGCCAACACGACGGCACGTCGGAGGAGTCGGAGCAGCCTTGGGACGGAAGATCGGCAGCCGGTACACCGCGCACCAGGTGCTGGGGCGCGGGTCCGCCGGCACGGTGTGGCTGGGCGAGGGCCCCGAGGGCCCGGTCGCCATCAAGCTGCTGCGCGAGGACCTCGCCTCCGACCAGGACCTCGTCGGCCGCTTCGTCCAGGAGCGCACGGCCCTGCTGGCACTGCACCACCCGCACATCGTCGGCATCCGTGACCTGGTGGTCGACGGCTCCGACCTGGCGCTCGTGATGGACCTCGTGCGCGGCACCGACCTGCGCTCCCGCCTGGAGCGGGAGCGCAGGCTCGCGCCCGAGGCCGCCGTCTCGGTCACCGCCGACGTCGCCGACGGCCTGGCCGCCGCGCACGCGGCAGGCGTCGTCCACCGCGACGTGAAGCCCGAGAACGTGCTGCTGGACTCCGCCGCGCCGCCCGGACCGGGCGGGGCGCCCCCGGCGCTGCTCACGGACTTCGGCATCGCGCGACTCGTGGACTCCCCGCGCCGCACCCGCGCCACCCGCATCATCGGCACCCCGGACTACCTCGCGCCGGAGATCATCGAGGGCCTGCCGCCGCGCGCCTCGGTCGACATCTACGCGCTCGCCACCGTCCTGTACGAACTGCTGGCCGGCTTCACGCCGTTCGGCGGCGGCCACCCCGGGGCCGTGCTGCGCCGGCACGTCACCGAGTCGGTGGCGCCGCTGCCCGACCTCCCCGACGAGCTGTGGCAGTTGCTCTCCCAGTGCCTGGCCAAGGCGCCGGCCTCGCGGCTGACGGCCGCCGAAGTGGCCACGCGGCTGCGCGAGTTGCTGCCGGACCTGGCCGGGCTGCCGCCGCTGGAGGTGGACGCGCCCGGCGACCACCACCACGAGGACGCGGGCGGCTTCGGCGCCGAACCGGCGGGCGCCGGCGAGCCGTACGACCCGCCGGCCGGCCGCCGGCGCGGCGCGGTCCCGCTGGTCAGGGGCGCCGCCCCGGACTCCACCCGGGACACGCACACCAGCATCAAGCTGCCGACCGCCGAGGAACTCGCCGCCGGCCGCGCCGCGGGCGACGACCCCCGCGGCAGCCGGGCCCGGCACCGGCACCGTGCCGTCGCGGACTCGCCGCAGCGCCGCCGGGCCAAGATCGGGGCGGCCGCCGCAGCCGCCCTGGTGGCCGCCGGGCTCGGCGGCTGGGCCATCGCCGCCTCCGGCTCCGACGACGGCGGCTCCACCAGCCGTGAGGACCGGGAGCCGGGCGACTCCACGACGCACGCGCCCACCCCCACCGCGCCCACCGGCGCCGCGGCCTCCCCGCAGGGTGCCGTCAGTTCCCCCGCCGACGCCGCCGACACGGCCGGGGAGGCGTCGCTGCACTGGTCTGGCCTGACGGCGCTGCCGCCGCTCCCGGTCGCGGGGGTGGAGACCACCGGCAGGCCGCGGGCGGTCTCCGCCGCAGGGGCGACGTACGTCTTCACCCGGGGCACCGACCGGAACCTGTGGTATCTGGTGGACGGCGGCTGGCACCGGCTCACCGGGATAAGCGTCGCCGACGACCCCTCGGCGGTCTCCTCGCGCGCCGGGCAGCTCGACGTGTTCGCGCTCGGCACCGACCACAAGGTCTACCGGCGCACCCTCAGCGACGGCGCCTGGGGCGGCTGGTACCAGGTGGACCAGCCCGCCACCTTCGACACCACCCCGGCCGCCGCGTCCTCCGCCCCCGGCCGGATCGACCTGGTCGCCCGCTCCGACGGCGACCTGGTCACCTCCTCCTGGGTCGACGGCCGGTGGAACGCCTGGGCGCTGGTGCCCACCGCCGGCCGCATCACCTCCGCGCCCGGCCTGGTGTCGCGCGCCCGCGGCACCCTGGACGCCTTCGTCGTGCGCAAGGCCGACGGGGCCGTGCTGCGCCTGCCGTACGTCAACGGCGCCTGGCGGCCCTCGGAACTGGTCCCCGGCCTGGACGCGACCGGCCGTCCGGAGGCCGCGGTGTCGGGGGGCCGGCTGTACGTCCTGGCCCCGTCCGGCGGCGGCGCCCTGGCCGCCGCCGTGGGCGCCGGGTCCGGCTGGGCGCCCGTCCCGGTGAGCGCCACCAGCCGCACCGGCGCCACGCTCACCGGTTCCGCGAAGTCGCTCACTCTCTACGTCCGCCGTGCCGACGGCGCCCTCGCCCGCTCGACCGGTTCGCCGGTCACATGAAGGTCACGATCCAACGGCCTTGTGCGTGGGCGGTATTGCGGCGGTTATCAGACCGGGCGTAACACTGAACGCGGAACAGCGGATGACGCGGGGACGGGACGCCCGGCGCAGCTGCCTCGGCCAACCGGCGGGCTGCCACCGCGGCGTGCTTCCGCGCTGAGGGGATGGGCAGGCAGATGCGGACATCCAGCAGGCGCACGCGAGGTACGCGCAGGGCCGTCGTCGCCGCGGTGGCGGCGGCCGCCCTGGCACTGACAGCGGCCGGTTGCGGCGGCAGCGACGACGACAACGGCGGCACCGGTGACAACGGAGCGGCGTCGCCCAGCGGTTCGGGCGGCGGGAACGGCGGCGTGGCGCTGCCGGACCTCAAGGGGCAGAGCCTCGAGGTCGCCGCGGTGTGGACCGGCCCCGAGCAGAAGAACTTCCAGAAGGTCATCGACGAGTTCGGCAAGCGCACCGGCGCCAAGGTCACGTTCGTGCCGACCGGTGACAACGTCTCCACCTTCCTCGGTACCAAGATCGAGGGCGGTCAGCCGCCGGACGTGGCGTTCCTGCCGCAGGTCGGCGTGTTGCGGCAGTTCGCGCAGAAGGGCTGGCTCAAGCCGCTCGGCCCCGAGGCGCAGGCCCAGCTGGACAAGAACTTCACGCAGGGCTGGAAGGACCTCGGCGCGTACGAGGGCAAGCAGTACGGCGTCTACGCCAAGGCCGCCAACAAGTCGCTGGTCTGGTACAACACCGCCGCCTTCGACAACGCCGGCATCTCCGCTCCTCCCGCCACCTGGGACGACTTCCTCAAGACCGCGGAGACGATCTTCGAGTCGGGCACGCCGCCGGTATCGGTGGGCGGGGCCGACGGCTGGACCCTCACCGACTGGTTCGAGAACATCTACCTCTCCCAGGCCGGGCCCGAGAAGTACGACCAGCTCGCCGAGCACAAGATCAAGTGGACGGACCCCTCGGTCAAGGAGGCGCTCACCACCCTCGGCGGGCTCTTCGGCAAGAAGGACCTCATCGCCGGCGGCCAGAGCGGCGCCCTGCAGACCGACTTCCCCAAGTCGGTGACGCAGACCTTCACCGGCAACCCGCCGAAGGCCGCGATGGTCTACGAGGGCGACTTCGTGGGCGCGTTCATCGGCGACAACACCAAGGCGAAGGTCGGCGAGGACGCCAAGGTCTTCCCCTTCCCGGCGGTCGGTTCCGGCAAGGCGCCGGTGGTCAGCGGCGGTGACGTGGGCGTCGTCCTGAAGGACTCCAAGGGCGCGCAGGCGCTGGTCACCTTCCTCGCCTCCACGGACGCGGCCGGGGTGTGGGCGTCCTCGGGCGGCTTCGTGTCGCCGAACAAGTCCCTGGACCTGTCGGTGTACCCGGACGAGGTCTCGCGCTCCATCGCCAAGGGCCTGGTGTCGGCGGGCGACGACTTCCGCTTCGACATGTCCGACCAGGCCCCGGCGGCCTTCGGCGGCACCGCGGGCAAGGGCGAGTGGAAGGACCTCCAGGACTTCCTGAAGAACCCCTCGGACGTGGCGGGCGCGCAGGCCAGGCTCGAAGCGGACGCCGCCAAGGCGTACGCCGGCTGAGGCGGCCGCGATGGCGACGGCGGCGACCGTGCAGGGTCCGGCCGCCCCGGGCGGCGTGCCCGCGGCGCGGCGCAAGGGCGTGACGGGCACCCGGCGCTGGGTGGCGGCGGTCTTCCTGCTGCCCGCGCTGGTGCTGCTGGGGGCGCTGGTGGTGTACCCGATCGCGTACACGCTCTGGCGCAGCCTCTTCGACAAGGCGGGATCGGGCTTCGTCGGGCTGGAGAACTACGGCTCGGTCTTCAGCGACGACAGCACCCTGACCGCGCTGCGCAACACCGCGGTCTGGGTGGTCGTGGCGCCGGTCCTGGCCACGGCGCTCGGCCTGGTCTTCGCGGTGCTGACCGAACGGGTGAGCTGGGGCACCGCCTTCAAGCTGGTCGTCTTCATGCCGATGGCGATCTCGATGCTGGCGGCCGGGATCATCTTCCGGCTGGTGTACGAGCAGGACCCGGCGCGCGGCGCGGCGAACGCGGTCGTCGTCGGCGTCCACGACACCTTCGCCGACTCCTCCGCCTACCCCGGGGCCAGACCCCGCCCGGGCGGGGAGCTGGCGGCCTCGGGCGGCGGCTCGTACACCACGCAGCAGGCGGCGCGGCAGGGCACGGCGGTCGCGCTGCCGCTGATCGGCATCCCGGCGGCCGAGCTCCCCGCGGGGACGGGCGCCGCCCGGCAGGCGGCCGCCGGGCCCGGGGTGACCGGCACGGTGTGGCTGGACTTCAAGCCGGGCGGCGGAGGCACGGCGGGCGCCGTCGACGCCGGGGAGAAGGCGCTGAAGGGCGTGCGGGTCGAGGCCGTGAAGGACGGCCGGGTGGTCGCTTCCGCGACGTCCGGCGCGGACGGCACCTTCGCGCTCCCGGCGTCCGCGGCCGGCGCCCGACTGCGGCTGCCCGCCTCGAACTTCGCGCAGCCGTACAACGGCATCGACTGGCTCGGCCCGACGCTGGTGACGCCCGCCATCATCGGTGCCTACCTGTGGATGTGGGCGGGCTTCGCGATGGTGCTGATCGCCGCGGGGCTCGCCGGGGTGCCGCGCGAGCTGATGGAGGCGGCGCGGATCGACGGCGCCAACGAGTGGCAGGTGTTCCGCCGGATCACCGTGCCGTTGCTGGCTCCGGTGCTGGTCGTGGTGGTCGTCACGCTGATGATCAACGTGATGAAGATCTTCGACCTGGTCTACATCATCGCGCCCAGCACCTCGCAGGACGACGCCAACGTCCTGGCGCTGCAACTGTTCCTGTCGTCCTTCGGGGGCGGCAACAACCAGGGCGTCGGCAGCGCGATCGGCGTCATCCTGCTGCTCCTGGTCGTCCCGGTCATGGTGTTCAACATCCGCCGTCTGCGCAGGGAGGCCCGCCGATGACGACCGTCGCAGGCACAGCGGAACCCGCCGGACCGGCCCGGCCCGCCGGCCCGGAGACCGCGGGCAGGGCCGCCAGGGCCCCGCTCGCCGCGCGCCTGGTGGAGCGGGCCGGCGCCGGCGTGCTGCGCGTGTTCCTCGTGCTGGTCGCGCTGTTCTGGCTGATGCCGACCGTGGGGCTGCTGATCTCCTCGTTCCGCGGACCGGTGGACATCGGCGCCACGGGCTGGTGGAAGGTGTTCACCGCGCCCTCGCAGCTGACCGCCGCCAACTACCGCGAGCTGCTGGGCAACGACGCCGTCACCTCGTCGCTGCTGAACACCGCGCTCATCACGGTGCCGGCCACCTTGCTGGTGGTGGTCATCGGCTCGCTGGCGGGCTACGCCTTCGCCTGGATGGAGTTCCCGGGCCGGGACTGGCTGTTCCTGCTGGTGGTCGGGCTGCTGGTGGTGCCGGTGCAGATCGCGCTGGTCCCGGTGGCCAAACTCTTCGGTGACATCGGGATCTTCGGCGACATCATCGGCGTCGTCCTGTTCCACACCGGCTTCGGCCTGCCGTTCGCGATCTTCCTGCTGCGCAACTTCTTCGCGGAGATCCCGCGGGAGCTGCTGGAGGCCGCGCGGCTGGACGGGGCGGGCGAGCTGCGGCTGTTCGCGCGGGTGATCATGCCGCTGGGCGGTCCGGCGATCGCCTCGCTCGGCATCTTCCAGTTCCTGTGGGTGTGGAACGACATGCTGGTGGCGCTGATCTTCTCCAACGCCGACTCGCAGCCCATCACCGTCGCACTGCAGCAGCAGGTCAGGCAGTTCGGCAACAACATCGACATCCTGGCGCCGGGCGCCTTCGTGTCGATGGTGGTCCCGCTGGTCGTCTTCTTCGCCTTCCAGCGGCAGTTCGTCTCCGGCGTCATGGCGGGCGCCGTGAAGTAGGCGCGCGGGGCAGGGCCGGGGCCGGGCAACACTCCGTGGCCGGAACGGTCGCCGGACGCGGCACGCCCGTCAGGATATAACGGGCATAAGCCGCGTACGTCGATCCTACGGATGTGCTGCCTTGCCCCGGTTCAGCGTCATCGTGCCCGTCCACAAGGTGCAGGCCTATCTGCACGAGTGCCTGGAGTCGGTGCTCGGGCAGAGCTTCACCGACGTCGAGCTGATCGCCGTCGACGACCGCTCCCCCGACGGCTGCGGCGCGGTCGTCGAGTCCTACGCGGCCCGCGACCACCGGGTCACCGCCGTGCACCTGGCCGAGAACGTGGGCCCCGGGCGGGCCCGCAACGCCGGCATCGCCCACGCCACCGGCGACTACCTGCTCTTCCTCGACGGCGACGACACCCTCACCCCCGGCACGCTGCGGGCCGTGGCCGACCGGCTGGCCGAGACCGCCGAACCCGACGTGCTGGTCTTCGACCACGCCCGCACGTACTGGGACGGCCGCGTCGTCCGCGGCCGCCACGCCGGCCCGCTCTCCCACGCCGGGCCGCCGCCCGGTCCCCTCGCCGACCGGCCCGGTCTGCTGCGCCTGCTGCCGGTGGCGTGGAACAAGGCCTACCGGCGGGAGTTCGTCCAGCGGCGCGGCCTGTCCTTCCCGCCCGGCTGGTACGAGGACGTGCCCTTCACGTACCCCGCGCTGCTCGGCGCCGGCAGCGTCGCCGTGCTGGACCGGGTCTGCGTGCACGACCGGCAGCGCCGCCACGGCAGCGTCCCGCGCACCACCAGCACCCGCCACTTCGACGTCTTCGAGCAGTACGAGCGGCTCTTCGCCTTCCTCGACCGCCACCCCGCGCACGACCCGTGGCGGCCCGCGCTCTTCCGGCGGATGGCCGACCACCTGCTGCTGATCTACAACAGCGCCGACCGGCTGCCCCGTTCGTCGCGCGCCGCCTATTTCAAGCGCTGCGGTCTGCTCCTGCGCCGGCTGCGGCCCCCGGAGGCCGGCCGCCCCGGGCGCGGCGGCGAGCCCCGGCGGCTGCTGGTGCGGCTCGGCGCCCGCCACGTCTTCGACGCGGTGCGGGCCGCGGGCGCGCTGCGCGGGCGGCTGCGCGCGCTGGCCGGGGCCGCCCGTCTCACCGTCCGCACGGCGGCCCTGCGGGCGCACTACCGCCTGCAGCGGCGGCGGCCCCTGGACCCGCGGTCGGCCGTCTTCGCCGCCGACCGGTACGGCGGCTACGCCTGCAACCCCGCCGCCCTGGAGACCGCCGTCCGCGGCCTCGCCCCGCACCTGCGCACGGCCTGGATCACCACCGAGGAGCACGCCGGAACGCTGCCGCCCGGGGTGCGCCGCCTCCAGCCGGACTCGCCCGCGTACTGGACGGCGCTGGCCCGGGCCACGTACCTGGTCAACAACGTCAACTTCCCGCACGCGTACGTCAAGCGCCCCGGCCAGGTGAACCTGCACACCCACCAGGGCACCCCGCTCGGCCACATGGGACTGGACGTGCACGGCGACCCCGCCGCCTCGGCCGGCCGGGACTTCGCGCGCATGCTCGCCCACACCGACCGCTGGGACTACTGCCTGTCCGCCAACCCGCACTCCTCGGTGGTCTGGGAGCGCGCCTACCCGGCCGGCTACGTCACCCTGGAGTACGGCCAGCCCCGCAACGACGTGCTGCTCCGGGCCTCCGCGGACGACGTGCTGCGGCTGCGCGCCGCCCTCGGGCTGCCCGAGGGCGTCACGGCCCTGCTGTACGCCCCGGCCCACCGCGACCACCGGCACGGCTTCCGCCCGCCCGCCGACCCGGCCCGGCTGGGCCGGGAACTCGGCCCGGGATTCATGATCCTGTACCGGGCACCGCGCGAGCACCCGGACCGCGGATGCGCGGCCGGCCTCCCCGAGGACCTGCCGGGCAACGTGCTCGACGTCTCCGCGCATCGGAGCGTGCAGGAGCTGTGCCTGGCATCCGACGGGCTGATCACCGACTACGCGTCCCTGATGTTCGACTACGCCGTCCTGGACCGGCCGGTGGTCGTGCACGCCGAGGACTGGACGGCGTACCGGATCGCGCGCGGCGCCTATCTCGACATCACCGCGGAGCCGCCGGGGCTGGTCGCCGGGTCCGGGGACGAACTTCTCGACATCCTGCGCACCGGCGCCTGGCGCGGCCCGCTGTCCACCCGGCTGCGCGCCGCCTTCCGGGAGCGCTACTGCCCGTGGGACGACGGGCAGGCCGCCGAGCGGGTCGTGCGCCGGGTCTTCCTGGGCGAGCCGGGCGGCCTGCCCCCGATCGCTCCCGCGCGGGGCCGCCGCCCGGCCCCCGCCCCGGACCGGGCCCATGAGCAGGTCCGGGCGCAGGCCCGGGCGCAGGCCTGCGCGCAGGAGCCCGGCGGGGTGTACGACCAGACCCGCGACCCGGCGCCCGGCGCCTGACGTCCCCGGCGGTTCACCCGTTCGACTCAGAGGAGGTGACCGACGCGGCCGGGGCGAGTTGAACTCCTCGTCCCCGCACACCGCCCGTACCCGGAAAGGGTGACGTCAGCCGATGGCCCCGCGCACGCCCCGCCTCACCGTCGTCGTCCCGGTCCACAACGTCGAGGCGCACGTGGCGGAGTGCCTTGCCTCGGTGGCCGCGCAGACCCTCGACGCGCTCGACGTGGTGGTCGTGGACGACGGTTCCACGGACGCCGGCGCCGAGATCGCGCGCTCCTTCGCCGACCGCGACCCCCGCTTCCGGCTGGTCCGCCAGGAAGCCGCGGGCCTGGGCCACGCCCGCAACACCGGTGTCCGGCACGCCGATCCGGCCACCTCCTACCTCGCCTTCCTCGACGGCGACGACGTCCTGCCGCCGCGCGCGTACGAGACGCTGGTGCGGATGCTGGACGCCTCCAGCTCGGACTTCGCCACCGGCAACGCCTGGCGGCTCACCGAGGACGGCCGCGAAGAGGCCTGGCCGCGGCGCGACACGAGCCGCACCGTGCCGCGCACCCATGTCACCCGGGACCCGGCGCTGCTCTCCGACCGGGCCGCCTGGAACAAGGTCTTCCGGCGTGACTTCTGGGAGCGGCACC
The DNA here is from genome assembly GCF_033793585.1 of Streptomyces sp. MI02-7b. NCBI lineage: Bacteria > Bacillati > Actinomycetota > Actinomycetes > Kitasatosporales > Streptomycetaceae > Streptomyces > Streptomyces sp. MI02-7b. The sequence continues at coordinate 33,795 of NZ_JARAWX010000043.1, read as the reverse complement.
ACCTCGCCTTCCCCGAGGACCTGCAGTACGAGGACGCCCCGCTCACCCTTCGCGCGCACTTCCTCGCCGAGGCCGTGGACGTCCTGCACGACCACGTCCACTACCGGCGGGTCCACGAGGGTTCGGCCGCCGGGCGGCGCACCGAGGTGCGAGGCGTGGGGGGCGCGCGCGGCGCGGCGGACCGTGTCGCGGCCGTCGACTCGGTCAGCCGCTTCCTCGCCGACCCGGCGCACCCCGCCCGGGGCGCGTACAAGCGCGCCTACGACCGCTCGGTGCTCACCGACGACCTGCAGGACCTCGTCGAGGCGCTGCCGATCGCGGGACCGGAGTACCGGCGGGTGTTCATGGAGCGCTGCCGGGACTTCCTCAGCCGTGCCGACCCCGGCGTCTTCCCCGAACTCCCCGTCGCGCAGCGGATCATCTGGCACCTGGTCGCCAAGGACCGGCTCGACGACCTCGTCGCGTTCCTGGAACACCAGCGCGCCAATCCGTCCGGGTTCACGGTCGCCGGGCCGCCGCTGCGCAAGCGCGCGGTGGTCGCCGCCGCGGACGGCACCCCGATGGCACTGCCCCCCTCCGTGGCGCGGCTGCGCCGCGCCGACCTGTCCGTGCACGCCGAGGTCGCCGAAGTGTCCCGGGAGAACGGCCGGCTGGTGCTGCGCGGCCACGCCTACCTGCGCAACATCGACGCCGGGCAGCCCGGCGACGCCCACATCACCGCCGTCGCGCTCAGCGGGCGGCGGCGCCGGGTCAAGGTCCTGCTGCTGCCGGTGCGCATCCACCAGGAACCGGCCGCGACCGTCGGCTCCCGCCAGGAGGAACACTGCTACGACTGGTCGGGCTTCGAGATCACCGTCGACCCGGCACGGCTGCGGCCCGGCAGGTGGCGGATCGCGGTGGTCGTCGCCGCGCGAGGTGTCATCCGCACGGCGGGACTGCGCGCCGCGGACTGCGGTTCCGGTGCCTCCCCGCAGTCGTACCCGGCGGGCGACGGGACCCGGGTGGTGCCGTACCACCGGGCGGGACGGCTGCACCTGTCGGTGGACCCGGTGACCCGGACAGTGGTGGACCACCGGGCGGGCCCCGACCAGACGGTGGAGCTGGACGTCACCGGCGCGCCGGACGCCACCGCGCTGCGCCTGACGCTCGCCTCGACGCGGGCGGTCCTCACGTATCCGGTCCAGGACGCGGACCACGGCGTCCGCCGGGTCCGCGTGCGCCTCGCCGACCTCGGGGACGCCCGGCCCGCGCTGGAACCCGGCCCCCGGCAGATCGCCCCGGAGACCACCGAGACGTGGGAGGCCGTCCTGATGCGGCCGGGCCGCACCGACCCGGTCCATCTCGACGGGGACCTGCCGGCCGGCCACTACCCGCTCGGCACGGACGCCCGGTTCGCCGGTGTCCACCGCGAGCTGCTGGTCGAGGCCGACGCCGCAGGCCGGCTGGTGCTGCGCGACCGCACACCCCAGCCGGTCGTGGACGCCGTCGGCTGGACCGCCGAGGGCGCGCTCGTCCTCACCGGCCGGCTGGCGCCGGACACCCCGCCCGGCCGGGCCGAACTGGTCCTGCGGCACGGCACGTTCAGCGCCGAGCACGCCTTCCCCGTACGCCTGGACAGCGCGGCCGCGTCGCCGGCCCCGGCGGGCCGGGCCCGGCACCGCGAGGGGCGCCGCTTCACCGTGACCGTGCGCCCCGGCCGCATCGAGACCCTCGCCGGGACCGTGCCGCTGGCCGAGGGCCGCTGGGACCTGTGGCTGCGGGCCGGCGGGCACGACGCGCCCGTGCGGGTGGCCCCCGCGGCGTTCGACGCGCTGCCGATGGCGGCGGGCTCCGGCGGCAAGGCGTTCACCGTGGACCGGCACCGGCACGACCGGCTGTTCGTGGAGGCCGGAGCGACCGTGCCGGAGCCGCAGCGCGGCCCCTACCGGCAGCGCGTGCTGCGCGAGACGCACTACCCGCGCACCCGGGGCCTGCCGCGCCGCGACACCGTGCTCTACAGCTCCTTCGACGGCCGCAGCAGCGGCGACTCCCCGCGCGCGGTCCACGAGGAACTGCTGCGCCGCCGCGAGGCCGACCAACTGGAGCACCTGTGGGTGGTGCGGGACGGCCAGGCGGTGCCGCCCGGTACCGCGCGGCCCGTGGTCCTGCACAGCGCCGCCTGGTACGAGGCGCTGGCGCGCAGCCGCTACGTGGTCACCAACACGCACCTGCCGCCGTGGTTCGTCCGCCGCCCCGACCAGCGGGTGCTGCAGACCTGGCACGGCACTCCGGTCAAGCGCACCGGCCGCGACCTGGCCGGCACCCTGTGCGCGGAGCTCGCCCACCTGCCGCGCCCGCCGCGCGACACGGGCCGGCAGTGGAGCGTGCTGCTGTCGCCGAACGCGCACAGCACGGGCGCGCTGCGCACGGCGCTCGCCTTCGACGGGGAGGTCGCCGAGACCGGACTGCCGCGCACCGACGTGCTGTTCGCCGACGACCGCGACAAGATCGCCGCCTCGCTGCGGGACCGGATGGGCATCCCGCGGGGCCGCACCGTGGTGCTCTACGCCCCGACGCGCCGCGACGACCGGGCGTACGACGCCGGCCACTACCGCCGCTCCCCCCACCTGGACCTGGCGGGCGCCGAGGCCGCCCTCGGCAGGGACCACGTGCTGCTGTACCGCTCGCACCCGATGGTCGCCGACCGGCTGCGGCCGGGCCGCTCCGGCTTCGTCCGCGACGTGTCCGCGCACCCCGACGCGGCCGAACTGCTGCTGCTCGCCGACGTGCTGGTCACCGACTACGCCTCGCTCGCCGCGGACTTCGCCAACACCGGCCGCCCGATGCTCTTCCTCGTGCCCGACCTGGAGCACGTCCGCGACACCCTGCGCGGCTTCTACCCCGACTTCGAGGCCCAGGCGCCCGGTCCGCTGCTGCACTCCACCGCCGAGGTCGCCGGCGCGCTGCGCGACCTGGACACCGTGGCACGGCACAGCGCCGACGCGTACGCCCACTTCCGCGCGACCTTCTGCCACCTCGACGACGGCGGGGCCGCCGCCCGCGCCACCGACCGCCTGCTCGGCCTCGGCGGCACCGCACGACGCTGAACGGTCCGTCCGCCGGTCCCCGCGCTCCCCCCGCGCCTGTCGTGGACCCGGTGCCGCCCCAGCCCGTCGCCGGCCCCGGGAACCGCGGGTCGTCGCGGTGCACCACGAGCGCGACCCGGGCGCCGGGCGGTCCCGCGGCACCGACGCCGAACGGGCCACCGGGGAGCCCCTGTTCCTCCTCGACGGCGACGACACCCTGCCCCGGGTCGCCGACGGCGGCCGCACGGCGGCCGCGCCAGGACGGCGCCCCTGACCTCCTCCACCTCGACCATGCGCGCACCTACCGGTGGGACACCGCCGGGAAGAGCCGTGTGCGGGACCTGCCGTCCTCCGCCGGCACCGAGGCCTTCCGGTCACCGAACGCCCGGAGTTCCTGGGGCTGTTCGCGATCGCCTCCCACCGGGTCCACCGCAGGGGCTTGCGCCGGGGGCACGGCTTCGCCTTCGGCGACGGCGTCCGCGAGCGCCCCGGTCCCGTACACGACGGTGCCCACCGCGGAGCGGATCTCCCGCCCGGACCACGTGCTGCCGGAGTACCGGCGGCGCCGCAGCGGGCGGGCACCCGCGCCCCGGCCGCCGCACGGGGAGGCCGCCAGTCGGCCGTAGCCCCTCCCACGAACGGGTGGCCGCACGCGGACACGTCCCCGTACGGACCCGCCGGGGATGCAGCACCGCGTGCCACGATCGAACATCGTGGTGACGAGCTGACGACGGCCGGGAGGGCTGCGTGACCGGCGTTCTGACGACCCAGCGGGACTGGCGCATCCAGACCTACGAGCTGCGCCGGGTGCGGCGCCCCTCGCCGTACCTGATTCTGGGCACCCTGTTCTGGCTGGTGGTGGCCCTGAAGACCTGGGACGCCGTACCGGCCGCCGACTTCGGGCAGCACGCCGCCGCGATCGAGCGGATCGCGGCGGACTGGCGGCACCCGTCCAACCCGCTGCTCGACATGCCCGGCACCGGCAGCCCCTACTTCACCCCGTACACGGTGCTGCTGGGGCTGCTGAGCAAGCTCACCGGCGTGCCGGGCTGGCAGTTGCTGAAGGCCTGCGGCCCGCTCAACCTCGCCCTGGTCGTCACCGGTATCGGCGCCTTCACCCGCACCCTCAGCACCCGCCGCTGGGCGCCGGTCCTGGCACTGGCGGCGTTCGTGCTGCTGTGGGGGCCGGAGCACAAGGAGTGGAGCGGCTTCCTCTCACTGCAGTCGATGACCCGCGGGCTGACCTACCCGAGCGCGTTCGCGATCGGCCTGACCTTCTGGGCGTGGGCGATCACCGCGCGCACCGCGCGGCGCGGCGTCGGCGGGCCATGGCTGCACACCGGGCTCGGACTGCTGCTCGGCGTCATCCTGCTCGTCCACCCGTTCACCGCGATGGGCGCCGTCATCGGCGTGGCCGCCCTGGTGCTCGGCCTGCAGCAGACCCCGATCGTCGCCGGGATCCTGGGCCGCTGGGCGCTGACCGCCGCCGTCGCCTTCGCGGTGGCCGGGTGGTGGCCGTACTTCAGTGTCTCCGCGCTGCTCGGCGACCCGACGGTGGACGGGATCCACCGGCAGCTCTACGGCGACCTGTGGCAGTGGTACGGGCTCGCCCTGGCGGGCCTGCCGGCGCTGCTGTACCGGCTGCGGCTGAACCCGCTGGACCCGCTGGTGCTGATGTTCGCCGGGGACTGCGCGGTGGCCGCGTACGGCTGGTTCAGCGGCGAGTACTCCTACGGGCGGATCTTCGGCCTGCTGCTGGTGCCGCTGCAGTTCGCGCTGGCGGTCGAGCTCGCCGAGGCCCCGCCGTGGACGCTGCTGCGCACGGTGCTGGCACCGCTCGCCGCCGTGGCGGCCTGCGTCGGCCTGGTGGCGCAGGCCGGTGCGATCGTCCCGAAGCGCTACGTACCGCCGGCGGTGCACCTGCAGCGGCTGAACCACTGGCCGAGCTACCAGTGGGCGCAGCGGCACGTGGCGGTCGGCGACGTCGTCCTGACCGACGCCTACGGTCCCTCCCACGTGATGCCGGCCTACGGCGCGTTCCTGGTCGCCCCCACCTGGCCCGACCCGTCGACCACGGCGGCGGAGCGGGGGCGCCGCGCCGCCGACGTCCGCACCTTCCTGGCCCCCACGACCGCGCCGGACCTGCGGCAGGCCATCGCCCGCCGCTACCACGTCCGCTGGATCATGACGGCTCCCAAGGCCCCGGTCCCGCCGGACACCTCCCTGGTCGCCACCGGCCCGCGCACGCACGAACGGCTGTACCGGATCGGGTGACCGGGCGCCGACCGCACGGGAGGGGCCGGGGGATCTCCCCCGGCCCCTCCCGTTGTGCCGCGGCCCTCGCGGGGACCGTCAGTGGTGCGTGCGCAGCAGCGTGCGGAAGGTCCGCATCGCCACCGACAGGTTCGCCAGGTCGAACGCCTCCGACCCCTGGATCTCGTCCAGGGTGGTGCGGGCCCGGGCGACCAGGGCGCCCCTGGCCTCCTCCCACTTCTTGAACCGCTGCTCCGGGGTGGAGGAGCCGTTGCCCACCGAGAGCACGTCCGCCGTCAGCGCGGCGTGCGCGGCGAACAGGTCCTCACGGATGGAGGCACGGGCCATCGACTGCCAGCGGTCGGCGCGCGGCAGCTCGATGATGCGGTCCAGCAGCTGGGTGATCTGCAGGCGGTCGGCCAGGTCGTAGTAGACCTCGGCCACCGCCAGCGGGTCCTTGCCGCTGCGGTCGGCGACGTCCACGATGTCCAGCGCCGGGAAGGCGGAGGAGAACCCGGCCACCTTGGTGGCCAGTTCCTCCGGGACGCCCGCGCCGGTCAGCTCGTCGTGGATCGACTGGTACCACTCCAGGTCCGCGCCGCGCAGCAGCTTGGGCAGCTCGGCCCAGACCCGGGTGACCCCGTCGTGGAAGAACTCGATGGTCTCGGCGATCCGCAGCGGCTGCGGCCGGTTGTTGAGCAGCCAGCGCGAGGCCCGCTCCACCAGCCGCCGCGAGTGGAGCCGCACGCGGGTCTGGACATCGGCCGGCACGACGTTGTCGAGCGCCTCGACGTCGTCCCAGATCCGGCTCAGCCCGAAGATCGCGCGGGCCGCGGTGTGCGCCCGGACGATCTCCTCGCTGGTGGCGCCGGTCTCCTCCTTGAAGCGGTGGAGGAAGGTGCTGCCACCGGTGTTGACGGTGTCGTTGACCAGCACCGTCGTGATGATCTCGCGGCGCAGCGCGTGGGCGTCGATCTGCGCGGAGAAGCGCTCGCCCAGCGCCTTCGGGAAGTACGCGTCCAGCAGCCGCCGCAGATACGGGTCGTCCGGCAGGTCGGTGGCGAGCAGTTCCTCCGCGGCGGTGATCTTGGTGTAGGCCAGCAGGACGGCGAGCTCCGGCTGGGTCAGCCCCTGGCCGGCGGCCAGCCGCTCGCGGATCTGCCGGTCCGTGGGCAGGAACTCCAGCGCCCGGTCCAGCATGCCGTCGCGCACCAGCCGGCGGATGAAGCGCTGGTGGGCGTGGAGCAGACTGGGGGCCTGCGCCATGCTGTTGGCCAGCGCGACGTTCTGCGCGTAGTTGTTGCGCAGCACCAGGGAACCGACCTCGTCGGTCATCTCGGCCAGCAGGGTGTTGCGCTGCTTGACCGTCATGTCGCCCTCGGCGACGACCGCGTTGAGCAGGATCTTGATGTTGACCTCGTGGTCGGAGGCGTCCACCCCGGCGCTGTTGTCGATGGCGTCGGTGTTGACCCGGCCCCCGGCCAGGGCGAACTCGATGCGGCCGAGCTGGGTCAGGCCCAGGTTGCCGCCCTCGCCGATGACCTTGGCGCGCACCTCGGCGCCGTTCACGCGGATGGCGTCGTTGGCCTTGTCGCCGACGTCCAGGTGCGACTCGGCGGACGACTTGACGTAGGTGCCGATACCGCCGTTCCACAGCAGGTCCACCGGGGCCTTGAGGATCGCCTTCATCAGGTCGGCCGGGGTCATCTTCGCCACCGGCTGCTCGATGCCGAGCGCCTTGCGGATCTGCGGGGTGATCGTGATCGCCTTGGCGCTGCGCGGGAAGATCCCGCCGCCGTGCGAGATCAGCTTCGCGTCGTACTCCGCCCACGAGGAGCGCGGCAGCTCGAACATCCGGCGGCGCTCGGCGTAGGAGGTCACCGCGTCGGGCTGAGGGTCGATGAAGATGTGCCGGTGGTCGAAGGCGGCGACCAGCCGGATGTGCTCGCTGAGCAGCATGCCGTTGCCGAAGACGTCACCGGACATGTCGCCGACGCCGACGACCGTGAAGTCCTCGTTCTGGGTGTCGTGGCCCATCTCGCGGAAGTGCCGCTCGACGGACTCCCACGCGCCGCGGGCGGTGATGCCCATCTTCTTGTGGTCGTAGCCGACCGAGCCGCCGGAGGCGAACGCGTCGCCGAGCCAGAAGCCGTAGGAGTCGGCGACCTCGTTGGCGATGTCGGAGAACGACGCGGTGCCCTTGTCGGCCGCGACCACCAGGTAGGTGTCGTCGCCGTCGTGGCGCACCACGTCGGCGGGCGGCACGACCTGGCCGCCCACCAGGTTGTCGGTGATGTCGAGCAGGCCGGAGATGAAGGTCTTGTACGAGGCGATGCCCTCGGCCAGCCACGCGTCGCGGTCGGCCGCGGGGTCGGGCAGCCGCTTGCCGACGAAGCCGCCCTTGGCGCCGACCGGCACGATGACGGTGTTCTTCACCATCTGCGCCTTGACCAGGCCGAGCACCTCGGTGCGGAAGTCCTCGCGCCGGTCGGACCAGCGCAGGCCGCCGCGGGCGACCTTGCCGAAGCGCAGGTGCACGCCCTCCACCCGCGGGGAGTAGACCCAGATCTCGTACGCCGGGCGCGGCGCGGGCAGGTCCGGGATCGCCTGCGGGTCGAACTTCATCGACAGGTAGGCGTGCGGCCTGCCGCCCTCGGCGCGCTGGAAGTAGTTGGTGCGCAGCGTCGCCTTGATCAGGGTGAGGAAGGAACGCAGGATGCGGTCCTCGTCCAGGCTCGCGACCTGCTCCAGGGCGGCGTCCACCTCCTCCAGCAGCGCGTCGGTCAGCTCGCTGCCGGCCCGCTGGTGGTCCGGGGAGAGCCGCGCCTGGAAGAGGTTGACCAGCAGCCGGGTGGTGTGGACGTTGTTGCGGAGGGTGTCCTCCATGTAGTCCTGCGAGAAGGCCGTGCCGGCCTGCCGCAGGTACTTGGCGTAGGCGCGCAGCACCATCGCCTGCCGCCAGCTCAGACCGGCGCTCAGCACCAGCGAGTTGAAGCCGTCGTTCTCGGCCTGACCGGTCCAGGTCGCGGTGAAGGCGTCCTGGAAGCGCTCGCGGGCGTCGTCCCCGAGGTCGCCGAGCTTGGGGTCGATCCGCAGCCCGAAGTCGTAGATCCAGGCGCGTCCCGCGCCCTCCTCGCCGGCCTGCGACGAGGAGGACGTGCGGCGCAGCTCGTAGGGGCGCTCGTCGGTGACCTCGACGCCCAGCCGCTGCAGCGCCGGCAGCACGGCGGACAGCGAGACCGGCGCACCGGTGCGGTAGATCTTGAAGCGGCGCTCGCCGGGGGCGGCACCGACCGGCTCGTACAGGCTGAGGCAGAAGTCCTCGCCGTTGAGCCGCTCCAGGTGCTGCAGGTCGGCGACGGCGGCACGCGGGGTGAAGTCGGCGCGGTAGCCGTCGGGGAAGGCGTGCGCGTAGCGGCGGTTCATCTCGGCGGCGCGTTCCTCGCCGCACTCGGCGTTCAGCGCCTCGGCGAAGCCGTCGGCCCAGGAACGCACGGCCTCGGTCAGCCGGGCCTCGATCCGCTCGACGTCGCCGTCGCTCAGCTGCGGCAGCCGCGTGCCGGGGGCGACCCGGACCACGAAGTGCAGCCGGGAGAGCACCGATTCGGTGCTCCAGGCGGTGAAGTCGACCGTGACGCCGTTCAGTTCCTCCTTGAGGATGTCCGTCAGCCGCAGCCGGACCGCCGTGGTGAAGCGGTCGCGCGGCATGTAGACCAGCGCGGACAGGTAGCGCCCGTACTCGTCCTGCCGCAGGAACAGCCGCAGCCGGCGGCGCTCCTGCAGGTACAGCACGCTGGTGACGGTCTCGCGCAGTTCGTCCGGCGAGGTCTGGAACAGCTCGTCGCGCGGGTAGGTCTCCAGGATCTGCAGCAGGTCGCGGCCGTCGTGGCTGTCCGGCGAGACGCCGGCGCCCTCCAGCACCTCGGCGACCTTGCGGCGGATCACCGGGACCCGGCGCACCGACTCGGTGTACGCGGCCGAGGAGAACAGGCCGAGGAAGCGGCGCTCGCCGATGACGTTGCCGTCGGCGTCGAACTTCTTCACGCCGATGTAGTCCAGGTACGACGGCCGGTGCACGGTGGCCCGGCTGTTCGCCTTGGTGATGATCAGCAGCCGCTGCTCACGGGCCTTCTTGCGGGCGTCGACGGGCAGCCGGTTGAACGACGGCGACACCGGGTGGGCGTTGTGGCGGCCCTCGGCGTCGTGGTGGTGCGGGTCGGAGCGCAGGATGCCGAGCCCGGTGCCGGGCACCGCGGTGAGCACGTCCTCCTGGCCCTCGGGGGTGCTCTCCGTGGTGAGCGCGTACTCCCGGTAGCCGATGAAGGTGAAGTGGTCGTCCGACAGCCAGCGCAGCAGCTCCCAGGCCTCGCCGACCTCCTGCTCGGGCAGCGGCGGCGGGGTCGCGGCCAGCTCGTCGGCGATGCGCAGCGCGCCGTCGCGCATCTTCTGCCAGTCCTCGACGGCCTCACGGACGTCGGACAGCACGCGGCGCAGGTCGGCGCCGATCTGCTTGAGGTCCTCGCGGTCGGTCTCGCGGTCGATCTCGACGTGGATCCAGGACTCGGTCAGCACGTCGTGCGGCAGCTGGGCGCCGTCGCCGGGGACGGCCTCCAGCACCTCCAGCAGGTTGCCGGTCAGGTCGCGGCGGACCAGCATCTGCGGGTGGACGACCACGTGGATCGCGCGGTCCTGCCGGGACAGCTCATTGGTGACGGAGTCGACGAGGAAGGGCATGTCGTCGGTGACCACCTCGACGACGGTGTGGCTGCACGTCCACCCGTTCTCCTCGACCGAGGGCGTGTGCACGCGGACGTTCGCGGTGCCCTGCGGGCGGACCTCGGCGAGGCGGTAGTGGGACAGCGCGGCGCCGTAGACGTCCACCGGGTCGCGGTGGAGCAGGTCCTCGGGGGCGCTGTGCAGGTAGTAGCGCTGCAGGAAGGAGTCCAGCGCCTCCTTCACCGGGCCCTGGCCGTCGCCCGCCCCTGCCGTGCCGGGAGCCGGCGTTCCCCCCGCCGAAGGTCCGGGGCCCACGCGGGCCGCCCGTTCCAGCAGCTCGGCCTTGGCTTCGTCCAGCTTGGTCTGCATGTCCTCATGCTCCCTGTCGCGCGCCGTTGCGTGACGTAGGTCGTGGTGATCGATGGATCAGCGCTGATCACGCTGTAAGGCTATCGCTACGGCCGGGGGGGCTGTCAGGGGCTCTTTGTGTACAAAACCACGAACCAATCTTTGACGAACTGGACAGTCCGGCCGCACGGGTGCAGGTTGAGGAGGTGACCGTACGGAGGTCGTAGCGAGACGTTTACACACGCGACGGGAAGGGACGGGAAACCCGGTCATGGCCACCAAGATCCTGATCGTCACCGGCGACGCTGCCGAGTCGCTCGAAGTCATGTACCCGTACCAGCGACTCCTCGAAGAGGGTTACGAGGTGCACATCGCGGCACCCACCCGCAAGAAGCTCCGGTTCGTCGTGCACGACTTCGAGGAGGGCTTCGACACCTACACCGAGAAGCCGGGCTACACCTGGCAGGCGGACCTGTCCTTCGCCGACGTCGACCCCGGCGCGTACGCGGCCGTCGTCGTCCCCGGCGGGCGCGCCCCCGAGTACCTGCGCAACGACCCCGAGCTGCGCAAGGTGCTCAAGGCCTTCTTCGACGCCGACAAGCCGGTCGCCCAGATCTGCCACGGACCGCTGCTGACGGCCGCGGTGGGCGCCCTCAGCGGCCGCCGGGTCACCGCCTACCCGGCGCTGGAGATGGACATGGAGGCGGCGGGCGCCGGCTTCCAGGACACCGCCGTCGTCGTGGACGGCATGGTGGTCTCCTCGCGGGCCTGGCCGGACCACCCCTCGTGGATGCGGGAGTTCCTGACCGTGCTGCGGTCCAAGGCGCCGGTGACCTGAGGCGGGCGCCGGGTCCGCCCCGGCGGCCGGGGCCCTCAGGCGACCAGGGCCTCGGCCGTCTCCACGGCCTCGACCAGGGTGTCCACGACCGGGACGCCGGCCTTCTCCAGGCTGGCCCGGCTGTGCGAGCCGCCTGTGTACAGCACCGCCAGGGCGCCCACGTGCTGGGCGGCCACCGCGTCGTCGACCGCGTCGCCGATGACCACGACCCGGCCGGCGACTATGCCGTCCATGGCCGCCAGGTGCCGGGCCATCTGCTCGGACTTGCCGGTGTGGCTGCCCTCGGTGCGGCCGTCCACGCGCAGGAAGTGGTTCTCGATGCCGTGCGTGCGCAGGATCGGTATCAGCTGCTCGTGCGGGGCCAGCGAGCACAGGGACTGGGTGAGCCCCTCGTACCGCCGGCGGGCCAGGATCTCCGCGGCGCCCTCCGCGAGGCAGCAGGTGCCGGCCAGGGCCCAGTAGTGGCGATGGAAGATCTCGTCCATCACCTCCCACTCGTCCTCGGTGGGCAGGCGTCCCATCAGCCGCTCGTAGAACCTCGGCACGGGCACGCAGTACAGCTCGCGGTAGCGCTCCAGCGTGATCCGCGGAAGGCCGATCTCGGCGAAGGAGGCATTCGTCGCCTCGATCACCGCGTCGATGTCGTGGAGCAGCGTGCCGTTCCAGTCCCACACCAGATGCGCGTTCACATCCGAAACCGTACCCAGACCCTCCCGGCCCAAGGCAAGTGCCGAGGTCACATACGAAGCCGCATCGTAGACATCGGGTCCCCGGGACACCCCTCCGCGCGGTGCGCGGCACGGGTCACGGTCGCGCGTCACGCGTCACGCGTCACGCGTCACGCGATCAGCGTGGGGATCTCCTGGGTGGCGAACCAGAGCAGTTCGTGGTCCTCGGCTCCGTCGACCGTGAAGCGCGCGTCGTCGTCGCCGGCGTCGGCCGCGCCCAGGGCGTCCGCGGCCGCGGAGATGTCCCGCTCGGCGTCGTCGGCGTCCGCGTGCACGGCGGCGGCGCGCGCCATCGGCACGGGCGCGGACAGGCGGACCGAGCCGAGGGCGGAGGGGTCCAGGGCGCGGTCGGGGTCGAAGGAGACGGCGGCGTCGGCGACGTCCACGGCGAGCACGACACGGCGGCGCGGCGCGTCCGGGGCGAGCGCCAGCTGCCGCAGCGAGCTCTGGGCGGCCCGGGTCAGGGCGGCGTACTCCAGCTCCTCGATGTCGTCGGAGACGTACCACTCGCGCAGGCTCGGGGTGACCGCGAAGGCGTCCAGCGGGGCGGGGCCCAGCTCACCGGCCTTGTGCGCCTCGGCCAGGCCGGGAAGGGTCGTGGGGATGTAGACGCGCATGGCGTCAGCATACGTGCGCGGCACCCCGGATAGGTGAATCCCGGCCCGCCTCCCGCGCCGCCCCCGCCCGGCTTTCCCATCCGGCGGCGCCCCCCGTACAACCCGGTTACCAATCGGTAGACCACGGGGGTCCGCACATGCCTGTCACCACACCGTCACGTAGCGCGATCATTCGCGCACACAACGTCACCGCCCTGCCGCCCCACATCTGGTTCGCCGGACGGCTGCTGGACGTCCTCACCGGACGGCGGCCCGTGGCCGGCCTGGCGGGACGCGTGCGCCCGGAGGCGTACGACCACCTGTGGAACCTGGTGAACACCCGCACCGACTGGGCCTACGTCGCCCGCGGGCACACGCCGCGGCTGCTCAGGAGGCCGCACGTGTCCCCCTCCTCCGACGGCAGGGCCGTCGAGGTCGCCGCCGCCGTCGTCCTCGCCCCGGACATCGTGCGGGCGCTCGCCTTCCGCCTGGAGCGCGACGGAACCCGGCCGGGCGGCGGCCCCGGCTGCTGGCGCTGCACCGCCGTGGAGGCCCGCTGAACGCCGCCGGGGCCGGCCTCCCGAAGGAGACCGGCCCCGGCCGCGCGCGACACCGCGGATGTGCTCCGCGGTCGCCGCCTACTTCTTGCGGCGCCGGCCGCCCTTGGCCGCGCGGCGGCGCTCCGCCCGGGTCAGGCCGTCCGACTCGGGGACGTCGCCGTCACCGTTGTCGAACTCGCCCTGCACGACGCCGCCCTCGCCGTCGACGGTCGGGGCGGAGAAGTGCAGCCGGTCCGCCCGCTTCGGGGCCTCCAGGCCCTTGGCGCGGATCTCCGGACGGGCGTCCTGCTTGACCAGCGTCGGCACCGCGTCCTCGGCACCGGCGTCCACCGGCACCTCCTCGACCTGCTGCTCGACCTGGACCTCCAGGTTGAACAGGTAGCCGACGGACTCCTCCTTGATGCCGTCCATCATGGCCTTGAACATGTCGTAGCCCTCGCGCTGGTACTCCACCAGCGGGTCGCGCTGCGCCATCGCCCGCAGGCCGATGCCCTCCTGCAGGTAGTCCATCTCGTACAGGTGCTCACGCCACTTGCGGTCCAGCACCGACAGCACCACGCGCCGCTCCAGCTCGCGCATGATCTCCGAGCCGAGCTGCTTCTCCCGCGCGTCGTACTGCTCGTGGATGTCGTCCTTGACCATCTCCGCGATGAAGTCCGCGGTGATGCCCGCCCGGTCCCCGGCGGCGTCCTCGAGGTCCTCGACGGTCACCGTGATCGGGTAGAGCTGCTTGAAGGCGCCCCACAGCCGGTCCAGGTCCCAGTCCTCGGCGAAGCCCTCGGCGGTCTCGATCGCGATGTAGTCGTCGATCGTGTCGTCCATGAAGTGACGCACCTGCTCGTGCAGGTCCTCGCCCTCCAGGACGCGGCGGCGCTCGCCGTAGATGACCTCGCGCTGCCGGTTGAGCACCTCGTCGTACTTCAGGACGTTCTTGCGGATCTCGAAGTTCTGCTGCTCGACCTGCGACTGGGCGGAGGCGATGGCACGGGTGACCATCTTGTTCTCGATCGGCACGTCGTCCGGCACGTTCGCCATCGCCATGACGCGCTCCACCATCTGCGCCTTGAACAGGCGCATCAGGTCGTCACCGAGCGAGAGGTAGAAGCGGGACTCGCCCGGGTCGCCCTGACGGCCGCTGCGACCGCGCAGCTGGTTGTCGATGCGCCGCGACTCGTGGCGCTCGGTGCCCAGCACATAGAGGCCGCCGAGCTCCTTGACCTCCTCGAACTCGGCCTTGACCGCCGCCTCGGCGCGCTCCAGCGCCTCCGGCAGGGCCTGCGCCCACTCCTCGACGTGCTCCACCGGGTCCAGGCCGCGCTGGCGCAGCTCCGCCTCGGCGAGGTCGTCGGGGTTGCCGCCGAGCTTGATGTCGGTACCGCGGCCGGCCATGTTGGTGGCCACCGTGACGGCGCCCTTGCGGCCCGCCTGCGCGACGATCGACGCCTCACGCTCGTGCTGCTTGGCGTTGAGCACCTCGTGCGGGACGCCACGCTTGTTCAGCTGCTGCGACAGGTACTCGGACTTCTCCACCGAGGTCGTGCCGACCAGGACCGGCTGGCCCTTCTCGTGCTTCTCGACGATGTCCTCGACGACCGCCGCGAACTTCGCCTCCTCCGTGCGGTAGATCAGGTCCGCGCGGTCCTGACGGCTCACGGGGCGGTTCGTCGGGATCGGGACCACGCCGAGCTTGTAGATCTGGTGGAACTCGGCGGCCTCGGTCATCGCCGTACCGGTCATGCCGGAGAGCTTGTCGTAGAGGCGGAAGAAGTTCTGGAGGGTGATCGTGGCGAGCGTCTGGTTCTCGTCCTTGATCTCCACCCCCTCCTTCGCCTCGATCGCCTGGTGCATGCCCTCGTTGTAGCGGCGGCCGGCGAGGATACGGCCGGTGTGCTCGTCGACGATCATGACTTCGCCGTCCATGACGACGTAGTCCTTGTCCTTCTTGTAGAGCTCCTTGGCCTTGATGGCGTTGTTCAGGTAGCCCACCAGCGGGGTGTTCACCGACTCGTAGAGGTTGTCGATGCCCAGCCAGTCCTCGACCTTCGAGACGCCGCTCTCGTGGATCGCGACGGTGCGCTTCTTCTCGTCGAAGTCGTAGTCACCGGTCTCCGCCTTGCCCATGCTGCCGGCCTCGCCCGGCTTCAGGCGGGTGACCAGGCGCGCGAAGTCCGAGTACCACTTGGTGGCCTGGTCCGCCGGGCCCGAGATGATCAGCGGGGTACGGGCCTCGTCGATGAGGATCGAGTCCACCTCGTCCACCACCGCGAAGTAATGACCGCGTTGCACCAGTTCGTCCTTCGACCACGCCATGTTGTCGCGCAGGTAGTCGAAACCGAACTCGTTGTTGGTGCCGTACGTGATGTCGCAGGCGTACTGCTCCCGGCGCTGCCCCGGGTTCATGTTCGCCAGGATGCAGCCGACCTTCAGGCCCAGGAAGCGGTGCACCCGGCCCATCCACTCCGAGTCGCGCTCGGCGAGGTAGTCGTTGGTGGTGATCAGGTGCACGCCCTTGCCGGACAGCGCGTTCAGATACGTCGGCAGCGTGCCGACCAGGGTCTTTCCTTCGCCGGTGCGCATCTCGGCGACGTAGCCGAGGTGCAGGGCGGCGCCGCCCATCAGCTGGACGTCGTAGTGGCGCTGCCCCAGGACGCGCTTGGCGGCCTCGCGGACGGTGGCGAACGCCTCGGGGAGCAGGTCGTCCAGGCTCTCGCCGTCGGCGTAGCGCTGCTTGTACTCGTCCGTGAGGGCCCGCAGCTCGGCGTCCGTCAGGTTGACGAAGTCCTCTTCAATGGAATTGACCTGGTCCGCGATGCGGTGCAGCTTGCGCAGGATCTTGCCTTCGCCTGCACGCAGGATCTTGTTGAGGACGGACACGTAGGCTGGCTCCTTGCCGGTCGGGCCTGGCACGGGTTCTCGCGCTGGGCACAGCAGGTCACACCCCGCTGCAACGGCCATCGTAAGCGAGGACCCCAGCAGGCCGGGAGGTCCGTCATCAAGCCGGGCGGTTCTCACCCGCGAACCACCACATCCAAGAGGCGATATCCGGTCGTGACCGACCGCCCGTTCCTGGATACTCCCGCACATGGAGGCCGCATGGAACCGATAACCCTCACCACCGAGCACCTGCTGCTCCGCCCCTTCGGGCCGGACGACGCGGACGCCGTCCTCGCCGCCTGCCAGGACCCCGAGATCCCGCGCTGGACCTCGGTGCCGTCCCCGTACACCCGCGAGCACGCCGAGGACTTCGTCGGCCGCATCTGCACCGAGGGCTGGCGCGACGACCTGGTCTACAACTTCGCCGTGGTCACCCGGGGCGAGGGGCGCCTCGTGGGAGCCATGGGGCTGGTGCGCCTGGAGCGACTGCACAGCGCGGAACGCCAGGCCGAGCTCGGCTACTGGACCGCCAAGGAGCACCGCGGCCGCGGCCTGACCGCCGAGGCCGCCGCCGCCGTGGTCCGCTGGGCCCTGACCGACCTGGGCGTCGAGCGACTGGAGTGGTACGCCGAGGCCGGCAACCACGGCTCCCGGGCGGTCGCCCTCAAGGCGGGCTTCCGGATGGAGGGCACCCTGCGCGCCCGGATCGTCCACCAAGGGACCCGGCGGGACGCCTGGACCGGCTCACTGCTCCCCTCCGACCTCGGGAGGGGCGGCGCGACGGCGTACCTGCCGTACCCGGGCGAGTGACCCCGCGCCCCACGGTGCGGCGCCTGGAGCCGGGGCGGACCGGGGCCGCCGGGAAGGACTGTCGGACCCTGCTTCTACGCTGGGGCGCATGAACAAGCCCGCGCCCCTCTCCGCCGACGAGGCCCGCCGCATGGCACTGCGCGCCCAAGGATTCCTCGGCGCCCCGGAGCGCCGCGGCGGCGTGCGCGGCATATTGCGGCGGCTCGGCGCGGTGCAGCTCGACACGATCTCCGTCCTCGCGCGCTCGCACGAACTCATCCCGTACGCACGGCTGGGCGCGGTCGGCAGGAGCGCGGTCGAGACCGCGTACTGGACCGAGAACCACGCTTTCGAGTACTGGTCGCACGCCGCGTGCATCCTGCCCGTCGAGGAATGGCCGCACTTCGCCTTCCGGCGCCGGGCCCGCCGCGCCCGCGGCCACCGCTGGCACGTGCTGCAGGACGCCGAACGCTCCGTCGCCGCGGTGCTGGACCGGCTCAAGGCCGACGGGCCGCTCACCTCGACCGAACTCGGCGGCGCCAAGAACGGCGGCCCCTGGTGGGACTGGTCCGAGACGAAGATCGCGGTGGAGTGGCTGCTCGACACCGGTGATGTGGTCTGCGCCCAGCGGCGCGGCTGGAAGCGGGTCTACGACCTCGCCGAACGCGCCGTCCCCGACGCCCTGTTCCACGACGACATCGACGACGCCGAGTGCCTGCGCCGGCTGGTCGCCCAGGCCGGCGCGGCCATGGGCGTCGCCACCCGCGCCGACCTCGCCGACTACCACCGCGTCAAGGGCGAGCAGGTGGACGCCGTGATCGCCGACACCGGTCTGGTCCCGGTCGAGGTCGAGGGCTGGGGGAAGCCCGCGTGGGCCGACCCCGCGGCCCTGGCGGAGCTCTCGCGCGGCGGCCGGCACCGCACGACCCTGCTGTCGCCCTTCGACTCCCTGATCTGGGACCGGCCGCGCACCGAGCGCATCTTCGGCTTCACGCACCGCCTGGAGGCCTACGTCCCCAAACCGCAGCGCATCCACGGCTACTTCGCGATGCCGCTGCTGACCGGCGGCCGGCTCGTCGGGCGCGCCGACCCGGCACGCGAGGGCAGCACCCTGATCGCCCGTCAGGTCACCCTGGATTCCGTGCGCGCCGTGGAACCCATGGCACAAGCACTGCGCGAAGCGGCCGACTGGGTCGGCTGCGACAGTGTCCGCGTCGAGCGGTTGGACGACCCCGCGCTGGCCGCGGCGCTGCGGGCCGCGGTGGTGTGACCCCGGGGGCCGCGGCGCGCGCCGGCGGTCTTCGCCCTGTCGACCGCCGACCGGTCGGGCGGTCGGC
The DNA here is from genome assembly GCF_033793585.1 of Streptomyces sp. MI02-7b. Taxonomy (NCBI): domain Bacteria; kingdom Bacillati; phylum Actinomycetota; class Actinomycetes; order Kitasatosporales; family Streptomycetaceae; genus Streptomyces; species Streptomyces sp. MI02-7b. The sequence goes on along the minus strand of NZ_JARAWX010000043.1, from coordinate 15,691 downwards.
CCGTCGGCCCGTCGGCCCGTCGGCCCGTCGCTAGCGGATCTCCAGGATCTTCTCCCGCATCGCGTACACCACGGCCTCCATGCGCGAGTGCAGTTGGAGCTTCTCCAGGATGTTGCGCACGTGGTTCTTCACCGTGTTCTCGCTGATGAAGAGTTCCTTCGCGATGTCCCGGTTGTTCATCCCCGTCGCGACGAGCTTCAGCACCTCCAGCTCACGGTCGGTCAGCCGGGGTGCCGGGACGAGCCGGCGCTCGTCGGTGCGCTGGATCATCGACTTGAACTCGGTGAGCAGCTTGGACGCCATCGACGGGCTGATCTGCGACTGCCCGTCGGCGACCGCGCGGATCGCGGTGGCGACCTCGTCCGTGGAGATCTCCTTCAGGAGGTAGCCGGTGGCGCCGGCCTTGATCGCCTCGTAGAGGTCGGCCTCCTCGTCGCTCATCGTCAACATGATGATCTTCGCGCTGGGCGCCACCTCCTTGATGGAGGTGCACGCCTCGATCCCGCCCCGCTTCGGCATCCGCACATCCATCAGCACGATGTCCGGGAGCAGGTCGGCGGCCTTCTCCGTCGCCTCCGCACCGTCCCCGGCCTCACCGATGACCTGGATGTCCTCCTCCTGCGCGAGCACGATCTCCAGGCCCCGCCGGAAGAGCGCGTGGTCGTCCACCACGAGGACCCTGATGGGCTCCCTTCGCGGCGCACCACCTGTGCCGTGCGCGTCGTTCGCGCCCGCGTCCCGCGCGGCCCCGCCGGCGGGTTCCGCCACACCGGACGGCGCGGGCTCGAAGCTGTCGGCCATCGGTTCCTCCCCCTCGGGCCGGCAGCCCGTGGTCGTCGCACGCTTTTGTGCACGTTCGTGCCAGGCCAACCGGGCGATGCGGCCCGAAAGTCGGCTGCCCGGCCATGATTCCATGCCGCAGCACGGCAACGCCCCCGGGCGGAGGTCGTTTCCCGCCCAGGGGCGCCACCCGAGACCGTCACATCACCGGCGCAGCGCTCCTCCCGCGCCGGACGGCGCCACCATGACGGACGGGTCCGCCTTCAGGTGGATGACGCCGTAGTCGTAGCCGTGCCGCCGGTAGACGACACTCGGTTGTTCCGTGTCGGAGTCGATGAACAGATAGAAGTCGTGCCCGATCAGTTCCATCTCATAGAGCGCCTGGTCGAGCGTCATCGGTGCTGCCGCGTGCGTCTTCTCGCGCACCACCAGGGGGCCTTCGCCCTGGACCTCCAGGGAACCCATCTTGGTGGTGGGCACGCCGGCGGCGGACTCGTCCGCGGGCCGGGTGCCGTTGGGCTCCTCGGCGGCCAGGACGGCCGTCGCCTCCGCGACGCTCAGGGTTGCGCGGCTCCCGCCGCGGTGGTGCACCCTGCGTTTGTCGGCGGCCTTGCGCAGTCGCGCCTCGAGCTTGCTCACCGCGAGGTCGAGCGCCGCATACGGATCCGTAGCGGCGGCCTCGGCCCGGACCACCGGTCCACGCGAGAGCAAAGTGATCTCCACCCGGTCGGAGCGGTCCGCCTGCCGGGGGTTCGGTTCCTTGGACACCTCGACTTCGAGGCTGATCACTTTGCCGTCGAGCTTCTGGATCTTGTCCAGTTTCTCGCTCACGTGCTTCCGGAACCGCTCGGGCACCTCGGTCTTGCGGCCCTTGACGACGATGTCCACGCAGAACTCCGTTCCCGGATCGCCCCGTTCGCACAGGACGGATCCCTTGCGCTGAGGCCGGCGGGCACCAGGTCCCGCCCGGCGTCGACGTTCGTTGCCGCTCCGCGCACCTCCGGAGGCCTTCCGGGGCGGCGAAGCCGCGACTCTCACCTCCTCCTCCCCCGGGAGAAAGATCAACATCCACTGAACGGTGGGTGAACCACAACCCGCGGTCCGCGGAACGGCGGGCCACCGCGGGCGGCTCCGTCCCTCACAACCGAACATAGACCCGGAGCACCACGGTCGGCACCCCCAGCGGGGCTATACCTCCGTTCGGGTGAAAGAGCGGTTGCGCAACCTGCAACATCGCCGGTGCTCGGGGGGTTCCGTTTGCCGGCGCGCGGAGGTGACCACCCGCGCGCGAGGGGTACGCGGGCCCTCTCCCGAACACCGGAGCGCGCTGTCCGCGGCGCTCGTCCGTGCCGTGCCGCGGCCCGCCGCGCGACACCCCCGTGCGATGGCCCGCTACTCCGTTCGGCGGCGCAGCGGGGCCGGGCCGCCGATCACGGCGGCGCCCAGGACGTGGCCGCCGGCCGACTCGACGGCCCGCGCGGCGGCCACCAGGGAGGCACCGGTGGTCATCAAGTCGTCCACAAGGACGGCGGCACTGCGTGCGAGCAGTCCGGCGGCGCCCGGTACGGCTTCCAGTGCGCCGGAGAGGTTGGCGAGGCGGTCAGCGGCGGCGAGGCCGGCTTGGTCGGCTACGGCGCGGCGCTGCCGCAGGACCGCGGCGACCCGCACGGGGAGCCCGTCCCGGCGCAGTTCCGCGGCGGCGGCGCGGGCCATGCGGCGGGTAGCGTCGTGACCGCGGGCGGCGACGGCGCGGCGGGAGGAGGGGACGGGGACGAGGAGCAGCGGCCCGCTTTCGGGGGCCCCACCCCCACCCCCTCCCCTGACCGCCGCGTAGATGGCGCCCGCCAGCGCCGCGCCCAGCGGGCGCGCCAGCCCGAGGGCACCGCGCTCCTTGTGCGCGAGCAGCACGGCGCGCGGCTGGTCGGCGTAGACGGCCGCGGCCCACACCTCCGGGAGCCCGGCGGGCGGCGGGTCCGGCCACACGCGCCGCGCCCCCGGCTCGTACAGCGTCGCCCCGCACTCCTCACACAGTCCGGTGCGCGGCGCACCGCACCCCGCGCACTCCCCCGGCAGCACCAGCCCGGCGATCTCGCGCCACCATCCCCGTAGGCCTCGCATGACTCAACGATGCCGGGTGGGGGCGACATCCACCAGGGTCTTCCACAGGCCTGTGGATAACTCCTGTGGGTAAAGCTTCGCAGGAGGCCGGGACAGCCCGGAAAAGGCCTCGTGGGAGCGGCGCCCGACGGCCCGACGTCCGGTGTCCGGCACCGGGCGCCGGGCACCGGGCGCCGGGCACCGGGCACCGGGCAGACTCAGCCCGGATAGACCGGCGCGGTGCCCTTGGGGGTGACTTCCTTCCAGTTCGCGTCCGGGGGCAGCCGGAAGATGCCGCCGTCCAGTTCCGCGAGCAGCGGCTTGTCCTGGTTCTCGGACGCGGCCACCGACTTCACGCCGCTGATGCCGGGCAGGCTCGGGGTGAAGGAGGCCGAGCCGTCCGCGTCGACGTACTGGATCTGGGGCACGCCCCCGGTCTCCCGGCCCACGACCACGAGGCGGCTCACCCCGGCCCAGGAGGCCGCTATGACGTCCTCCAGCTGCGGGGTCACCCGGCGCAGGTCGGCGACGGCGATCTGCGGGTCGTCGGAGGGCCCGGTGCGCTCGATGCGGCCGAGCCGCAGCGTGGTGTGCTTGTCCTCGCTCACCAGCAGGGCGATACGGACACCGTCGGCGGCCACGCGCAGCGACTCGATGCGCCCGTTGCCGAGTTCCGGCACCGTGACGTCGACGGCCGTGCCGGCGCCGTTGCGGAACATGAGCAGCTGGGGACGGTTCGGGTCCCGGTCGGCGACCCACAGGCCGCCGTAGCCGTCCCAGCTGGGGGCGCTGAGCCGGTTCTTCTTGTCGGCGGCCTGGCTGTGGGCCACGACCGGCCCGAGTTCGCCGCCGGCGTCGAGCGGGGCCACGTAGAGGTTGGCGCCGTCCTCGGTGACCCCGGCGGCGGACTGCTCATCGCGCCGCACCGCGACGGTGCCCAGCTTGAGCGGCCCCGATCCGAAGGGTCCGGGCACGGTCATGGGCTGGGTTCCGTCGCCGCTGAGGCTGACGAGGTGGTGGTCGGCGTCGACGAAGTACTGCTCGTTGCCCTGCCCGGCCAGCCCCTCCGGGGCGTAGTCCCGGGCGGCCTGCTCGCGCTGCAGGGAGCAGGCGGTGCGGTTGCCCGGGCCCTGCACGTCCACGGACGGCAGGGGGCTGGAGGACATGCCCTGCACGGTCTGGATGAGCTGGGCGGCCATCCGCCGGCAGCGGAGGCTGTCGCCGGGCGCGCGGTTGAGCCGGACAGTGAGGCGCTGGGTGTCGTCGAGGGTGACCCTGGTGGCGCGGATGCCGCTGGCGAAGGCCGATTCCACGACGGGTTCGAGCCATTCGGTGGGCCCGGCCAGCAGGGCGTCGACGGTGGCGCCCAGTGGGTTGATGCGCTTGCGCAGGTACAGCGGGTCGGCGACCAGGGCCTCGCGGCGCTTTCCCTCGGCGAGTGCATCAGGACCCAGGGAGGCGAAGTAGTAGGTGTCCACCGAGCGGTAGAAGCGGGTGAAGTCGGCCTCGCTCAGCACGAGCCCGTCGGCGACGCCGGCGATGCGCCATTCGCCGTTCTCCTTGGTCAGCCTGATGCCGGTGCTGAAGGTGCCCTCGTCCGCGCGGTACGCGTGCCGGGCGTCGACGGCGGCGACCTTCTCACCGGTGAGGCTGATCTGGGTACCGTCGTCGGCCTTGCCGTCGCCCGCGGATCCCGGCTCCTGCACCTGGGTGGGGCCGTCGGCGAGGATGGTGATGCCGGAGTCCGGCTTCCACCGCTGGGCCTGCTCCTTGGTCATGTAGAGCTTGGCGGTGTCGTACTTCGCCTCGTCGCTGGTGGTCGCCTCCAGGAATCCGCTGACGATCTCCCGGGGCGTCTCGCCCTTCTGCGGTTTCACCCCGTAGACGCGTACCTGGGGGTCGCTGTCGGCGTGCTGCTCGCCGCCGACCCGGTGCACCTCGCCGCTGTCGGGCATGGAGGCGCAGCCCGTGAGCAGCACGAGGAGGCAGCCCAGGAGCATGCCCGCCTTGACCGGCCGCGGTCGGCCGCCCCCCTTCGCGCGCATCAGCTCTCGTCCTCCCGCGCCTGGTCCGTGGTGGTGTGGGTGGCCGTGCCGCTGCCGGCGCGGTGGCCGACGACGCGGGCGCCGTTGCCGGGCAGCGCGGCGGGGTCGGCGGCGGGGGGCCGGGGAGGGCTGAGCGGCATGTTGGGGATGGCGGGCGCGGCGAACCGCGACACCGGCACGCCGTGCAGGGCCGGGGTGTGCGGCTGGACCGCCGCGCCTTCGAGGGCCGCGCCGAGCGCGGTGGCGCCGGCGGGCATGGTGCGGTGGGCCGTGCCCGCGTTCAGCTCGCGGTTGCGGCGGGAGTCCTCGGGTTCCAGGGCGATCGGGGAGCCGCGCAGGCTGTCGGCGCCGGTGCGGGGCAGGGTCAGCCGGAACTGCGAGCCGCCGCCCGGTTCTCCCCAGGCCTGCAGCCAGCCGCCGTGCAGCCGGGCGTCCTCGAGTGCGATGGACAGGCCGAGGCCGGTGCCGCCGGTGGTGCGGGCGCGCGCGGGGTCGGCGCGCCAGAAGCGGTTGAAGACGCGGGTGGCCTCGCCGGGCTTGAGGCCGACGCCGTAGTCGCGGACCGCCACGGCGACGGCGCCGCCGGCGGACGCCATGCGGACGTGGACGTCGCGGCCCTCGCCGTGCTCGACGGCGTTGACGACGAGGTTGCGCAGGACGCGCTCGACGCGCCGGGCGTCGGCCTCGACGGTCACGGGCTGCTCGTCGCCGTGGACGACGATGCGGCTGCCCTTGCGCTCGGCGAGCGGCTCGGCGCCGTCGACGACCCGGCGCACGACGTCGCGCAGGTCTATCGGCTCGGCCTCCAGGGCCGCGGCACCGGCGTCGAAGCGGCTGATCTCCAGCAGGTCGGAGAGCATCGACTCGAACCGGTCCAGCTGGTTCTGCAGCAGTTCGGCGGAGCGGGACGTCGCCGGGTCGAATTCCCCGCGGGCCTCGTGGATGACGTCGGCGGCCATGCGGACCGTGGTCAGCGGGGTGCGCAGTTCGTGGGAGACGTCCGAGACGAAGCGGCGCTGCATCCGCGACAGGTCCTCCAGCTGCTGGATCTTGACCTGGAGCGTCTGGGCCATCTTGTTGAACGACTCGCCGAGGCGGGCGATGTCGTCCTCGCCGGTGACCTTCATGCGTTCCTGCAGGTGGCCGGCGGCCAGCCGTTCGGAGATCTGGGCGGCCATGCGCACGGGGGTGACGACCTGGCGCACGACGAGCCAGGCGATGGCGCCGAGCAGCACGACGACGAAGATGCCGGCCGTGGCGAGGGTGCCCTTGACCAGGCCGAGGGTCTTCTCCTCCTGGTCGAAGGGGAAGAGGTAGTACAGCTGGTAGGGCTTGCCGTTGGGGTCGTTGAGGCGCTGTCCGACGATCAGGGCGGGCTCCCCCTGGGGGACGCTGTCGCTCTTCATCGAGGTGTAGCGCTCGTAGACCTCCAGCGTGCCGTCGAGGGACTGCCGCAGGTCGGCGGGCACGCTCTCCTCGGGCCACACCCCGCCGGAGCCGCGGGGACCGTGGGTGCCGGGGCTGTCGGCCTGGGTGCTGTAGGTCATCTGCTGCTCGGCGTTGGAGCTGAGGGCGACGACGGAGTAGACGCCCTGGCCGCCGCTGGCGAGCTGTTCGACGAGGTTGTTGAGCCAGGTCGCGGTGTCGGTCTGGCTGCGCCCGTCGGTGCCGGTGTCGCCGCTGTCGGTGACGTTGCGGGCCTTCTCCTTGGCCACGGCGAAGCCGCCGACGGCCTGGCTCTGCGCGGTCTGCCGCTTGGCGTCGAGCAGCCCGTTCTTGACCTGGCCGATGACGACCACGCCGAGGAGCAGCACTACGCCCAGCGACATCAGGAGGGTGGTGGCGACGACGCGCAGCTGGATGTTGCGCCGCCACAGCCGGGTGGCGGGCTGGAGCGGCCGCCGGGCCCAGCGCACGCACGAGCGGAGCACCGGCAGCAGGCCCGTGAGCGGGTCCGCGTGCCGGCTCTCCTGCCGCTCACGCTCGTACGAGGTCGCCATATCAGCCCGGTCCGGCCTTGTAGCCGACGCCGCGGACGGTCACCACGATCTCCGGGCGCTCCGGGTCGCGTTCGACCTTGGAGCGCAGCCGCTGGACGTGGACGTTGACCAGCCGGGTGTCGGCCGCGTGCCGGTAGCCCCAGACCTGCTCGAGGAGGACCTCGCGGGTGAAGACCTGCCACGGCTTGCGGGCGAGCGCGACCAGGAGGTCGAACTCCAGGGGGGTCAGCGCGATCGGCTGCCCGTCCCGCTTGACCGAGTGCCCGGCGACGTCGATGACGAGGTCACCGATGGTGAGCTGTTCGGGCGTCGGCTCCTCCGCCCTGCGCAGCCGGGCTCGCACGCGGGCGACGAGCTCCTTGGGCTTGAACGGCTTGATCACGTAGTCGTCGGCGCCGGACTCCAGTCCCACCACCACGTCGACGGTGTCGCTCTTCGCGGTGAGCATGACGATGGGCACCCCGGACTCGGCCCGGATCTGACGGCACACGTCGATGCCGTCGCGCCCGGGGAGCATGAGGTCGAGGAGAACCAGATCCGGCTTGGTCTCACGGAAAGCGGCAAGGGCCTTGTCACCGTCGGCCACGAACGACGGCTCAAAACCTTCGCCGCGCAGCACGATGCCAAGCATCTCTGCCAGTGCGGTGTCGTCGTCGACGACCAGGACGCGTCCCTTCATAGCGACCATCATCCCATTTTCGCATCGATAGCTTTGACCATGGTGTTCGTCGTCACTCCGCCGTGATCTCCATCCACTGACATCTGCCGTTGACCTGGCATGTCGGGGGCCGTCGAGGTCATTCCCGCGTACCGGCTCCGGACACCTGGTTCCGGACAGTGAACACCCTGCCAGGTTCATGGCGAGCTGCGCGACGGGTCGTATGACCCTGTTCTCTGACGAAGGTCACTTCGGGGCGGTTCAGGCCGGTTCGGGCCGGTGTCACAGGCTCTGGCCGCCGGAGATCTCGATGCGCTGTGCCGTGACCCACCGGTTCGCGTCCGAGAGCAGCGCGGCGAGTGCCGCGCCGATGTCGTCGGGCTCGCCCATGCGGCCGAGGGCGACCTGCGAGCTGACGCGCGCCCGTACCTGCTCGTTGTGCTTCATGCCACCGCCGCCGAAGTCGGTGGCGGTCGCTCCGGGGGCGATCGTGTTGACGCGGATACCGCGTCCGCCGAGCTCCTTGGCCAGGTAGCGGGTGAGGACCTCGACCGCGCCCTTGATCGCGCCGTAGGCGGCGTGGCCGGGGGCGATGATGCGGGTCAGTCCGGTGGAGACGTTCACGACGGCGCCGCCGTCGGCGAGCTGCGGCAGCAGGGTCTGGGTGAGGAAGAAGGCGCCCTTGAGATGGACGTCGACCAGGGCGTCGAAGTCCTTCTCGGTGGTCTCCGCGAAGGACGCCGTCAGGTCGTGGCCGGCGTTGTTGAGAAGGTAGTCGAAGGTCGTCCGGTCCGGTCCCAGCGGGACGTGAGCTCGCCGGCCAGCTGCCCGGCGAAGTCCGCGAAGGAGCTCACGGCGCCGGTGTCCAGACGCAGGGCGGCCGCGGACCGGCCCAGACCCTCGACGGCCGCCACGACGTCCTCCGCCTCGGCCCGGTTGTTCCGGTACGTGATCACGACGTCGACGCCGCTCGCGGCCAGGTGCAGGGCACTGGCGCGTCCCAGGCCGCGGTTGGCCCCGGTGATGACGGCGATCTTCTGGTCGGTGCTCATGGTGACTCCTTCACGGGTGCTCGACGACGGGGATCGAGCCGGTGGCCGGCCTCCTCACTCCAGACCAGTGGACGGGCCGGCGGCCGTGGCAGCCAGTGCCTTCGTTTTCCACGGACTGCCAGTACCAGCCTGCGCGGGAGAGCCGGCCGACGGACGCGGTCGCAGGTCAATGGCACGGCCCCCTGACCCGTGCGTCCGCACGGGTCAGGGGGCCGTCACCTTGCTTCAGGCCGGGATCATCCCCGCGCCTGGTCGTGACCTGGAGCACGAGGCGAGCACAGTGCCGCCAGGGCATCCGCGGTGACCGGCGAGATCACCCCGTTCTCGGTGACCATCGCCGTGATCAGGCCCGGTGGCGTGATGTCGAACGCGGGGTTGTACGCCTGGGTGCCCAACGGAGCCATGGCGACTCCGGCCGCGTCGGTGACCTCGTGGCCGGGGCGCTGCTCGATCTCGACGGACGCCCCGTCCGGGGTGTCCAGATCGACGGTGGTGGTGGGGGCCACAACGACGAAGGGCACGTTGTGGTAGCGGGCCAGGACGGCGAGCGGGTAGGTGCCGACCTTGTTGGCGACGGACCCGTCGGCGGCGATGCGGTCCGCGCCGACGAGGACGGCGTGCACCTCCCCGGCGGCGAAGAGGGAACCGGCGGCGTTGTCGGTGAGCAGTGTGTACGCCATGCCGGTGCGGGCGGCCTCGTAGGCGGTGAGCCGGGCGCCCTGGAGCAGCGGGCGGGTCTCGTCGACCCACAGCCGGCGCAGTTGGCCGCGGCGGTGGGCGGCGAGGGCGACGGCGAAGGCCGTGCCCTCGCCGCCGGAGACGAGGGCTCCGGAGTTGCAGTGCGTGAGGATCTGGTACCCACCGCCGGGCAGGAGCTCGGAGAGCAGTTGGAGGCCGTTGCGGCCCATGGCGGTGCTGGCCTCGGCGTCCTCGGCGTGCAGACGGCGGGCTTCGGCGAGGGCGGCGGCCGCGGCGCGGTCGGGGTCGCCGTGCGCCTCGCCGGTGAGGGCGGCGCGGTAGGCGGCCACGGCGCGCTTGACGCCGTAGGCCAGGTTGACGGCGGTGGGTCGGGCGTGCGCGAGCGTTTCAGCGGCGTCGTCGACGTCGTAGCCGCGTACGGCTGCGAGCGCCACACCGTAGGCGCCCGCTATGCCGAGCAGCGGCGCCCCGCGCACGGCGAGGCCGCGGATCGCCTCGACGAGTGCGGGCACATCGGTGCAGACCAGTTCAACTTCCTCCGCCGGGAGGCGTGTCTGGTCGAGCAGGACGAGGACGGGCCCTTCCGGCGGCTCCTCCCAGCGCAGCGCCGGGAGCGGTTCGTCGGGGTTCCCCTTGGTTTCGTTGGCCAGAGATACCACGTACTGATCACCCATCTGCCCAGTCTGCCGTGAACGGCAGCACGTTTTGAACGGTTGCGGTGCACCGCATCCGCGGGTACAAGGCCACTTACCCCATGGCACGATTGCCACCGTCCCGGCGTTGAACGATCGGGTAGCGCAGTAACGAAGGAGCGATGATGAACGACTCTCCGGGCTGGGCCTCGCCCGGATCCTCCCCCTCCGACGAGCCGGGGCACACGAACGGCCCCGACACGCCGCAGGATTCTGCGCCCCCGAACTGGACCCAGCAGCAGCCTCCGGCCGGCCAGTGGCAGGCCGCCGGAAGCGGAGGGTGGGGCAACCCGCCCCCGCCCCCCACCTGGGGCGGCACCGCACAGTCCGGCTGGAAGCCGCCCCAGTGGGGTCTCCCGCCCTCCCCCAAGCCCGGCGTCATCCCGCTGCGGCCGCTGGGCGTGGGCGAGATCCTGGACGGGGCGGTCTCCACCATGCGCGCGCACTGGCGGACGGTGCTCGGCATCGCCCTGGTGGTCTCCTTGGTGACCCAGGGCGCCTCGGTGCTCCTGCAGGGTCTGGCCCTCAACGACAACAGCAGCCTCAACGCCCTGGAGAACAACCCCGAACCGAGCCTCAACGACGTCGCGGACGCCGTCGGCGGCAGCCTCGCGGGCGCCGGACTCACCCTGATCATCACGCTGCTCGGCGTGGTGATCGCCACCGCGATGCTCACCATGGTGATCAGCAGGGCCGTGCTGGGCCGCCAGGTCACCACAGGCGAGGCCTGGTCCGACGCCCGGCCCCAGTTCGCCCGGCTGCTCGGGTTGACCCTCCTGATCGCCCTCATAGCGGTGGGCATCCTGACCGTCGGCATCGGCCCCGGGGTGGCACTGGCGGTCGGCGGCTCCGTCGGAGCCGGACTCAGCCTCGCCCTGTTCGGCGGTCTGGCGGCGCTGGTCGTCGTCGTGTGGCTGATGATCCGGTTCAGCCTCGCCTCTCCCGCGCTGATGCTGGAGAAGCAGGGCGTGGTCAAGTCGATGGCGCGCTCCGCCAAGTTGGTGCGCGGCTCGTGGTGGCGGGTCCTGGGGATCCAGTTGCTCTCCTCGCTGCTCGTCTACCTCATCACGTCGATCATCCAGATCCCCTTCCTGCTCGTGGGCCTGGCCGTCAGCGGCGACGGTCTGTCCGCCTTCACCTCGGGCAACTCCGCCGGCCTCGGCTGGTCCTACCTGATCGTCGTCGGCATCGGCGCCGTCATCGGATCCACCATCACCTTCCCGATCAGCGCGGGCGTGACCGCCCTGCTCTACATGGACCAGCGCATCCGGCGCGAGGCCCTCGACATCGACCTGGCCCGCGCCGCAGGCGTCACCGGATACGGAGAGCCGACCGGTACGCCCGGCGCGAGTCCGGCCACCGGGGCCTGACGCCGGTGTCGGGGGACGTACCGGTCACGATCCCGCGCGTTCCGGCTCGTGAGGCGGCCGAGGACGAACTGTCCAAGGCCGTCTACCACCAGAACGACCCCAGCCTCCTCCAGCGCGCCCTGGAGTGGCTGTGGCGGAAGTTCTCCGACCTGATGGACAGTGCCTCCGGGGCCGCCCCCGGAGGCACCGTCGGCCTGGTCACGGTGATCGTGCTCGTCATCGTGCTGGCCGTCGTCCTCCGACTGCGGCTCGGCGCACTGCGCTCCCAGCCGGCCCCGGGCGGCGGCCTGTTCACCAAGGGCCCGCGCACCGCCGCGGAACACCGGGCCGCGGCCGAGGAGCACGCCCGCAACGGCGTCTGGACCGAGGCCGTCCAGGAACGGATGCGGGCGATCGTGCGCTCCCTGGAGGAACGCGCAGTCATCGATCCACGCCCTGGCCGCACCGCCGACGAGGCCGTGGCCGACGCCGGCCGCCACCTGCCCGCCCACGCCGCGGCGCTGCGCGACGCCGCCCGCAGCTTCGACGACGTCACCTACGGCAACCGGCAGGGCAGCCCCGAGGCCTACACGGCCCTCCGCGACCTGGACACCCAAGTGGGGCGCACCAAGCCCGACTTCGCCGCGACCCCAGCCGGGGCGTCCGGGGGCGCCCGCCCGTGACCACCGCCCCGGCCGCGACGCCGGCTCCCGCCACGACTTCCGTGTCCCCTACGGCACATCAGCTCTGGACCGGCTGGCGCGCCCTACTGGCCGCGGGCCTCGCCCTGGTGTTCTTCGGCGTCCTCTACGCCCTTCTGCAATCCGGTCAGAACCACCAAGCACTGGACCCCCGTTCTCCCGACCCGGCAGGAAGCCGGGCCTTGGCGCAACTCCTCGAACACCGAGGCGTCACGACCAAGGTCGTCACCACCACCGACGATGCCGCTGCCGCCGTCACCCCCGACACCACCCTCCTCGTCACCGTCCCCGACCTACTGACGCCACGTCAGCAGCTTCGCCTGCACCGGGCCACGGTGCAGTCCGGCGGTGGCCGCACCGTCCTGCTCGACCCGAGTGACTCCTCCCTCGGCGTACTCGCCCCCGGGGTCCACTACGCGGGCCCCACCGCCGTCCAGACCCGCAGGGCCGGATGCGACCTGCCCGCCGCGGTCCGCGCGGGCGACGCCGATCTCGGCGGCACCGCCTACACGACCACCGCCGAAGGAGCCGACGGGTGCTACCGCACCGGCGCGGGCAACCCCACCCTCCTGCGCCTTCCGACGGCGGACGGTGACGTCGTCGTCCTCGGAACCCACACACTCCTGCAGAACGAGAACCTCGACGACCAGGGCAATGCCTCGCTCGCCCTGCAGCTCCTCGGTGCCCACCCGCGACTCGTCTGGTACCTCCCCTCTCTCGACGACGCGGCCGCGTTCGACGGCGGCCAACAAAGCTTCCTCGACCTCATCCCCGACGGCTGGAACTGGGCTTTCCTCCAGCTCCTCATCGCCGCCGGGCTCGCCGCGCTCTGGCGCGCCCGCCGGCTCGGCCCGATCGTTGCCGAGCGCCTGCCCGCGACCGTGAGGGCCGCGGAGGCCACCGAGGGGCGGGCGCGTCTCTACCGCCGCGGCAACGCCCGCGCCCGCGCCGCCGAAGCACTGCGCACCGCGACCCGGGACCGGCTGGCTCCCCTCCTCGGTATCCCGCCGTCCCAGGTCCACGACCCGGGTACCCTCGCCTCCGCGGTCGCCGCACGCCTCGACGATCCCTCCACGGATCCGCACATCACGCTGCACGGCCCTCCCCCGGCCGACGACGCCGCCCTGCTGCGCCTCGCCGACGACCTCGACGCACTCGAACGCCGCATCCTGCGCAACGAGAGGAAAGCAATCCCGTGAGCGCCGCTCCCACCGCCGACAGCGCCCGCGCCTCCCTGGAGGCACTGCGCACCGAAATCGCCAAGGCCGTCGTCGGCCAGGACCCGGCAGTCACCGGCCTGGTGGTGGCCCTGCTGTGCCGCGGGCACGTCCTGCTCGAAGGTGTGCCCGGCGTCGCCAAGACGCTGCTGGTTCGGACACTGGCCGCGTCGCTGCAGCTGGAGACCAAACGCGTCCAGTTCACCCCAGACCTGATGCCCGGAGACATCACCGGCTCCCTCATCTACGACGCCCGGACGGCCGAGTTCTCCTTCCAAGCGGGCCCCGTCTTCACCAACCTCCTCCTCGCCGACGAAATCAACCGCACGCCTCCCAAGACCCAGGCCTCCCTCCTGGAGGCGATGGAGGAGCGCCAAGTGACGGTCGACGGCACCCCACGTCCCCTCCCGGAACCCTTTCTGGTCGCGGCGACGCAGAACCCGGTCGAGTACGAGGGCACCTATCCGCTTCCGGAAGCCCAGCTGGACCGCTTCCTGCTCAAGCTCGTGCTGCCCCTCCCCTCCCGCGAGACGGAGATCGACGTCCTCACCCGGCATGCCGAGGGCTTCACCCCCCGCGACCTGGACTCCGCCGGCATCCGGCCCGTCGCCGGTCCCGCCGACCTCGACGCCGCCCGCGCCGCGGTCGCCAAGACGTCGGTCTCCCCCGACATCACCGCCTACATCGTCGATATCTGCCGCGCCACCCGTGAATCCCCCTCACTCGCTCTCGGTGTCTCCCCCCGCGGAGCCACCGCTCTCCTCGCCACCGCCAGGGCCTGGGCCTGGCTCACCGGCCGCGACTACGTCACACCCGACGACGTGAAGGCCCTGGCACTGCCCACCCTCCGGCACCGGATCCAACTGCGGCCCGAGGCCGAGATGGAGGGCACGACCCCCGACTCGGTCATCACCTCGGTCCTCGCCCACGTCCCCGTGCCCCGCTGAGCCGACAGGCCGATCGATGTCATTGACCGGACGCACCGCCCTCCTCGCCGCGATCGGCGCCCTCGTCGTGGGGGTGCTCCTCCCTGGCTGGAACGGCATCCTGCTCGTCGAAGGCGTCCTTCTCTTCGGAATTCTGTGCGACCTCGCCCTCGCCGCGCCAGTACGAAAGCTCCATTTCACCCGAACCGGTGATACATCAGTTCGACTCGACGAGGTCGCGGAGGTCACGCTCACCGTGACCAATCCGGGTCGTCGACCGCTCCGTGCCGCGTTGCGCGACGCCTGGCCGCCGAGCAGCTGGCGCCCCGGAACCGAGGTCACGTACTCACGGCACGAACTGACGATCCCCGCCGGCGAGCGTCGCCGCCTCACCACCGTCCTCCACCCCACCCGTCGTGGTGACCGGCACGCGGAACGCGTCACCGTCCGCTCCTCCGGCCCCCTCGGTCTGGCGGCCCGCCAGGGCTCGCACCACGTGCCCTGGACCGTCCGTGTGCTGCCGCCTTTCCACAGCCGCAAACACCTACCGTCCCGCCTCGCACGGCTGCGGGAGCTCGACGGCCGCACGTCCGTCCTCATCCGGGGACAGGGAACAGAGTTCGACTCGCTGCGCGAGTACATCCCGAGCGACGACACCCGCTCCATCGACTGGCGGGCCACCGCCCGCCGGTCGACCGTCGCCGTCCGCACCTGGCGACCCGAACGCGACCGCCACATCCTCGTCGTCCTCGACACCGGACGCACCTCCGCGGGCCGCGTGGGCGACGCGCCCCGCCTGGACGCCGCGATGGACGCGGCTCTGCTCCTCGCAGTGCTGGCGAGCCGCGCGGGCGACCGCGTGGACCTCCTCGCCTACGACCGTCGCGTACGTGCCTCCGTGCACGGCCGCGCGGCCCGCGACATGCTCCCCGCCTTCGTCAACGCCATGGCCCCGCTGGATGCCGAACTCGTCGAATCCGATGCGCGCGGGCTCGTCTCGACCGTGCTTCAACGGACCTCGCACCGCTCCCTGGTGGTGATCCTCACCGGCCTGGACGCCGCCCCCATGGAAGAAGGCCTCCTGCCGGTCCTCCCGCAGCTCACGCACCGCCACGAGGTCCTCATCGCCTCTGTCGCCGACCCACGGGTCGACGACATGGCCGCGGGCCGCGGCACCATCGACGCGGTCTACGCGGCAGCCGCCGCCGAACAGGCCCGCGCGGAACGCCGGCGCGTCGCCGAGCGCCTTGTCCGTCACGGCATCACCGTCGTGGACGCCCCTCCGGCCGACATCGCACCCGCCCTGGCAGACGCGTACCTCGCGCTCAAGGCCGCCGGGCGCCTCTAAAGGCTGTTCGAGATGGGCCGCCGGCACAACGCAAAAAAGCCTCAACCCCCGAACCGGAGTTCGGGGGTTGAGGCTGAAGAATTGTTCGGCGGCGTCCTACTCTCCCACAGGGTCCCCCCTGCAGTAC
>NZ_JARAWX010000042.1:0-47800 GCF_033793585.1 Streptomyces sp. MI02-7b | reverse complement strand
GTACTGCAGGGGGGACCCTGTGGGAGAGTAGGACGCCGCCGAACAATTCTTCAGCCTCAACCCCCGAACTCCGGTTCGGGGGTTGAGGCTTTTTTGCGTCCACTACAGTTGACTGCGTGCGCTACGACCTGGTCATTTTCGACAACGACGGTGTGCTCGTCGACAGCGAGCCGATCGCGAACCACGTGCTCGCCGATCTGCTGACCGAGCACGGGCATCCGACGACCTACGAGGAGTCGTTGCGGGACTACATGGGCTCTGCCATGCACCGGGTGCACGACCTGGTGGCGGAGCGGTCGGGGCAGCGTTTGCCCGAGGACTTCGACGCGACGTACTACGCGCGGGTCTTTGAGGGCTTCCGTCGTGAGCTGGAGCCGGTACCGGGTGTGGCGGACGTGCTGGAGAAGCTGGACGCTGACGGGGTGCCGTACTGCGTGGCGTCGTCGGGCAGCCATGAGCGGATCCGGGTGGCCCTGCGGAAGACCGGGTTGTACGGGCACTTCGGCGAGGAGCGCATCTTCAGTTCGCAGGACGTGGGGCGCGGCAAGCCGGCGCCCGATCTGTTCCTGCACGCGGCACGTGTGATGGGTGTCGCGCCGGAGCGGTGCGCGGTGGTGGAGGACAGTCCGCTCGGGGTACGGGCGGCGGTCGCGGCGGGGATGGACGCGTATGGTTTCACGGCGATGACCCCGCAGGCGCGGCTGGAGGAGGCGGGGTCCGCGGGGACGCTGACGCTCTTCGCCGATATGGCGGGCCTGCCGGGAAAACTGATGATGTGATCGACCTACCCGTCCGTAGGGTTCGGCCCTACGCTGCTCGCTCATGGACGGCATCGACGGCAGATTGCGTCATGGGCGGGCCTCGTTGTCCGTCAGCTTCTTCTCCCAAGGTGTGGCCTTCGCGCTCCTGGTGACGCGTATCCCGGCCCTGCAGGACCGGTACGACATCAGTGACGCGCTGTTGCCGCTCTTCCTCGCGGCGGTGCCCGTCCTCGCCGGCGTCGGAAGCGTGGCCACCGAGTACCTGGTGAAGCGTGTGCGGCCGAGCGCGGTGCTGCGCTGGGTGCAGCCGGTGGTGTGCCTGGCGCTGCTGGGTGCCGGCTCGGGCGACACGATGTGGCAACTCGCCTTTTCGCTCGCGGTGTTCGGCATCTGCGTCGGCGGGCTGGACGCCTCGATGAACATGCTGGGCGTGAGCCTCCAGAGGCGGTACGGCCGCAGCATCATGCTGGGTTTCCACGCCGCCTACAGCTTCGGCGGCATCCTCGGTGCGTCGCTGGCGTGGGCCGGGGCGCACTGGCACCTGTCGCTGGCCGTGCTGTACGGACCGGTGGTGGCGGTGCTGATCCCGCTGACCCTGGTGGGCAGCCGCTGGTACGTCGACCAGGCGGCGGCCGACGGCCTCGCGAAGGCCGCGGCGCAGGACCAGCCGGGGCCGTCCGCCGCCGCGGCCGGCACCTCCGTCGCGATGCGGATGCTGCTTCCGCTGTGCCTGGTGATGGCGTTCGCGTACATCGGCGACTCGACGGTCTCCAACTGGAGCGCGAAGTACCTGCAGGACGTCCTCGGCAGCTCCGAACAGCTGGCGACGGTCCCGTACAACGTCTACATGGTGACGACGCTCCTCGGCCGGTCGGTCGGTGACCTGGGGGTGCGGCGCTTCGGGGCCGCGGCGGTCGTGCGGGCCGGAGCGGTGGTCGCCGTCGCGGGCTTCGCGGTGGTCGCGGTGGCGCCGGGGCCCTGGGCCGGAATGCTGGGCTTCACGCTGCTCGGCTTCGGGCTGTGCGTGATCGTGCCGCAGACCTTCGCCGCGGCCGGACGGATGTTCCCCGGGGCGTCGGACACGGCGATCGCGCGGCTGAACATCTTCAACTACGTCGGTTTCCTGGTCGGTTCGCCGCTGGTGGGCGCGCTCGGTGACGCGTGGAGCTACCGGGGGGCCATGCTGGTGCCGATGGTGCTGGTGTCGGCCACGCTGCTGTACGCCCGCTCGTTCGGAACGGAGCCCGCCCGATACGGTGGCGACCATGAGCGGCCGCGCACAGCTGATGTGGGACGAGCAGGTAACGGGCTATGACTTCGGTCGCGGGCACCCGATGGACCCGGTGCGGCTCGCGCTGACCATGGGGCTGATCCGGGCCTTCGGGCTGGATCGGGCGGCTACGGTCGCGGCCGCGCCGGCCGCGGGCGACTCGACGCTGGGGCTGGTGCACGAGGCGGAGTACGTCGCCGCGGTGCGGCGGGCGTCGGCCGACCCCAAGGCGCTCACGGAGCTGTCGTACGGCATCGGCACCGAGGACAACCCGGCCTTCGCGGGCATGCACGAGGCCTCGGCGCTGATCGCCGGGCAGTCGGTGGGCGCGGCCGAGGCGGTCTGGCGGGGCGAGGCGGCGCACGCGGTGAACTTCGCGGGCGGCCTGCACCACGCGATGCCGGCCGCGGCCTCGGGCTTCTGCGTCTACAACGACGCCGCGCTGGCCGTCGCGCGGCTGCTGGAGCTCGGCGCCGAGCGGGTGGTCTACGTGGACGTGGACGTCCACCACGGCGACGGGGTCCAGGCCGTGTTCTGGGACGACCCGCGCGTGCTGACCATCTCGTTGCACGAACACCCCAGCACCCTGTTCCCGCAGACGGGCTGGCCGCAGGAGACCGGCGGCGCCGCCGCGGAGGGCGGCGCGGTGAACCTGGCGCTGCCGGCCGGTACCGGGGACGCGGGCTGGCTGCGCGCCTTCCACGCGGTCGTGCCCGAGCTGATCGCCGCCTTCCGGCCGCAGGCGATGGTCACGCAGCACGGCGCCGACACGCACTTCGAGGACCCGCTGGCGCACCTGGCCGTGAGCCTGGACGCGCAGCGCGTGGTGGCCGAGGCGCTGCACGGCCTGGCGCACGAGCACGCCGAGGGGCGCTGGGTGGCGCTGGGCGGCGGCGGGTACGCGGTGGTGGACGTCGTGCCGCGCACGTGGACGCACCTGGTGGGCATCGCCGCGGGGCGGCCGGTGCCGCCGGAGGCGGCGACGCCCGAGGAGTGGCGTGCGGAGGTCTACCGCAGGACGCGGCAGACGGCGCCGCAGCGGATGACGGACGGCCGGGACGTGTCCTTCGCCGGGTTCCACGAGGCGGGGTACGACCCGGCGGACCGGCTGGACCAGGCGATCCTCGCGACCCGGCGGGCGGTGTTCCCGTTGCACGGGCTTCTGCCGTAGCGCTCAGGCCGCGTCGCGCAGCAGCTGTGCGGCCCGTTCGGCGATGGCGTAGGCCGTGGCGTTGATGTTGGCGGAGACCACCCGCGGCATCACCGAGGCATCGGCCACCCGCAGGCCGTCCACGCCGTGGACCCGCAGGGCGGGGTCGACGACGGCGTGCGCGTCGGTGCCGATGCGGCAGGTGCCCGCGTAGTGGTGATAGGAGCGCAGATTGCGGCAGAGGTAGCCGCGCAGGGCCTTCTCGCCGTCGACGTCCCGGCCGGGCAGGATTTCCTCGGCGCTCCAGTCCGCGAGTGACGGGGCATCGGCGATCTCCCGGGCGGCGCGCAGGCCCTGGACCATGGCGTCGAAGTCGCGCATGTCCGCGTAGTACCGCGGATCGATGCGCGGGGGCGCGCCGGGAGTGGTGCCGGCCAGGCGGACCGTGCCGTGGCTGAACGGCGTCATGAGGGCGACCATGATCGTCCAGCCCAGGCCGGGTTCTGGTCCCGGCAGGCTGTCCTCGCGCAGGGGGACGTCGACGATCTGCAGCTGCACGTCGGGCCCGGGGGCCTGTGGTCCGCTGCGGATCAGTCCCTGGGCCTCGCCGTGGTTGTCGGTGCCAGGGGGCACGGGGCGGGCCGAGCGGTGGACGACCCCGGTCAGCACGTGGTCCTGGAGGTGCGAGCCGACGCCGGGCAGGTGCACCGCGGTCGGGACGGCGAGGGCCCGCAGGTGGTTGCGCGGGCCGATGCCGGACAGCATGAGCAGCTGCGGGGTGCCGACGGCCCCCGCGGCCAGCACGACCGCTCCGGAGCGGGACCGGCGCGCGGTGCGCAACTCGCCGTCGGCGGCGTACTCCACGCCCGTGCAGCGGGCGCCGTCCAGGGTGATCCGGTGGACGAGGGCATCGGTCACGATGTGCAGCCCGGGCCGGTGGCGGGCCGGCCGGAGGTAGGCCGTGGCGGCGTCCTGCCGGACACCGTCGGCGATGCTGAGGTCGCCCCGGCCGAACCCTTCCTCCAGGCCCCCGGAGAGGTCGCGGGCCTGACGGTGCCCGGCCTGTGCCGCGGCGCGCAGGAAGTCCCGGGCGAGCGGGTGCGGGTCGGCGGCGGGGGCGACCCGCAGCGGACCGTCCATGCCGCGCAGCGCCGGATCGCGGTCCGCGACGCCGGTGAGGTTCTCGGTGCGTTTGAAGGCGGGCAGGAGGTCGTCGAAGCCCCAGCCCGGGGCGTCGTCCTCGGTGGCCCAGGCGTCATAGCTCGAGCGGTGGCCGCGCAGGAAGTTCATGGCGTTGATCGCCGAGCTGCCGCCCAGGCCGCGGCCGCGGGGCCACGGCACGGTGAGGCCGGTCTCGGTCTGCGGTGTGGTGCGGTCCGCCCGGTCCAGGGCGGTGTTCAGCAGGTCCGGCCAGGCCGGCGGCAGGGCCACGGCCGGCGGGAGGTCCGCTCCGCCCGCCTCCAGGAGGAGCACGCGGGCCGCCTCGTCCTCGGACAGGCGCGCGGCCAGCACGCACCCCGCGGACCCGGCGCCCACCACGACGTAGTCGAACTCGGTGCCGTTCGGAAAGGTGCCGGTCACGGTGAACCGCCCATCGCCGTCGCGCGCTTTGCCCCCTTCTGGGAAGTCTAGGAAGAGCGGCGGGCACGCGGCGGCCCCGTCGTCGGACCGCCGGTCCGAACGGCCGCCCCACGCGAGTGATGTCCGGCCTGTTCCGGTGCGGCCGCGGTCCGCTCCGGGTCACCATCGGCCCGTGGTGAGTGTGGGCGCGCTGCGCGCGCATCTGGTGGGGGTCGGGATCGCCGGGCCGGTGGCGACGACACGGGAGAGAAGCCTGCGCAGCTACCGGCTGTTCGCCGCCGGGGATCCGCGCCAGACGCTGGGGCTGGATCCGGGCCGGAACTGGACGCCGTCCGAACTGCTCCGCCTGATGGCTGACCAATGCGGGGTTTCGCCTGATCCGAGCCACACGTCAGGGCAAGATGTGATCGACCCGGACCGCACGTTGGCCGGCCTGGACGCCTTCGCCGCTCGTCTGCGGCGAGCGGCGCTGGACCGGGAGCCGGTGCTCCTCGGGACCGGGCATCCGCACCGGCTCCTGGGCTTCTACGCCGGATTGGCCGCGGCCCTGTCGGCGGCGGGATGTCCTGTCCTCACCCCATCGCATGGTCGACGTGTCGACATGCCGACGCAATTCGGCCTACGCCCGCACAACCTCCGCTACGTAGGGGGCGTCGCGGTGGTCCGCGGTGCGCCGGGTGAGGGCGCCGGGAGTGCGCCCGGAGTGCACACGCACTCCCCGCTCCCGGTTCGGGTCGCCCTGGCCGGCGCGGCCACGCACGGCGGCCCGCTGCCGAGCCTTGTGGTGGGGGACCACGGCTGGGTCTGCGGGGCAGGTCAGCTGGGCATTGAGGCCGTGGGGCTGGCCGACTCCGACGACCCCGCCGTTTTCGTCGCCCAGGCGGAGGGCAGGGTTTCGGTCGTGGTTCCGCTTGATGACGCTGTGCGGTCCGATTACTACCGACCGCTTACGCGCTATGTACTCAATCGAGCGTGTCTGTCACAGTAGTCAACCGATCGCTACTCCTCTTCCCCACTTGCATCATGCGCACCTAATCTGGGGAGGAGCGCACATGCGAGAGGGAGTCACCGGAGGGGAAGCCGGTGCCCGTCATGTGCGGAAGGTTCAGGTGTGTCATGGCTTCAAGCGAGAGGCCTCTCAACGAGGTCGTGTTCCTGACCGTGGCAGAGGTCGCCGCGGTGATGCGAGTGTCCAAGATGACCGTGTATCGGTTGGTGCACAGCGGTCATCTGCCGGCGATCCGGGTGGGGAGGTCCTTCCGCGTCCCGGAGCAGGCCGTCCATGACTATCTTCGCGAGTCCTACGTGGGGGTGGAAACTGCCTGACGACTGCCTCGGTTTATGTTCGGTGCCCCCGGGCGGGTAGGCTTGGCCGACGTAGGTCGTGTGGGCTCGGACGCCCCGCACCGAGTGAAAACGAAGCGAGGGTAGTCGTGGGCTCTGTCATCAAGAAGCGGCGCAAGCGTATGGCCAAGAAGAAGCACCGCAAGCTGCTGAAGCGGACGCGTGTGCAGCGCCGTAACAAGAAGTAGTCGAGCTGCGCGTCGCTCTTCCCACTGCCCTCCCTCCACCGCCATCCGCGGTGGAGGGAGGGCAGTGGCGTTCCGGGCGCGGGCGGCGGGGCAGCCGGGACGGGGGGCCCGGTGGCGGCTCCGGTCACCGGCTGGGACAGGATCTCCTTGGCCGCCTTGACGGTGTTCGTACGGTCGTGCGTCATCACGGCGCAACATCGAACCGATACGGTGCGTATATGCGGTAAGAAGGAAGGCGCTGATCTTGGGCAAAGTGGTGCTCGTGACGGGGGTCGCCCGCCGGCTCAGTGGCCGGCTGGTACGACGGATCATGCGTGAGCCCGATGTCGACCGGGTGGTCGGCGTCGACGTGCTTCCGCCGGAGCACCAGCTGGACGGCGCCGAGTTCGTGCGCGCCGACATCCGGCACCCGATGATCGCGAAGGTGCTCGCCGAGCACTCCGTGGACACGGTGGTGCACATGGATGTGAGCGGGACGCTGCCGGGCCGCAACAACCGCGCGGCCGTCAAGGAGACCAACGTCATCGGCACCATGCAGATGCTCGGTGCCTGCCAGAAGGCTCCGACCGTGCGGCGCCTGGTGGTCAAGTCCACGACGAGCGTGTACGGATCGGCGCCGCGCGACCCGGCGGTCTTCACCGAGTCGATGCCCGCGAAGTCACTGCCGACCGGCGGCTTCGCCAAGGACGCCGTCGAAGTCGAGGGGTACGTGCGGGGCTTCGCCCGGCGCCGCCCGGACGTGGCCGTCTCGGTGCTGCGCTTCGCGAACATCCTGGGCCCGAACGCCGACACGCCGCTGGCGGAGTACTTCGCCCTGCCGGTGCTGCCGACCGTGCTCGGCTACGACCCGCGGCTGCAGTTCGTCCACGAGGAGGACGTCATGGACGTCCTGCTGCTGGCCCTGCGCGACGAGGGCAACGGCACCATCAACAGCGGTACGTTCAACATCGCCGGCGACGGGGTGCTGCTGCTGTCGCAGACCGCCCGCCGGCTCGGCAAGCCCACCGTGCCGGTGCTGCTGCCCGCGGTCACCTGGGTGGGGCAGATGCTGCGCACGGCCGGGGTGACGGACTTCTCGCGCGAGCAGATCCGGCTGCTCACCCATGGCAGGGTGGTGGACACGACACAGATGCGCGAGACTCTCGGCTTCGCCCCGAAGTACACCACCGCCGAGACCTTCAGTGACTTCGCCCGCAGTCACGGCCCGGGTCTGCTTCCGCCCGAACGGCTCGCCCGCACCGTGGACCGGCTCGCCGCGCTGGTGCCCGCGGGCGTCCCTGAGAACTGAGCTTGTGAGCACTCCTGCGAGGAGGAATCGCGCCATGGCGGATGCCAAGGTCATCCCGTTCGACGAGGACACGCGAACGCGTAGGGGGGCGTCACGGTCGCGCGGGCGTGCGGCCGCCCGCACGTCGGGTGAGGCCTCCGGCGCGAACGCGCTGGCCGCACTGCCGGTGGAGGACCGCACCGTACGGGACCAGGCCGCCGCGCGGCCGGAGGAGACCGGCACGGCTGCGGCGGGCGGCCCGGACGTCACACCGGCCGGAGCGGCCGGAGCGGCCCCGGAAGGGGCCGAGGGCACGCAGCCGCGGCCGGCCACCGGGGGCGGGCCGCTGGCCGCCGCTCTCGGCCAGGCCGCCGACCGCCTGCTGGGCGGTCCCTGGGAGCGCCGGGTGGCGCACGGCCTGGCGTTCCTGCGCCGCCGGGTCACCGGGGACTACGAGGTCGACGACTTCGGTTACGACGAGGACCTCACCGACCAGGTGCTCATGTCGGTGCTGCGGCCGCTGTACGAGTCGTACTTCCGCGTCGAGGTGAAGGGCATCGAGAACATCCCGGCCGAGGGCGGCGCCCTGGTGGTGGCCAACCACTCCGGGACGCTGCCGCTGGACGGGCTGATGATGCAGGTCGCCGTCCACGACAACCACCCGGCCGGGCGGCATCTGCGGCTGCTCGCCGCGGACCTGGTCTTCGTGCTGCCGCTGGTGAACGAACTGGCGCGGAAGGCCGGGCACACCCTGGCCTGCGCGGAGGACGCGCAGCGGCTGCTGGAGCGCGGCGAGGTCGTCGGGGTGATGCCGGAGGGCTTCAAGGGGCTCGGAAAGCCGTTCTCGGAGCGCTACAAGCTGCAGCGCTTCGGGCGGGGCGGCTTCGTGGCGACCGCGCTGAAGACCCGGGTGCCGATCGTGCCGTGCTCCATCGTGGGCGCGGAGGAGATCTACCCGATGATCGGCAACGCGAAGACCGCGGCGCGGCTGCTGGGCTTCCCGTACTTCCCGATGACGCCGACCTTCCCGTGGCTCGGGCCGCTGGGGCTGGTGCCGCTGCCGACGAAGTGGACCATCCAGTTCGGCGAGCCGATCGCGACGGACGGTTACGCGCCGGAGGCGGCGGAGGACCCGATGCTGGTCTTCAACCTCACCGACCAGGTACGGGAAACGATTCAGCACACGCTCTACAAGCTGCTGGTGCAACGGCGTTCGGTGTTCTTCTGACGGACGCGGCGAGGACGCAGAGGGACGCGGCGAGGGCCGGTGCCCGGGGCGTCACCCCGGGCACCGGCCCTCGCCGGTACCGCTCGGTCGGCTACTCGCCGTTGTCGTTCTCCGCGCCGAGGCCGAGGCCCGGGAGCAGACCCGGCAGCAACGGGGGCAGGGTGACGGACGGCTGTGCGGTCTCGCCGGAGCCGGTGGAAGGGCTTCCGCTGCTCGGCGGGGGGTTGAGCAGTCCGTCCGCGCCGCCGATGAAGCCGCTGTCGGAGCTCTTGGACGCCGACGGGCTGGCCTTCTCCGTGCCGCGCTCGACGGAGCGGTCGCTCGCGGAGTCGCTCGACGAGGGGGACGGCCCCCGCGTGCCACTGCTGGAGCGGGCACCGCTGCCGGGGAGGCCGTTGCGCCCGTCGCCGGGGGTGGCGGCGGGGGGCAGCAGCTTCTGCAGCGGGGCGACCTCCTGCTCTATGGCGTCGAAGACGGAGGTGACCTTGTTGCCGACGTCGCTGAGCTTGGTGGGGAGCCGGTCGCGCAGCTCGGTCCAGCCCCTGCGGTGGTTGCTGGAGAACGCGGAGAGCGTCTCCATCGGCCGCAGTGAGCCGTCCTTGCGGTACGCGGCGGTGAGCAGCCGGTGGCCCTCGGTGGCCTCCTGCTGCATACCGGACAGCGCCCGGCGGATCTCGCCCACCGACTCGTCGTCGAGCTGGCCGCCGCGCCCGCGCTCCATGAGGCGGCGCGCCTCCTGGAGCCGGGTGGAGGCGAGGTCGAGATAGACCTTGCCGCGGTCGGCGTCGTCGTCGGCGAGGTTGAGGCGCATGTCCTCCATGCCCCGCTTGAGGCCGTACAGCGTGTCACCGGGGAGCGCGTCGGTGCTCGCGGCGGCCACGCCGCCGAAGGCACCGGCCGCGACGCCCACCGAGAGCCCGCCGGCGGCGAGCCGGCGGGACCACGCGGAGCGGGGCCTCAGTTTCCCGATGCCGCGGCCGCCGGCGCGATGTGCGCCACGACCGCCGTCGCGTTGCTCGGGGACCGTCAGCGTGCCGTCGGCGAGCGCGGCTTCCATCGCCGCGATCAATTGGGCACGTTGCACGGTCTTGGCCTCGGGGTCCAGCGTGGGCCGCGGCACGTCCTCCAGGGCGTCCGCCAGGGCCAGGAGCCTTCCCTGATCCGGATCCGCATGCCGGTCCGCGGCGTGTGCGCCGTGCTGCTCGCCGGCGTGCGCCTGTTGGCCGTCGTCCTCAAGGGCGTCGGCGAAGGCGTTCGCCCGCCGGTGCGCCGTTGGGTTCGCGATCACGGGCGGCACCTCCTCTCGTCATCCACCTCGACTCCCCGATGTGCCTGCAAGGTTCCAGACCTTGAGCCCTTCCACCCGATCGAGTGATCGGAAGCGGGCAGGGCACGGCAGTGGGGGGTCCGCATGTGATGCAACGAGCGCCGTACGCCCAGGGTTACGCCCAGGGTTGCGCACTCATGATGATCGGACCGTGAAGACAGTCGCAAGATGAAGTCCCATCCATGGCGTTCATCGCGCGTCGTCGGGAAGCAGCCGGGCGAGGGTCCGTACGGCCCGGTACTGCAGGGTCTTGATCGCGCCTTCGTTCTTCCCCATGATGCGTGCCGTCTCGGCGACGGACAGGCCCTGCAGGAAGCGCAGCGTCACGCACTCCTGCTGCTGGGGGTTGAGCTTGCGCACCGCGCGCAGCAGCGACTCGTTGGACAGCGACTCCAGGACGCAGTCCTCCGGGCTGGGCTCGACCTCGTTGGCGTCGAGCATCTCCCCGGTGGTCACCTCCAGCCGGAAGCGGCTGGACTTGAAGTGGTCGGCGACCAGGTTGCGCGCGATCGTCACCAGCCAGGCGCCGAAGTCGCGGCCCTGCCAGGTGAAGGTGCCGATCCGGCGCAGCGCGCGCAGGAACGTCTCGCTGGTGAGGTCCTCGGCGGTCGCCTTGCCCCCGACGCGGTAGTAGATGTACCGGTACACCGTGTCGGAGTAGTGGTCGTACAACCGCCCGAAGGCCTCGGTCTCCCCGGCCTGGGCGCGTTCGACCAGGTCCATCATCCGCCCGCTGTCGGTGTCCGACGCGGGGCGGCGCGTGGAGGCGCCCGAGGACCGTGCGGTCTGCGGGGTGCTGCGGGTTCGTCTGCCGACCGCCGCCCGGCCGTCGGCGAGCGCATAGGTCGCCAGGGCGGGGCCGGCGGGCACTGCTGCGGCGAGTGCTGGCACGGGCACGGCGTACGCGGGGACAACGCGCAGCAGGTGCTCAGCCACCAGTGCGCGCAGCGTAGCCAGGCCAGAGGCGTCAACCCCGGTGTGTGGGTACACGGGACTCCCAGAGGCAGAACTTCCATCACGTGCAGTACGGAACCGTTCACTCGTCGTAGCGACGCGTGGGAACCGGCTTGCGTTTGAGGAGAATAACGCTTCGTACAGGCGACGCTACACCGAGTTGCTGAAATCGCCGGTTCCGCCCACTCTCTGGCGGAATGGTGATCGATCAATTATCGAACACTGAAACGTACTTGACCACATAGCGTCGTGAATTGCTCGCGTGGAGAGCGTGTTGTGGCTGTGTGGTCATGTGGCGACTGACGGGACGCCAGAGGGGTACACCGGTGTGTCGCGCATCGGCCCCGGACCGGGGCCGATGCTCAGCGGCGGCGGCGCTGCAGGGCCACCGCGGCGGCCGCGCCGCCCGCGACCGCCCCGACCCCGGCGGCCGCCGGAATGCCGATTTTCGCGGCCTTGCGGCCGGTGCGGTAGTCGCGCAGTCGCCAGCCCATTTCGCGCGCGTGTTTGCGCAGGCGTGTATCGGGATTGATCGCGTATGGATGTCCGACCAACGACAGCATCGGGATGTCGTTCGACGAATCGCTGTACGCGGCGCAGCGCGACAGTTCGAGTCCCTCGGCCGCGGCGAGCGCCCGGACCGCCTCGGCCTTGGCCGGGCCGTGCAGCGGCTCGCCGACCAGCCGGCCGGTGTACACGCCGTCGACGTGCTCGGCGACGGTGCCCAGGGCGCCGGTCAGGCCGAGCCGCCGGGCGATGATCGTGGCGGTCTCGACAGGCGCGGCGGTGACCAGCCACACCCGCTGCCCGGCGTCCAGGTGGGCCTGGGCGAGCGCGCGGGTGCCGGGCCAGATCTTGCCGGCCATGTACTCGTCGTAGATCTCCTCCCCGATCGACATGAGCTCCTCGACGCGGTGCCCCTTGACGATCGACAGCGCGCTCTGGCGCACTTCCTGCATGTGCTCGGGGTCCTCGGACCCGGCGATGCGGAAGTAGGCCTGCTGCCAGGCGAAGCGCACCAGGTCGCGGCTGTGGAAGAACTTCCGCTTGTACAGGCCGCGTCCGAAGTGGAAGATCGCGGCGCCCTGCATGACCGTGTTGTCCAGGTCGAAGAAGGCGGCCGCATGGGGGTCGCCGACGACCGGGAACGCGGGGAGGGCGGTCCGCGCCGCCTTCTTCGGCGCGGGTGCCGCGAGGGCGGCCTCGGCCGCGGCCTCGCCCGCCAGCACGCTGCGTGCTGTCGCGGAGCGCTTACGGGGGGTGAGCCATCGCAGAGCGGCCATGGGGGGAGCATAGCCAGTCTGTTGGGTACTTCCGGTGCTCAGATGGAGCAGGTGAATGAACTCCGAGCGACAGAAGTGTTACTCCCGTCACGGCCGGTTGACGCCGGGCGCGGGCAGAATGACCGGCATGAGTCCCCTGTTCGGACGCGGCCCCCGCCAGGACGCCACGGGTCCCGCCGCCCCCCTCGACCCCGCCCTCCGCACGGTCACGCTGATCGTGAAACCCGGCTGCCACCTGTGCGACGACGCCCGGGCCGTCGTGGAGAAGGTGGTCGCCGAGGTCGGATGCCGCTTCGAGGAGCGCGACATCAGCCAGGACGAGGAGCTGCACCGCGCGTACTGGGAGCAGATCCCGGTCGTCCTGATCGACGGGGAACAGCACACGTTCTGGCGTGTCGACGAGGGCCGGCTGCGCCGCGGGCTGGGCCTCTGAGACGCCTGGGACCACAGGTGGGTGATTTGCGGGTGTTCCTCTTGGCCCGTGTGCTCGATTACCATCAAGGCGTTTTGTGTGCTGCGGGGGTATGTACGTGAGGAAGGTGACGGCGTGCTCCCGGGCAGGCTTCAGGCGCGCGGCGGATTCGCCGTCGTCGACGTCGAGGCCACCGGTTCGAGTTCGCGGCGGAACCGCGTGGTCGAGCTGGCGGTCGTTCTGATGGACCGCGATTTCGTCCCGCAGGGCGAGTTCTCGACGCTGGTGGACCCCGAGGGCCCGGTCGGTCCCACCCATATCCACGGCATCGAGTCCCACCATGTCGAGGCGGCCCGCGCGCCGCTGTTCTCCCAGATCGCCCCCGGGCTGCTCGCCCTGCTGCGCGGCCGGGTGCTGGTCGGGCACAACGTGGGCTGCGACCGGGCGTTCCTGGCGGCGGAGTACGGCCGCATCGGCATCCGGTTCCCCGAGGTGCCGGAGCTGTGCACCATGCGGATGGCGGCGCAGCGCGAGCCCGTGCCGCGGGGCCTGAGCCTGCGCGCGTGCGCCGAGGCGGCCGGGGTGACCGGCTGGTCGGCGCACACCGCGCTCGGCGACGCCCGCGCGACCGCCCGGCTGTTCACCGCGTACGTCCGCGAGCACCCGCAGTGGCCCGCGCACGCGGAACAGGAGCTGGCGCGCGCCGCCGGGGTGGAATGGCCGCGGCTGGCGGGGACCGATGCGGCCTGGGTGGAGCGCAAGGGTGCGGAGAGGCCGCTGATGCGGAACGTTCCCGTACAAAAGGTGGCTTCTTCTGTCCGTAATGGGGGTGCGTGATGCCGGTCACTTCCCCAGGGCAAATCGGACACCATCTTTGTGCACGCGTTCACAAAGACATAGCCTGGCGTGTACGGGGCGGCCCCATCGAGGGGTGCCGCTCGCAGCCCAGCTCTACCCGCAGGAGCATCGTGGCAACTGGCCGAACTCACCGACCGGCGACCCGGAGCCGAGGGATTCCCGAGGCCACCGTCGCCAGGCTCCCGCTGTACCTGCGGGCCCTGACCGCGCTCTCCGAGCGATCGGTGCCCACCGTGTCGTCGGAGGAACTCGCGGCGGCCGCCGGAGTGAACTCCGCCAAGCTCCGCAAGGACTTCTCGTACCTCGGCTCGTACGGAACCCGCGGTGTCGGTTACGACGTCGAGTACCTCGTGTACCAGATCTCCCGCGAACTGGGCCTCACCCAGGACTGGCCGGTCGTGATCGTCGGCATGGGAAATCTCGGCGCCGCGCTCGCGAACTACGGCGGCTTCGCCTCCCGCGGTTTCCGCATCGCCGCGCTCATCGACGCGGACGCCCAGCTCACCGGCCGGCCGATCGCGGGGCTGCCGGTGCGGCACGCGGACGAGCTGGAGTCGATCGTGCGGGACAACCACGTGTCCATCGGCGTGATCACCACGCCCGCCGGTGCCGCGCAGGAGGTCTGCGACCGCCTGGTGACCGCCGGGGTCACCTCGATCCTGAACTTCGCCCCGACCGTGCTGACCGTCCCCGACGGGGTCGACGTCCGCAAGGTCGACCTCTCCATCGAACTGCA
The DNA here is from genome assembly GCF_033793585.1 of Streptomyces sp. MI02-7b. Lineage (NCBI taxonomy): Bacteria > Bacillati > Actinomycetota > Actinomycetes > Kitasatosporales > Streptomycetaceae > Streptomyces > Streptomyces sp. MI02-7b. The sequence goes on along the minus strand of NZ_JARAWX010000042.1, from coordinate 33,441 downwards.
GATCCTCGCCTTCCACGAACAGCGCAAGGCGGGCGAGGAGCTCGAGGGCACCCTCGCGGTGCCCCCGGTGGCGGCCAAGGCGGTCCGCGACGGCGACCGCCGCCCGGGACCTGACGGGGACGTCCCCGCCGTGATGCCGGCATGAGTCTCCTCGTGGTCGGGCTGAGCCACCGCACCGCCCCGGTCGGCGTCCTGGAGCGGGCGGCGCTCGCGGAGGACACCAAGGCCGATCTGCTGCACGACGTGCTGGCCGCCGAGCCGGCCAGCGAGGCGGCGGTGCTGTCGACCTGCAACCGCATCGAGCTGTACGCGGACGTCGACAAGTTCCACGCCGGGGTCGCCGAGCTGTCCACGCTCCTGTCCCGGCACAGCGGCGTCGGCCTGGACGAGCTCACCCCGCACCTGTACGTCCACTACGAGGACCGGGCCGTCCACCACCTGTTCTCGGTCGCCTGCGGCCTGGACTCCATGGTCGTCGGCGAGGGCCAGATCCTCGCCCAGATCAAGGACATGCTCGGCCTCGGCCAGGAGCTGCACACCGCCGGCCGGACCCTGAACGACCTGTTCCAGCAGGCGCTGCGGGTCGGCAAGCGGGCCCACTCCGAGACCGGCATCGACCGCGCCGGGCAGTCGCTGGTCACCTTCGGCCTGGACCAGATGGCGCAGGCCGTCGGCGGCACCACGTTCGCGGAGTGGGGCAAGGGCAAGCGCGCCCTGGTCGTCGGCGCGGGCTCGATGAGCTCACTGGCCGCCGCGACCCTGGCCCGCGCGGGGGCCGGCGACATCGTCGTCGTCAACCGCACGCACGAGCGCGCCGAGCGGCTGGCCGAGTCCGTCGGCGGTCGCGCGGTGCCCATGGACGATCTCGCCGCCGAGCTGCCGCACGCCGACATCGTGGTGTCCTGTACCGGCGCGACCGGACTGGTGCTGACTGCCGACACGGTCGCCCGCGCCACCCTGACCCGCGCCCTGCGCGCCGCCGGCGGGCCGGCCGCGCCCATCGGCATGCTCGACCTCGCGCTGCCGCGTGACATCGACCCGCTGGTGCACGCCATCGACGGCGCGCACCTCACCGATCTGGAGACCATCGGCACGGCCGCGGCCGACGCCCCGATGGCGGCGGACGTCGACCAGGTCCGAAAGATCGTTTCCGCAGAGGTCGAGGCGTTCGGCGCCGCCCAGCGCGCCGCGCACATCACGCCGACCGTCGTCGCCCTGCGCGCCATGGCCGCCGACGTGGTCGCCACCGAGCTCACCCGGCTGGACGGCCGGCTGCCCGGCCTCGGCGAGCGCGAGCGCGCCGAGGTGACCCAGACCGTGCGCCGCGTGGTGGACAAGCTCCTCCACGCGCCCACCGTGCGGGTCAAGCAGCTCGCGGGCGAGCCCGGCGGAGCCGGGTACGCTGACGCGCTGCGCGAACTCTTCGACCTGGACCCGCAGGCGGTCGCCGCGGTCAGCCGGGCCGACACCCCGGTCGTACCGGTGGTCCCGTCACCGGCCGCGTCGACCGGTGCCGTCACGAATGAAGCGAATCGAGGGCGGGCATGACGAGGCCCACCGCACTGAAACTGGGAACCCGGCGCAGCGCGCTGGCGATGACGCAGTCGGGCATGGTCGCCGACCAGGTACGCCGGCTCACCGGCCGTGACGTGGAGCTGGTGGAGGTCACCACGTACGGCGACGTCTCGCGCGAGCACCTGGCGCAGATCGGCGGCACCGGGGTGTTCGTCTCCGCGCTGCGCGACGCGCTGCTGAACGGGGAGATCGACTTCGCCGTCCACTCCCTGAAGGACCTGCCCACCGCCGATGCCGACGGGCTGACGCTGGCCGCGATCCCGTCCCGCGAGGACTCGCGGGACGCGTTGGTGGCCCGCGACGGCCTCACGTTCGAGCAGCTCGCCATGGACCCGCGCGGCGCGCGCGTCGGCACCGGCTCGCCGCGCCGGGCGGCGCAGTTGAACGCCTGGGCCCGCTCGCTCGGCGTCCGCATCGAGACCGTGCCGATCCGCGGCAACGTGGACACGCGCATCGGATACGTTGCCTCGGGCGACCTCGATGCCGTGGTCCTGGCCGCCGCCGGCCTGAGCCGGCTGGGGCGCCTGCCGGAGGTCACCGAGCTGATCTCGCCCGACGTCGTGCTGCCCGCCCCCGGACAGGGGGCGCTGGCCGTCGAGTGCTCTGCGGCCGACGCAGAACTCGTCTCCGCGCTCGCCGTGCTCGACGACCCGTTCACCCGGGCCGCCGTGACCGCCGAGCGCGCACTGCTCGCCGCCCTGGAGGCCGGCTGCTCCGCGCCCGTGGGCGCGCTGGCCGAGCCCGCTTTCGCAGGCGCCGACGAGCCCATCACCGAGCTGCGCCTGCGCGGTGTCGTCGGGACCACCGACGGCTCCTCGCTGGTGCAGATGTCCATCACTGGTCCCACCCCCGTCTCTCGCGAGGAAGCTCTGGCCCTGGGCCGCGAGCTCGCCGACGAGATGCTCGCCAAGGGTGCGGCCGGTCTTATGGGGGAGCGCGTACATTGAGCCCCACCGCCGCCGCAGCGACCAACACCACGACCGCAGCCGATGCCACGACCGGCAGCGCGGCTGACGGACCGCCGCCCCTTCCGGTCCTCGGGCACGTCACCTTCCTCGGTGCCGGACCCGGTGACCCGGGTCTGCTGACCCTGCGGGCCGTCGAGGCCCTGGCCCGCGCCGATCTGCTGGTCGCCGACCAGCAGGTGCTCGACGTCGTGCGGACGCACGCGCGGGCAGGCGTGGACACGGCGGAGCCGGCCTTCACCGAGGGCGAGTTGAGCACTTCGGCCGCCGCGACCAAGCTTTGCACGGCCTCCGCGCGCACCGGCAAGCGGGTGGTCCGAGCGATCGCGGGCGACCCCGGACTCGACCCCCAGGCCGCCGCCGAGATGCTCGCCTGCGCGCACGCCGGCATCCCCTTCGAGGTGGTCCCGGGCGTGGCCGCGGCCATCGGCGTGCCCGCGTACGCCGGTGTCCCGCTCAGCGGCAACGTGCGCTTCATAGACGCCGCCACCGCCTCCGGCCGCTGCTGGAGCGAGGTGGGCGCGAGCGACGCGACGGTGGTGGTCTCCACGACCCTGCAGACCGTCGCCGCCACCGCCGCCGAGCTGGTGTCCGCCGGGCGCAAGCCCGACACCCCGCTGACGGTCACCGTCGCCGGCACCACCACCCGGCAGCGGACCTGGACCGCCACGCTGGCCACCATCGCCGCCGAGCTGAAGGCCACCAAGGCGCTCCCCACCCCGGAGGGCCCCATCGCGGCGATAGCCGTGGTCGGCGAGCCGACCACGCAGCGCGACCTGCTCTCCTGGTTCGAGACCAAGGCCCTGTTCGGCTGGAAGGTCCTCGTACCGCGCACCAAGGAGCAGGCGGTCTCCCTCTCGGACCAGCTGCGGTCCTACGGAGCCGTGCCGCACGAGGTGCCCACGATCGCCGTCGAACCGCCGCGCACCCCGCAGCAGATGGAGCGCGCCGTCAAGGGCCTGGTCACCGGGCGGTACGAGTGGATCGCCTTCACCTCGGTCAACGCCGTCAAGGCGGTGCGCGAGAAGTTCGAGGAGTACGGGCTCGACGCGCGGGCCTTCGCCGGCATAAAGGTCGCCGCCGTCGGCGAGCAGACGGCCCGCGCGCTCGTGGACTTCGGCGTGAAGCCGGACCTGGTCCCCAGCGGCGAGCAGTCCGCGGCCGGCCTCCTGGAGGACTGGCCGCCCTACGACCCCGTCTTCGACCCCATCGACCGGGTCTTCCTGCCCCGCGCCGACATCGCCACCGAGACGCTGGTGGCGGGCCTGGTGGAGCTCGGCTGGGAGGTGGACGACGTCACGGCCTACCGGACCGTGCGCGCCTCGCCGCCGCCGGCGGAGACCCGTGAGGCCATCAAGGGCGGCGGCTTCGACGCGGTGCTGTTCACCTCGTCCAGCACGGTGCGCAACCTCGTCGGCATCGCCGGCAAGCCGCACAACGTCACCGTCATCGCCTGCATCGGCCCGGCCACCGCCAAGACGGCGGAGGAGCACGGGCTGCGGGTGGACGTGATGGCTCCCGAGCCGTCCGTGCAGGCGCTGGCGCAGGCCCTGGCCGACTTCGGCGTACGGCGCCGTGAGGCGGCCGTCGCGGCCGGCGACCCGGTCACCCGGCCCAGCGAGCGCCGTCCCGGCTCGCGGCGCCGCGCCCGGGTCTGATCCGGCGCGCCTTCTCTCCACGCCACCCGCGGGGCGGCCGGCCCGAGCGGCCGGCCGCCCCGCGGGCGTACGCCCGGAGGCCCGGTACGGCCCGACATCCGGTCGGGAAGAGCACCCCCGGCGCGGGCGTACGGTGGTGAACGGAAGCCCCGGCGATGGAGAGGCGCGACACGGTCATGAGCGGAAGCGGTACTCGTTACGGTCAGTTCCCCGGCGCGCGCCCGCGCCGCCTGCGTACCACGCCGGCGATGCGCCGCATGGTCGCCGAGACCCGCCTCCACCCCGCCGAGCTGATCCTCCCGGTGTTCGTTCGTGAAGGCATTCACGAGCCCGTGCCGCTGTCGACCATGCCGGGCGTCGTCCAGCACACCCGCGACACCCTGCGCAAGGCCGCCGTCGAGGCCGTCGAGGCGGGCGTCGGCGGTTTCATGATCTTCGGCGTCCCGCTCGACGAGAAGAAGGACGCGATCGGCACCCCCGGCACCGACCCGGACGGCATCCTGCAGGTCGCCATCCGCGACGTGATCAGCGAGGTCGGCGACGCGCTGGTGGTCATGTCCGACCTGTGCCTGGACGAGCACACCGACCACGGCCACTGCGGCGTCCTGGACGCCGAGGGCCGCGTCGACAACGACGCCACCCTGGAGCGCTACGCCGAGATGGCCCGCGTCCAGGCGGACGCCGGCGTCCACGTCGTCGGCCCGAGCGGCATGATGGACGGCCAGGTCGGCGTCATCCGGGACGCGTTGGACGCCGCGGGCCACCAGGACGTCTCCGTGCTGGCCTACACCGCCAAGTACGCCTCCGCCTTCTACGGCCCCTTCCGCGAGGCCGTCGGCTCGTCCCTGACCGGCGACCGCAAGACGTACCAGCAGGACCCCGCCAACCTCCGCGAGTCGATGCGCGAGCTCGCGCTCGACCTCGCCGAGGGTGCCGACATGGTGATGGTCAAGCCCGCGCTGCCCTACCTCGACGTGCTGGCCAAGGTCGCCGAGTCGGTGGACGTGCCCGTCGCGGCCTACCAGATCAGCGGTGAGTACGCGATGGTCGAGGCCGCCGCGGAGCGCGGCTGGATCGACCGCGACCGCGCGATCATGGAGACCCTGACCTCGGTCCGCCGGGCCGGCGCCCAGATGATCCTCACGTACTGGGCGACCGAGGTCGCGCAGCAGCTCTGACCGCGCGGGGCCCGGCGCGCCGGGCCAACGGGCCCTTGGACGGCGGGTTTTGCGTCGGCATCGACAGACCGCAGTGCTGCTGGGGCCGTGCCGCATGCGCCGCCGCGGCAGGGGGGGCCGCAAGGCCCCCGCAAAGCGGAGCAGCACCCTGGCGCGTCAGCCGCGGGCCGGGCGTCGCCGTGGCCGTGCTCACCCGGGCGGGCGTCGTCCGCTTCGGGCATGCGTGGCGCGCTCCTGCGCCCGCGGGATTGCCGTGCCCTGGGGAGCGTCGCCGTCGTGGCGCTCGCGCTGCACTGCGCCCCGGCCCGCGCCGCCCGGTCCGCCACAGGCCCCGCAGAGGCCCCGTGCTGCCCGACCGGGCCCGGACACCTGTGCGCGGGGTCGGGCGTGCGGGCACCGCGCGAGGGCCGCTCCAAGCCCGCCACCAGGGGTTTTCCGTCGCGGACGCCGACCGGAGGGTGCCTGGGCACGCGGGACGCCGCCACGCCGTACTCCGGTTCCCGCCAAGGTGATATTTCGTTACATCAAGTGGGTTTGCCCCCTATCCCGAATGAAAGGGGCATATCGCCGGGAAGTATCGGGTTGTCCAAACCGGGGCGGACGCGCAAGCGCCGCCGAGAAAGGAGACCGCAATGCGGGCTTCCCGATTTGCCGCCGCGCTGGGTGTCGCGGCCGCCGTTTTGATGGGTGGCGCCACGGCTGCCAGCGCCGCCACCGAGGTGGCGCCCAAGGCGGCAGCTCACGTGACGCACGACCGTGGCAACGGCTACGGCGACCGTGGCAACGACTACGGCGACCGTTGGGGTCGCGACCGGGGCCACCGCCACGACCGCTGGGGCCACCACCGTCACCACCGTCACCACGGTCGTCACCACTGGGGCCACCGCTGGGGTCACCACCGCTGACGGATGACATCGCAGGGGCGCCCTTCCGACTCGGGGGAGGGCGCCCCTGCCTTGTGCCCGGGCGGCCGCTAGTCCCACCAGAAGGTCCAGCACACCTCGCCCAGCAAGGACTTCGCGTACGTGTGGAGGGAACCGCTGCCCTGGGTGATGTTGTCCGGGCAGAAGGCCAAGTGCTCGGCGGCCGTCGCCTCGGCCTCCGCCAGGTCCGCCGGCGGTGCGGCCACGGAGAGCACCAGGACGTCGAAGGCGAGGGCCACGACCCGCACGCCGAAGCGGTCCTCCCAGGAACGCAGCACGGCGCAGAGCCGGCCCACGTCGTTCTCGTGGTTGAGCGGGCCGGCCCAGCCCATGGCCGCGGGCACGTCGGCACTGCGCCGGGCCGGAACCAGGGCAACGCGGGGATCCTCGAGCCGTCCCGCACCGATCACCGACGCCGCGACCTCCGCCGCCCTCACGTCCGGGTCGGCCTCGAACTCCCGTGCCGGGGCGAGGCCGGGCCACTCCCGGCCGAAGGGGGCGACCATCTCGGCGTCGCGCGTGTCGCAATCCTCCTCGAAGCCCCAGAAGCCGGCCAGCACGTCCTCGGCGTCGTGGTCGCCGGGGTACGACATCATCCCGGGGGACAACTCCCTGGTGGCGGGCATGACCGGGGCCATCGAGAGCAGCACCGGATGCAGGCCCGCCGACATGCGCGCGGGCAGCAGCCGCTCCCAGGCGTCGGGCGCGGCGGGCCCGTCCGCGTGCCAGAGCAACGGTGCGTGCCAGGGGCCGTCGCACGTCGCGTCGACCAGGCTGCCGGGCGGGAGGTCGAGGCCCAGACACCGGCCGGTCGGGTCCTGCGCGAGCTTGGGGAGTTGGTTGGGGAGCGTCGCCATGGTCGGGAATGCAGGGGTGACCACTGACAACGGCGGCCCCGGGGAGAGCGGTTGCTCTTCCCGGGGCCGCCGTCGTGCGGACGCGGGGTGCGTCAGAGGCGCTCGGGGGTGCGGATGCCGAGCAGTGCCATGCCCTGGCGCAGGGTGCGGGCGGTCAGGTCGCAGAGCAGGAGCCGGTTCTCCTTGACGTCCGGAGCGGGCTCCGGCTTCACGACCGGGCACTGGTCGTAGAACGTGGTGAACGTCGAGGCCAGCGCGTAGAGGTACGAGGCCAGCTTGTGCGGCTCGTACGTCTCGGACACGCTCGCCAGGGTCTCCGCGAACTCGTCCAGCAGCAGCCCGAGCGCGCGCTCGGCCGGGGCCAGCGGCAGCTCGGGGTGGGCGACCGGCTTGGCGTCGCCCGACTTCCGCAGGATCGACTGGGTACGGGCGTACGCGTACTGCAGGTACACGCTCGTGTCGCCGTTGAGCGAGACCATCCGGTCGAGGTCGAAGACGTAGTCCCGGCCGAGGGAGGTGGACAGGTCGGCGTACTTGATCGCGCCGATGCCGACCTCCTTGGCCCGGTCGGCGATCTCCTCGGGGGTGAGGAGGCCGCCGCTCTTGTCCTCGATGACCGCGCCCGCCCGCTCCACCGCCTCGTCCAGCAGGTCGACCAGCCGGAAGGATTCGCCGGACCGGGTCTTGTACGGCTTGCCGTCCTTGCCCAGCAGCGCGCCGAACGGGATGTGGAGCGCCTTGACCTCGTCGGTGAGCCAGCCGGCCCGCTTGGCGGTCTCGAAGACCATCTTGAAGTGCAGGGCCTGCCGGAAGTCGACCACGTACAGCAGCGTGTTCGCGCGCAGGTCGGCGGTGCGGTTCCGGATCGCCGACAGGTCGGTCGCGGCGTAGCCGAAGCCGCCGTCGGCCTTCTGCACGATGAGCGGGACCGGCTCGCCGTCCTTGCCCTTGATGTCGTCGAAGAAGACGCAGAGCGCGCCGTTGGACCGCACGGCGACGCCGGACTTCTCCAGCAGCGTGCAGGTCTCGACGAGCATGTCGTTGTAGCCGGACTCGCCGACGACGTCCTCGTCCCGGATCGCGATGTCGAGCTTGTCGTAGACCGAGTTGAAGTAGATCTTCGACTCGTCGACGAACCGCTGCCACATCGCCAGCGTCTCCGGCTCGCCGGCCTGCAGGTCCACGACCCGGTTCCGTGACCGCGTCTTGAAGTCGTCGTCGGCGTCGAAGAGGGCGCGCGAGTCCTTGTAGAGCCGGTTGAGGCGCGACATGGAGGCCTCGCCGGCCTCCTCGTCGCCGGCGCCGCCCGCGGAGTCGTGGTCCAGCTCGTGCGGGTGCTCGACCAGGTACTGGATGAGCATGCCGAACTGGGTGCCCCAGTCGCCGATGTGGTGGCGCCGGATCACCGTCTCGCCCTCGAACTCCAGGATCTTGACGAGCGCGTCGCCGATCACGGAGGACCGCAGGTGGCCGACGTGCATCTCCTTGGCCACGTTCGGCTGTGCGTAGTCGATCACCGTGATGCCGGGGTCGGCCTTGGCGGGCACGCCGAGCCGGTCGTCGGCGGCCCGGGCGGCCAGCGTCCGGGTGATCGCGGAGTCGGCGACGGTGATGTTGAGGAAGCCGGGGCCGGAGACCTCGATGTCGGCGATGAGGCCGTCGTCGGCCGGAAGAGCGGCCACGACCTCGGCGGCCAGCTCGCGGGGGTTCGCCTTGTTCCGCTTGCCGAGGCCCAGCACACCGTTGGCCTGGAAGTCGGCCCGGTCGCTACGTCGCAGCAGCGGGTCGGCACCGAGGGCGTCAGCGACGCGCTGCTGGATCGTGGCGGAAAGCGAGTTGACCGAGGCCATGGGATGGGTGCTTCCTGAGAGGGATCAGAGATCAACCCTCAGTATCCCACGCGCTACCACTCATTTTTCTCTGGGACAATTGCCGGGTACCGAGCTACCCGCTGCACTGGTGGAAGGAAGTCGAGACAGTGGCTCAGAGCACCGAGGCCGACTGGGTCGCCCGCTTCGCGGACGACGTCATTGCGGAAGCCGGGCGGCGGGCTCCGGGCAAGAAAATCGTCGTCGCTTCCGGAATCAGCCCGTCCGGGCCGATCCACCTGGGCAACCTCCGCGAGATCATGGTCCCGCACCTGGTCGCCGACGAGATCAAGCGGCGCGGCGTGCCCTGCGAGCACATCCTGTCGTGGGACGACTTCGACCGGTACCGCAAGGTCCCGGCCGGCTACGACCCGTCGTACGCCGAGCACATCGGCAAGCCGCTGACCGCCGTCCCGGCGCCCGAGGGCAGCCCGCACGCGAGCTGGTCCGACCACTTCAAGGCGCCCTTCCGCGAGGCGCTGGCGGCGCTCGGCGTCGAGGTCACCGAGATCAGCCAGACCGTCGAGTACACCTCCGGCACCTACCGCGAGCAGATCCTGCACGCGATGCGCGAGCGCCGGCGGATCGACGAGGTGCTCGGCCGCTACCGGACGAAGAAGAAGGCGGGCGGCGAGGAGCAGGACGACGAGGAGGCCTCACTGGAGCAGGCCCCCGAGTACTTCCCGTACAAGCCCTACTGCTCGGCCTGCGACAAGGACCTGACCACCGTCGTCGCCTACGACGACGACACCACCGAGCTCACCTACGAGTGCCAGGCCTGCGGCAACCGCGAGACCGTGCGGCTCAGCGAGTTCGACCGCGGCAAGCTGGTCTGGAAGGTCGACTGGCCGATGCGCTGGGCCTTCAAGGGCGTGGACTTCGAGCCGTCCGGCGTCGACCACCAGTCGCCCGGCTCCTCGTGGATGGTCGGCCAGCAGCTCGTGCGCGAGATCTTCGGCGCCGAGCCGCCCATCGGCCCGATGTACGCCTTCGTGGGCATCAGCGGCATGGCCAAGATGTCCAGCTCCAAGGGCGGTGTGCCGATCGCGGCCGACGCGCTGCAGATCATGGAGCCGCAGCTGCTGCGCTGGCTGTACGCCCGCCGCCGGCCGAACCAGGCGTTCAACATCTCCTTCGGCGACGAGATCTCCCGCACCTACGACGAGTGGGACGCGCTGGAGCGCAAGGTCGCCGAGGGCACGGCCGCGCCGGTCGACGTCGCCGTGCACTCGCGGGCCGCGCGCACGGCGAGCGGGGAACTCCCGACCACCGGGCACAAGCTGCCGTACCGCACCCTCGCCTCGGTCGTGGACATCACGACCGGCGACGAGGAGCAGACGCTGCGCATCCTGCGCGACCTCGACCAGGAGCGGCCGCTGGCCTCCCTGGACGACGCCCGGCCGCGGCTGGACTGCGCCGAGCACTGGGTCAACACCCACGTCGAGCCGGAGGCCCGTACCCAGGTTCGCACCGAGCCCGACGCGGCGGCCCTGGCCGCGCTGTCCGGCGAGGAGCGCGAGGCGCTGAAGCTGCTGGTGGACGGGCTGCCCGAGCACTGGTCGCTGGACGGGCTGACCACCTTGGTCTACGGCGTGCCGAAGACGCAGGCGGGCTTCGCGCCGGACGCCAAGCCGACGCCGGAGCTGAAGGCGGCCCAGCGCTCGTTCTTCGCCCTGCTCTACAACCTGCTGGTCGGCCGGGACACCGGTCCGCGGCTGCCCACCCTGCTGCTGGCCGTGGGCCAGGAGCGGGTACGGGAGCTGCTCGCGGCGAGCTGAGCGAGAACGCGCGCTTACGCGGACGCAGACGGAGGCGGTGGGTGGCCCGGCCACCCGCCGCCTTTGCGCGTGCACGAGCCAGAAAATTCGAACGCGCCGTGGTGTGCGGCGCGTTATGGTCGTCCAGCGCGGGGCGGCTCCTGGCGTGCTTCCTTCTCTTCCCTGTCACGGATTAAAAAGTGCGCACCCTTCCCGCCCCGCGCACGCAACCGGCGTCACCGGTCCGGCGACCGGACCGGACCCGGGGCGGCTCACGGGCGTACTTCCTTCTCACTGCGACGTCGCATTCCTGCGATGGATTTCAGCGCGCCCACTTCCCGCCCTGAGGTCAACCAGGGGGAGACACAGCGATGTTCACGACCACCACCGCAGCCACCACGCACGTTCCGCGCCCGCTCGCGGCCGTCATGCTCGCCCGCCGCGGAGCCGTGTACCTGCCCGCCGCCACGGCGGGGGCGTCGCTCGGCACCGCCGCCGGGGTGGCGCTGCTGGAGGCCGATCTGCTGGACCGCGGCTACCTGATGTCGTCCGCCCTGCGCGAAGCGCTCGCCGGGCGCGGCGAGACCGCGCTGACCGCGGCGGGCCGTGCGCTGCTGGCCGACATCGACCAGGCGCTGGGCGCTGACCGGCCCCACGTGCCGCTGTTCCGAGACTTCCCGGCGAGCACGCCCCGGGACACCTTCGCCTTCTACGTCGAGCGCGTGCTGACCGTGCTCTTCCAGTACCCGGAGCAGCCGTGCGTGCGGTGCGGCACGGAGGGCTCCGTCCATGCCGTATCGCCCTGCGCGCACCTGGTGTGCCGGAGCTGCTTCGACGGCGCGGACCTCTCCGCGTGCCCGGTCTGCCACCGCCGGATCGACGCGGACGACCCCTTCCTGCGGCCCCGCCGGCCGCGCCGCTTCGGCGGCCGGCGGCGCGCCCTCCCCGAGCGGCTGCGCGTACTGCACCACGGCGGCGACCTCGCCGCCCGGGACGCGGACGCCGTGCGGGAGATCCACGGGCTCCTCGCCCGGCCCGGAGCCCTAAGCCCGCAGGACGCCGACGATCTCCTCGCGCTGACGGAGACCCGCGACCCGGCAGATGTGTCCTGGCTGCCGGAGCACATCCCCGGCCGGGAGACCAAGGCGCGCGTCCTGGCCCGGCTGCTGGACGACGCCGGCGCGTACGGGACGACCCTCCCCGCCGTGACGGCCCGCATCGACACGGCGACCGACATCCTGCGGCTGCTCGCCGTGCGCTCCGGCGGCGACCCCGGCCTGGTCGACCTGCCGCGCTTCGTCTCGGTGCCCAGGCCGCTGCGCCGCGCCCTGCTCGGCGTGCTGGAGGGGCTGGCCCCCGACCTCGCCGTGCAGGACATGCGCCGGTACCGGCACGCGTGGCTGCGGGTCGCGGAACTGCTGCACCCCTTCGAGTACGCGGACCGTTTCCCCCGGGCGGCGCTGGCCGTCGCGGCGCTGCGCGACACCCGGCTCGCGGACGGCGACGCCCTGACCGCGACCCTGCGGACGGCGGCCGGTTCGGACGCGCGGGTCGACGCGACCGGGACCACGGTCCGGGTACGCGGCTGGGCGAGCCGGGTCGAGGCCGCGCTGGACGCCATGGACGTGCCGGCGGCCGTCGCGCTGCTGGCGCAGCGGCCGGGCGAGTTCGTGCGCCGCCTGGACCACCTGCTGCGGCTGTCCGCCGCCGAGGACGCGGACACGGTCCTGTCCGCGCTGGAGCCCGTGGTGGCGCGGGTGACGCCCGCGGTGCTGCTGTCCGCGCTCGGCGAGCTGCGCAGCCGTCCCCGCGCGGCCGCCACACGCGTGTTCTTCCCCAAGGGCGGCACGGCCAAGGTGCATTTGGCGCAGGACGACCGGCTGCCGATCGGGGCGGACGTCATCGGGCGGGCCGTCGCCCTGCTGGAGGCCGAGGTGCTGCGGCGGGCGGCGGAGGCGGAGGCAGCCGACGTCGCCGTCGTGGACGCCGGCCTGGACGGACTGATCGCGCCGTTCACCGAGCGCACGGCCGCTCGGGCCCTGGTGACGCTGCCGCGCGGCAGCGAACTGCCCGTCCCTGACGGGAGGAGCCTGCGGCTGTTCCTGCACTGGATGGAGAGCGAGGAATCCGGCCGGACCGACCTGGACCTGTCCACGGCGCTGTTCGACGCCGAGTGGAACGCGGTCGGCCACTGCGACTACACCCGCCTGCGGTTCGGGGCGGACGCCGCCGTGCACTCGGGCGACCTGACCAGCGCCCCGGCGCCGCAGGGGGCGGCGGAGTTCGTCGACCTCGACCTGGACGCGCTGGCGGCCGCCGGGGTCCGCCATGTGGTGGCGGTGGTCTTCTCGTTCAACAACGTCCCGTTCGAGGCACTGCCCGAGGCGTTCGCCGGGCTCATGGCCCGCGACCTGCCCGGCGACGACGGGCCGGTCTTCGACGCCCGTGCCGTGGAGCAGCGCTACGACCTGACCGGCCGGGCCCGCGCGAGCGTGCCGCTGGTCGTCGACGTGGTGAACCGCACCATGCGGTGGCTGGACGTGGTCTCGGGCGTGACCGGCACCGACCACTCGGTCGCACGGCACGGGGACGACCTCGCCCTGCTCGCCAGGAGCCTCACCGCCCTGTTCGCCTCCGGCGCCCGTGTGGGCCTGGGCGAACTGGCCGTGTGGCAGGCGGCGGCCCGCGCCGCCACCGTGCTGCTGCGGCACGCGGACGGCTCGCTGACCGCCTACCGGCGCCGTGCCGGGGAGCCGGTGGCGGGGTTCGCGGCCCGGATCGGCACGCCCGACGCGGACGGCTCCGACGGGGCTGACGGCGTTGACGCGCGCGAGGAGCTCGGCCGGGCGCGGCTGGCCTGGCTGCTCCGCGGCGACCTCGAACTGCCGGAGGGCGCCGAGGTGTTCGCCCTCCACCCGGCGGGGCTGGACGCGGCGCGGGTGCGGCTGCTGGCGGCGGCGGACGTCGTCGCGGCGCTCACCCCCGCCCCCACGCCCTAGGAGGCGTACTGGCCGTCGAGCTCGAGCCGGCGGCGCAGCTCGCGGACGTAGGGGCGCAGCGTGCTCTCGCTCAGCGGGCCGCCGTTGGGGCTGGAGATGCCGTACCGGTCCTGCAGCAGCAGGCCGAACTGGCGGGCGTTGGGGAAGGCGCCGAACTGCTGGTGGTACGCCCGGAAGGCCCGGTCGTACAGCTCCTCGCGGCCCATGTCCTCGACGACGGGCTCCGGTTCCGGCTCGGCGAAGTACTCCGGCTCGGGCTCCGGCGCGTACTCGACGCGCGGGGTGGGGATCACGCCGCTGCCGTCGGCGAGGTTGCGCCGGCGGTTGCCCGCGCCGACCGGTGCGGTGAGGGGTTCGGGCTGCGGGACGGGCGCGGGAGCGGGCGCCGGTGCCGGGGCCTGGGCGGCGACCGGGGCCTGCGGCTGGGGCTGGGGCTGCGCCGGTGCCTGGAACGGTACGGCGGCCTGCGCGGGAGTGAACTGCGCCGGCTCGGGAGCCTGTTCGGGGGCGGGCTCCGGGACCGGGTACTCCTCGGCGTACGGGGCGGCCTCCGGTGCCGGGGCCTGGGCGGCGACCGGGGCCGGGGCGGGCAGCGCGGTGGGCGCCGGGACCGCCGGGACCGCCGGGAGTTCGATGCCGGCCGCGGCGAGCCCGACGGGGCCGGTTTCGGTGAGGGGGACGCCGAAGCGGGCGAGCCGCAGCGGCATCAGCGACTCCACCGGGGCCTTGCGGCGCCAGGCGCGGCCGTAGCGCGCCCGCAGCCGGGCCTGGTAGACGAGACGTTCCTGCTCCAGCCGGATGACCTCGTCGTAGCTGCGCAGTTCCCACAGCTTCATGCGGCGCCACAGGCGGAAGGTCGGCAGCGGCGCCAGCAGCCAGCGCGCGAGCCGGACCGACTCCATGTGCTTGTCGGCGGTGATGTCGGCGACCCGGCCGATCGCGTGCCGGGCCGCCTCCACCGACACCACGAAGAGGATCGGGATGATGCCGTGCATCCCGACGCCGAGCGGGTCGGGCCAGGCCGCCGCACCGTTGAAGGCGATGGTGGCCGCGGTGAGCAGCCACGCGGTCTGGCGCAGCAGCGGGAAGGGGATGCGCAGCCAGGTCAGCAACAGGTCCAGCGCGAGCAGGACCACGATCCCCGCGTCGACACCGATCGGGAAGACGTTGGCGAACCAGCCGAATCCCTTGGCGAGCGCGAGTTCGCGCACCGCCGCGTACGAGCCCGCGAAGCCGATCGCTGCGATGATCACCGCTCCGGCGACCACCACACCGACCAGGATGCGGTGCGTCCGGTTCATGCGTATCGCGGACACCCGCGACCCTCCCAGGCTCGGAAACTGGCCTGCCCAGCCTGCCACACGGGTCAATGGGCTTGTCGTACAAACGTGGTGAATCGGTACGGCGAGGGGGGAGTTGTTACGCGTTCGCCGCCGCGACCGAGGCGACGGCTTCCTTGGCCGCCTTGAGCGCGTTCTTCCGGAGATCGTCGGCCTTGGGGGTCTTGGCGTCCTCCAGGCCGGCGCCGTTGTAGGAGAGCGCGACGACGGCGTTTCCGGAGCGTGCGACGACTGTGACGTCCTGGTACTCCTCCTTGTCCTTCGTGGCCTTGGAGGTCACCGCGGTGCCCGTGTCCCAGGTGCCGGACGCCGTGACGGTCTCGCTCGTGGCGCCCTTGGCGGCCTTCGCCTGCGCGACCAGCTCGTTGTAGCGCCTGGTGGCCTGCTGCTCGGCGGAGCCGAGACCGGCCACGGAGTCGTAGCGCTGGAGCGACACGTCCAGCCAGCGGTACTGGTAGCCGTTCAGGCCGTTCCAGGAGCAGCCGCCGCGCTCGTCGGCGGAGCCGGAGCCGGCCGGCGTGCCGGCGGCCTTCTTCGCCTTCGGGACCAGTGAGGCGACGGTCCTGGCGCCGACGGCCTTGCAGGCGGCGGGCAGTTGCGTGTACTTCGCCGGGGCGACGGCCGGTGAGGCGGAGGCCGTGGGCGATCCCGAGGGGGAGGCGGAGGGTGCCGCCTTGTCGGCGCCGGCGGTCCCCTTCGGCGAGTCCGAGCCGGAGGAGCAGGCGGCGACGAGCGTCACCGGCACGGCCGCACAGGCGAGCAGACGGGCGAGACGGGGGGCTGATCGGTGCATGGATCCTTCGCTCACTTTCCGCGTGTCCTGGCGTGGCACAAACGGCCAGACTACGCGGATCGCCTCATTCGTCCAGTTGATCTGCCAGTTCCGCGGCCACCTGACGGGCACCGGCCTGCAGGTCCGGACTGGGCGGTTCGACCGACTTGTCCGTGGACCACTGGGAGAGGCCGACGGTCACCAGGACGTTGGCGATCCGGAAGACGACGGTCACGTCGCGGTGCACCCCGGAGTCCCGGGTGCGCAGCGCGTCGTCGAGGAAGGCGTCGTCCCCGAGGCCGTCCAGGAAGCGCGGCGCGACGTCCTGCGGGATGCCGGACGGGCTGCTGCTCGGCGGTGCGGAAACCCCGGTCGAACTGGGGCTCGTCGAGGACGTCGGGGCGCCGGGCGGAGTGGGCGCCCCCGGCCCGCCGTCGGCGGGCGCGAGGGGGATGCCGGCGTCCGTCGCGCGGGTGCGGTAGTCGGTCGCGGCCTGGTCGTCGTCACTGACCGCAGAGTCGTACGACACCACGCGCTCCAGGTCGATCTGGAGGTAGCGGTTGCCGAGGGCGGTGCGCCCCGTCCACTTGCAACCGACCTTGCGGTCCGTGTCGAAGGTCACGCTCGCCTCCCCGTCGGGATCGGCCGCGTTCGGCACGAGTGAGGCGATGGTGCCGGCGGACACCGAGCCGCACGGCTCCGGCAGCACGCGGTACTTGCCGGGCGGGGCCGCGGCGACGGTCTGCCCGCCGTTGGCCGCGTCCGCGGCGGCCGTGCCGCTCCCGGCACCGTCGGAGCCGCTGCAGCCGGCCAGCGCCACGGCGGCGAGCGACACGGCGCACGTTCCGCTCAGCAGTGCCCGGACCCGGTTGGAGCGGTCTCCCGATGGCTGCACTGACGTGGCCCCTTCCTCCGGCGGTGGCCCGGCGCTCGTGTAAATCCCTTGGCGGGGGACGACGCCGAGTAGACACAATGTCTACCGCACCGGCCGCGGCCGTCGCCGGGCCCGGGGGCTGTATGGATGACTTCCTCCCTGATTTCGTTTTTCATTGATGTGTGGCCTTTATCCGTTTTTAAGTGCTTTGTTGGTTGAACCGTTCCATGAACCACCCCTGGGGGAAAGGCAGATGTCCATGTCCATGTCCGGATCCACGTCCAGACCCACCTACACCGAGGTGCCCGGCGTCCGGGTGCCGATCCGCATGTGGACCGACCCGGCCTCGGTCGAGGACGTCGCGATGCAGCAGCTGAGGAACGTCTCCTCGCTCCCGTGGATCAAGGGCCTCGCGGTCATGCCCGACGTCCACTTCGGCAAGGGCGCCACGGTCGGCTCCGTCATCGCGATGAGCGGCGCGGTCTGCCCCGCCGCCGTCGGCGTCGACATCGGCTGCGGGATGAGCGCCGTCAGGACCTCCCTCACGGCGGGCGACCTGCCCGGCGACCTGTCGCGGCTGCGCTCCAGGATCGAGCAGGCCATCCCGGTGGGCCGGGGCATGCACGACGAGGCGGTCGACCCCGGCCGGCTGTACGGCCTGCCGGCCGGCGGCTGGGACGACTTCTGGGACGGCTTCGACGACCTCGCCGAGGCCGTGCGCTTCCGCCACGGACGCGCGCTGCAGCAGATGGGCACCCTCGGTTCCGGCAACCACTTCATCGAGGTGTGCCTCGACGAGTCCGGCGCCGTCTGGCTCATGCTGCACTCGGGTTCGCGCAACATCGGCAAGGAACTCGCCGAGCACCACATCGGCGAGGCCCACAAGCTGCCCCACAACCAGGACCTGGTCGACCGCGACCTCGCCGTCTTCGTCGCGGACACCCCGCAGATGGAGGCGTACCGCCGCGACCTGTTCTGGGCCCAGGACTACGCCAAGCGCAATCGCGCGATCATGATGGCGCTGCTCCAGGAGGTCGTGCGGCGCGAGTTCCGCAAGGCGAAGGTCAGCTTCGACCAGGTGATCTCCTGCCACCACAACTACGTCTCCGAGGAGCGCTACGACGGGGTCGACCTGCTCGTGACCCGTAAGGGCGCGATCAAGGCCGGCAGCGGCGACTACGGCATCATCCCCGGCTCCATGGGCACCGGTTCCTACATCGTCCGCGGCCTGGGCAACCCCGACGCCTTCAACTCCGCCTCGCACGGCGCGGGCCGCCGGATGAGCCGCAACGCGGCGAAGAAGCGGTTCTCCACGCGGGACCTGGAGGAGCAGACCCGGGGAGTCGAGTGCCGCAAGGACTCGGGCGTCGTGGACGAGATCCCCGGCGCGTACAAGTCCATCGACAAGGTCATCGAGCAGCAGCGGGACCTGGTCGCGGTGGTGGCGAAGCTCAAGCAGGTCGTCTGCGTGAAGGGCTGAGGTGCCTTCCCCGCGGTCCCCCGGGCCGGTGATGCCGGCCCGGGGGACCCCGGGGCGCTCTGCCGTCCCGGTCAGTCCTCGCGCTGGACGCGGTGGACGCGGTGCTGGGCGGCCTGGGCGCGCGGGCGGACGACCATGAGGTCGACGTTCACATGGGCGGGGCGGGTGACCGCCCAGGTGACGGCGTCGGCGATGTCGTCCGAGGTCAGCGGTTCGGCGACGCCCGCGTAGACCGCGGCGGCCTTCTCCTCGTCGCCGTGGAAGCGGGTGAGGGCGAAGCCCTCGGACTTGACCATGCCGGGCGCGATCTCGACGACTCGGACCGGCTCGCCGAGCAGTTCCAGGCGCAGTGTGCCGGCGAGGGCGTGCGTGCCGTGCTTGGCGGCGACGTAGCCGCCGCCACCCTCGTAGGGGGTCAGGCCCGCGGTGGAGGACAGGATCACCACGGTGCCGTCGCCGGAGGCGATGAGCTTCGGCAGCAGCGCCTGCACCGAGTGGAGCACGCCCAGCACGTTCACCTCGTACATCGTCCGCCACTCGTCGGGATCGGCGGTCGCGACGGGGTCGGCGCCCAGCGCTCCTCCGGCGTTCGCGAAGAGCACGTCGCAGCGGTCGAGGGAGTCGGCGAACGCGTCGACCGCGGCACGGTCGGTGACGTCGAGGGCGACGGCGGCGGCCGAGTGGCCGGCGGCGGTGAGCTCCTTGGCGAGGGCGTCGAGCCGGTCGGCGCGGCGGGCGGTGAGGACGACGTGACAGCCGGCTTCGGCGAGCCGGCGGGCGGTGGCGGCGCCGATGCCGCTGCTCGCTCCGGTGACGACTGCGGTACGGGGGCTCATGTCGTGCTGCCTTTCGCTATCGCCGGTACGCGCCTGCGGTGCCGGGCCATGACTGGAGCATAGGCGGGGCGGCGGCGGGCTTCCGCACGGTGCACGCGTCAGGAGGGGCCCGCCCACCGTGCGGGGGTCACGTCGTGCGGGGTGCCGCCGGACCGGGCGACGCGGAGTCCCACGACCCCCGCGCGCGGGCCTCGTCACCACCGGTCGTCCCCGCCTTCCCGCAGCGGCGGGTGCCCGGGGCCCGGGTGCCGGGCCGGACGGGGTGCTGCTGTCCGCGCTCGGCGAGCTGCGCAGCCGTCCCCGCGCGGCCGCCACAGTGCGGGGGATCCTCCAGGGGCAGGTCGCGTCGATCGCCGCCCCGTCTGCCCCGGTCCCGTGCCCGGCCGCGCCGCCGACCACGTGGCGCCGGTCGCCTTTCCTCGCCCGCGGGAGAGGAAAGGAGGAGGGGTCAGGCGCTCTGGTCGCCGGTGGCGGAGGTCGCCGCCTTGGCGAGTCCGGCCAGGGCGTCCTTGGCCGCGGTCAGCGCGCCGTCGCGCACCTCGGAGACGCCGGGCGCCTTCTTGGACTCGAAGTCGCTGCCGTTGTAGGTGACGGTGACCACCGCGTTGCCCTTGCGGAAGACCACGACCGCCTCGCGCGTCTGCTGTCCGTCCTCCGTGGTCACCTGGACCGACACGGACGCCTCGTCGCCGATCCCCTGCGCGGGGTTCGGCTTCTTGGACCGGTCGTAGGAGGCCTGCGCCGCCTTCTCCGCGCTCTGCCCGTTGCCGCCCGCGGCGACCTCGAAGGTCACGTCCAGCCAGCGGTAGTCGAAGCCCTTGAGGGCGTTCCAGGAGCAGCCCGTGCGGTGCGAGGGGTCGGTGAGGGAGAGCGGCTTGCCGGCCGTCTTGGCCTGGGGCACCAGCTTCTTGATCGTGGCCGCCCGCATCGCCGTGCAGGGTGCGGGCGGCTTGGTGTACGTGATCGACGGGGCGCCGGAGCTGCCGGGGGAGTCCGGCGCGTTCGAGGAGCCGGAACCGCCGGACGGCGTCGACGGCCGTGCCGGGGAGCCGCCGGCCGAGGGCGTCGCGGCGTCGTGCTGGGACGAGGAGGCCATCGTCCAGCCGACGATGGCGAGCACGGCGGTGGGCAGCAGACGAGCCGCAAGAGTGAGGGGCAGGGGCGCCACAGCGGTCTTCTCTTCGTCGGTCCTGTGAAACAGCGGGAAACGAGCCATTACCAGCGGTGAGGAACGGAAGGAGGGGGCGGAAAGGGCGTACGGGGCCCGTGCGGCCTGAGCGTACGACGTGTAGATGAGATTGCCATACGAAAGTAGTCCGGGAACAGAGCACGTGTGTAGGGCTTGTGCCACCCGGCGTGACGGGTGTAGCCGCGCGCCCCCGTGGGGGCGTGCTCCCGGGACCGGTTCCCGTCGCGGCCGGGGCGGCGCGGCCCGCGATCGCCGTGCCGCCTGCGTGAACTCCCGTGCGGGGTAGGCCTCGACGGCCCCGCGTGCGCTATTCCGCCGCCTGCACCACGTGCCGCAGGAGCAGGGCGGTGGTGACCGGGCCGACGCCGCCGGGAACGGGGGTGAGCGCGCCCGCGTGCGGGGTGACCGAGGCGGCGTCCACGTCGCCGACGAGCCCGCCCTCGGGCGTCGGGTTGGTCCCCACGTCGATCACGACGGCCCCGGGGCGCACATGGGCGGCCGTGATGAGCCCGGGACGGCCGGCCGCGGCGACGACGACGTCCGCCCGGCCGGTGACGGCGGGCAGGTCGGGGGTGCGTGAATGGCACACGGTCACGGTGGCGTTCCGGTCGAGCAGCAGGAGCGCCGCGGGCTTGCCGACCACCGTGGAGCGGCCGACGACGGCGACGTGCCGCCCGGTGAGCTCGATCCCGTGGTGCTCAAGGAGCGCGACGACCGCCTCCGCCGTGGCCGGGGCGAACGCCGGCAGCCGCGCGGCGAGACGGCCGAGACTCACCGGGTTGGCGCCGTCGACGTCCTTGCCCGGCGCGATGGCCGACGCAAGGTCCTCCAGGGCCGCGCCCGCCGGCAGCGGGGTCTGCAGGATGATGCCGTGGACGGCCTCGTCCTCGCTGAGCCGGGCGAGTTCGGCGCGCAGGGCGGCGGCGGACGCGTCCGGACCGAGGTCGCGGATGTCGCAGGCGATGCCGCACTTGGCGGCGGCGCGCGCGATGGAGCGCACATACCAGGCACTGGACTCGTCGGCGGTCGCGACCACGACCGCGAGCCGGGGCGGCCGGCCCCCCTCCGTCAGCGCGGCGGCGCGGGCCGTCGTCTCCTCCCGGAGGGCCGCGGCCAGTTCCTTGCCCGACAGGGCGAGTGCGGGGCTCACTTGGCGATCTCCTGGCGTACGGCCTCCGTCACGCGGTCGGCGCGGTCCACGAGCGCGCCGACCGCGTCGGCGGTCGCCGAGAACCCGGCCCGGACCGTCCCGTCCTTGATGCCGCCGAGGTTGATCTCGATGTTGACGCGCGCGGTTCCGGCGGCGGCGCGGGCCGCCTCCGTGGCGGCGGCGACGTCCGACAGGAGGTTGCGGTTGGCGATCGGCAGCAGCTCCTCGGCGAGCGCCACCACGCGCTCGGCGACGGCGACGACCTCGGCCGGCGGGCGGGCCGCGCCCTCCAGCGCGGCGGCGACGGCGGCCGAGCGGGCCGCCTTCTCCCCGTCGCTGCCCTTGGGCAGCCGGTAGGCGTCGGTGACGGCGGTGAAGGCGGCGGCGTCCTCGGCGGCCAGGCGCAGGGCCGCCTCGCGCAGTTCGTCGGCGGCCTCGGCGATCCGCCCGACGGCGGCGCCGTGCTCCGCGTACCGCTCGCCCGTGGTGTAGCGGGCGACCATCGCCACGAGGGCGGCGCCCTGGGCCGCGTGCAGCGCCGCGGACGCGCCTCCGCCCGGCACCGGCACCCGCGCGGACAACTGCTCCAGGAACTCGCCGATCGTCTGGTCGCGCATGACCGCGATCCTTTCACGGTGCCGGACCCGGGACAGGCGTGGGAGCGCTCTCATACCATGCGGGTCATGCGGAGCCTCACCAAGCGCGCCCTGACGCCGGATCAGCTCTCGGCCATGCTGCACGCCTCGGCGGGCATCGGCTGCCGTGTCGAGGCCGAGCTGACGGACGGCTGGTTCAACGCCGCGTACCGCGTGCTGCTCGACGACGGACGCCCCGCCGTGCTGAAGGTCGCGCCCCCGCCGGAGACCGTCGTGCTGCGCTACGAGCGCGGCATCATGGCGACGGAGATCATGGTGCACCGCCGCGCGGCCGCCCTCGGCGGCGTCCCGCTGCCGGAACTGCTCTACGCCGGACCGGACTTCATGGCCCTGTCGGTCCTGCCGGGCACGCCCTGGGACAAGGCCGCCGACCGCCTCCCGCCACCGCGGCAGGCCGCGCTGCGCCGCGAACTCGGCCGGACAGTGGCGCGGCTGCACACCCTGACCTCCCAGGACGGCCGCTACGGCTACCCCGCCCCCGAGGCCGGGCTGTCGGCGGCGGACTGGCCGGCCGCCTTCGGCGCGATGGTCGAGGCGATGCTGGAGGAGGCCGCGCGGTGGCACTCCCCGCTCGGGGTGTCGCCGGACGAGGTAAGGGAGTTGGTCGCTGCCGGCGCGTCCGCGCTCGCGCGGGTGGACCGGCCGCGGCTGGTCCACTTCGACCTGTGGCCCGGCAACGTCTTCGTCACCGACGACGGCACCGCCGTCACCGGCCTCATCGACCACGAACGGGCCTTCTTCGGCGACCCGGCAGCCGAACT
This sequence comes from Streptomyces sp. MI02-7b, assembly GCF_033793585.1. Classification (NCBI taxonomy): domain Bacteria; kingdom Bacillati; phylum Actinomycetota; class Actinomycetes; order Kitasatosporales; family Streptomycetaceae; genus Streptomyces; species Streptomyces sp. MI02-7b. Next base: position 10,603 of record NZ_JARAWX010000042.1, on the reverse strand, counting down.
GGTCTCCCTGGGCTTCGGCGGCGACACCGGCCCGGACAGCGACCTCGTCGCCGGCTACCGCGAGGCCGGCGGGCTCTTGGGCTTCGGGCCCGCCATGCGGCACCGGCTGGCGCTCTACCGCCTCTACCTCGGCCTGATCCTCGTCGTCGAGTGCGGACCGCGCGGTTACGGCGCCGATCACGTCGAGACCTGCCGCGACGCGCTCGGTCGCTGGACGGCCGAGGCCAGGGTCGCCGCGTCGGGCGGCTGAGGCCGCCGGTTGCGCGGTGCGGCGTGGCTGCCTCGGCGCCCGTGGGGGCGGTACGGGCCTGCCCGGGGGCCTGTGCCCGCCGTCGCCCCGGGCAGGGTGTGGGCTTCTCGGTCCGGGCCGGTGCTGCCGGGGTCGCGGCCTGTACCGGTCGCAACCGGGGGGCGCGTGAGTCTCTGACGAGCGCTGTGCCGTGCCTGGCGTGGCTGCCTACGCGCCGTGTGGGCGGTACGGCGAACGAGCCTGCCCGGACGCCGTGGGCGCGGGGTCAGGCGGGGGTGGTGCCCGGCTGCACGACCATGTTGCGGCCGCCCAGGGGGCCGACCCGTCCGGCGTGGTCGCTCTGGTGCGCCGCCTGCGCCGCGCCCGTACCCGCGCCGGTGCCGGTCACGACGGGGGGTGCCGCGTGCGCCCCGGACGAGTGCTGTGCCGTGCCCGGGGTGATCGCCATCGGCGCCGCGCTCGACGGCACGGCGGCGGCCGGCGCCGCGACGGCGCGGGTGGCGTCGGCCTTGGGCTGCTCGTCCTTCTCCGGCGCGTGGGTCACGCCGAACCGGGTCCGAAGATGGTGCCCGGCGGCCTCGTCCAGACTCACCGGGCGCTGCAGCCGCACCGCCAGCCGGCTCGCTTCGCGGCCGAGCGCCGCCAGGTCCTCCCAGCGGAGGTGCACGACCAGGGGCAGTTCCGCCTCGCCGTCGGGAAGCGCCTGAAGTCCTTGGAAGGAGACGTTGCTCTGACTGTTCATCGGCCGGTCCTCACCCTCGTGACGATCTCGGGCAGCTGTTCGTGCGGCACCCGCTACGCGAGGGGATACGCAGACCGTGCCCGCGGCGTTCACCCCACCCGCCCCCTGCTCTGCGGGGCGGGGCAGGGGGAGGGGCGGCAGCTGTATTGATCACGAGCGTTGTCCACCGGTCGGCGCGTGATCAAGGCGAAGACCTCCGGTGCGGTGGAGCTGTCCAGGACCGCACCGCGCCGGAGGTCTTCGTGTCCCGCCGTAATGCCCGCCTGACCGTCCACGGCAGGCGACTGCTGGTCGAGCGTGCAGCGCGGGTCGTCCCAACGGGCATCTCCCGCGCGACGTGTGGACACATGGGTCCGCCCGCCGGCGAGCCGAGGGAGAGGCGGGCCTTGCCGACCGCTCCGGCCGGCCCCCCGCCACCCCGCACTCGGCGGCCGTCCGTCCATCACCCGCGTGAACGGCGCTCCGGGTCACTACACCTGGCGCGCGTTCATGAACTCGTCCGGCCGCAGGGCGCGTTCGTTGATGCGGACGTCGCCGATCCAGCCGTGCAGGAGCTGGTCGAGCTTGCCCCCGTACTCGTAACCGCCGAGCATCCAGGGCAGGCCCAGGGCGGTGAGGCCGGAGTTGCGGGTGGAGGGGTTGCGGGCGACGGGGCAGCCGTCGACGTACATCGTGGTGTGGCGGCCGTCGTTGACGACGGCGACGTGCCACCAGGTGTCCAGCGGCAGCTCGTGGCCCCAGTTGGTGACCGAGCCGTCCGTGTTCAGCGGGTAGACGCACCACTGGAGTTCGCGCCCGCCGGAGAGGCTGAGCGTCGCGACGGGCTCGTCGGGGTCGCCGGAGGTCTTGCCCGCCTCGCGGCTGAGGCCCCAGCGGCTGAGCAGGGCGGCCCAGGCGTTGCGGCCCTCGTCCCAGTCGGCGGGCAGCTTGAAGAACGCCTCGAAGGTGTAACCGGACCGGAACGTGGCCGAGTTGAGCGGGGCGTGGTCGCCGGTGGTGAGGTGGGCGCCGCGCAGCGGGCTCTTGTCGCCGGCGAAGTACAGGCTGGCGTGGCCGGGCTGGTCGGGGTGGTGCTCGGCGGACCAGGTCAGGGCGGTCGCGGGGTCGGATCCGGGGGCGACGACCTTGGTGAGGTCGTTGCCGTGGCCGGTCAGGTCGCGGACCCGGTCGGTGTCGTGGGAGGCGTCGAAGCGCCAGTACGCGACCGTGCCGGGGATCAGCATCCGGGCGGCCGGGCGGGACGGGCGCGCCGGGACCGGGGCGAAGCCCGCGAAGCGCTCGGCGAAGTCGATGTCGACCGCGAAACGGTCCTGCGGACCGGTCAGCTCGACCTCCTCGCGCTCCAGCGCGTTCAGGCCCTCGCCGGCGCGGCCCAGGATCCAGGGGGAGACGGTCTCGACGTCGATGGTGTTGCGCGCCAGGTCGAAGCGGTAGAGCCGGATCATCGCGGCGCCGCCGTAGTAGCGGTTCTGGTAGTTCGTGATGTGCAGGTGGGTGGCGTTGCCGGCCGCGTTGGTGCGGGTGGTGCGGGCCGGCGGCCAGAAGTGCCCGTTCAGGGTGAGGAAGATCTGGTCCGTGCCGTCGATCAGCTCGTCCCACAGTTCCCGGCCGTGGTCGGACAGCTGGGCCTCGTCGCCGTAGGCGTCGGCGTACACGATCTCGTGGGTGGTGAGGACCACCGGCGTGCCGGGGTGCCGCGCGATGGCGTCCTTCGCCCAGGCGATGCCGCCCGGCGAGGGCCGCCAGTCCAGGGAGAGCACCATCCACTCGCGGCCGGCCGCGCGGAACAGGTGGTAGTGGTTGTAGCCGTCCGGGCTGGAGCCGCCGAAGGCGGGCGCGTGGCGGTAGCGGTCAGGGCCGAAGACGTCCAGGTAGGCGCTGCGGCCCCGCTGGTCGTCGGTGGAGGAGTCGATGTCGTGGTTGCCCGCGACGACGCTGTAGGGCACGCCCTTGCGGTCCAGGACGCGGAACGCGTCGTCGACGGCGGCGAATTCACCGGCCTGGCCGTTCTGCGTGACATCACCCAGATGCGCCATGAAGACGATGTTCTCGTCCTTGCCGTGGTCCAGTAGGTACCGGAACGACGCCTCGACGGGGGCCGGGTGGACGCTCGCGCCGTCGAAGAGGTACTGCGTGTCCGGCATGACGACCAGCGTGAACCGCGAGTCGTCGGTGTCGGGGCGCCACGAGCCGCCCTGACCGGCGCTCCCGGTGGCGGACGCCGCCGGCGCGGCCGCGGCCAGCCCCGCGACGGCGGCGCCCGCCAGACCCGCGCCGGCCAGCACGGAGCGGCGGCTCGCGCCGAGCCGAGGTCCATCAGGTCTGTGGTGTGTGTCGCACATGGTGATCCCGCTCTCGGCCGGTGGGCAGCGTCGTTCCGGACGCTACGGGCGGATCGCGGGCCCCGGCCCAACCGCCGGAGAAGGACGGGTGAACGGCTTCGGGACCGCCGTGGCACCTGCGGAAAGGAGACGCCGGCGTCCTTCGGCCGGGCCACCGGCATCCCCGTCCGGTGGTGGACCCGTTGTGAGACCAGCCACTTGGCGCCCGTTTCGGCGGGCCGCGTGGATTAACGACAGGTAAACTGCCTGTTCGCTATTCGTGACGCCAGGTGAAAGGACCCGTCGTCGTCCAGAGCGGACGACAGCGGAACGGGGATGTGCCGGGCGTACGCCGACCGCGGGAAGAAGCCCGCGGCCCCGGGACAGTGTCGTCCCCGGCCGGCCGGGACCGCCCGTCGCGTGAACCCCGGCACCGCAGTGGTCCTTGACTTTTGGAGGGTTTGACATGCGTCCGTCTCTGGCCGTGAGCGACCGGCACCAGGTGTCCCGCGCGTCCGCCGGCGCGCCACCGGCGTCCGGGTCGTTCGAGCCGGGGAGCCCCGCGTGACGCTCGTCGACTCGCCGCTCCCACAACTGCCCCTGCTCGACTCCGCCCTCGCCGGTGTCGCCACCGCCCCGGACGAGCCCGTCCCGGCGCTCTTCCGCGCCGGCGGCGCCGCGCCGGAGCGCACCCTGCTCGACATCCTCGCCGCCACGGCCCGCGCGCACCCCGCCGCGGCCGCCGTCGACGACGGCACCACCGCGCTGAGCTACCGCGCGCTGGCCGCCGAGACCGAGCGGCTGCGCCGCCGCCTGGCCGACGCCGGGATCGGCGCCGGCGACCGGGTGGGCGTGCGCGTCCCCTCGGGCACCGTCGACCTGTATGTGTCGATCCTCGCCGTCCTGGCCGCGGGCGCCGCCTATGTGCCGGTCGACGCCGAGGACCCCGACGAGCGCGCCGAACTGGTCTTCTCCGAGGCCGGTGTCTGCGCCGTGATCGGCGAGCACCGCGCGATCACCCCGCACGCCGCGCCCCGCGGCGCGCCGGGCCGCCGCCCCGGGCCGGACGACGACGCGTGGATCATCTTCACCTCCGGCTCCACCGGCAAGCCCAAGGGCGTCGCCGTCACCCACCGCTCCGCCGCCGCCTTCGTCGACGCCGAGGCCCGGCTCTTCCTCACCGAGGAGCCGCTGGGGCCCGGCGACCGGGTGCTGGCCGGACTGTCGGTGGCCTTCGACGCCTCCTGCGAGGAGATGTGGCTGGCGTGGCGGCACGGCGCCTGCCTGGTGCCCGCGCCGCGCTCCCTGGTCCGCACCGGACTGGACCTCGGCCCCTGGCTGGTCGAGCAGGGCATCACCGTGGTCTCCACCGTGCCGACGCTGGCCGCCCTGTGGCCCATCGAGGCCCTGGACGACGTACGTCTGCTGATCTTCGGCGGCGAGGCCTGCCCGCCCGAGCTCGCCGAGCGCATGGCCGTCGAGGGCCGCGAGGTGTGGAACACCTACGGCCCGACCGAGGCCACCGTCGTCGCCTGCGCCGCCCAGCTCACCGGCGAGGGCCCGGTCCGCATCGGGCTGCCGCTGGACGGCTGGGAACTGGCCGTCGTGGACACCGCCGGCGTACCGCTGCCCATGGGCGCCACCGGCGAACTGGTCATCGGCGGCGTCGGCCTGGCCCGCTACCTGGACGCGGCCAAGGACGCCGAGAAGTACGCACCGCTGCGCTCGCTCGGATGGGAGCGCGCCTACCGCAGCGGCGACCTGGTGCGTGCCGAGCCCGAGGGCCTGCTCTTCATGGGCCGCGCCGACGAGCAGATCAAGCTGGGCGGCCGCCGCATCGAGCTCGGCGAGATCGACGCCGCGCTCCAGGCGCTGCCCGAGGTCGCGGGCGCCGCGGCCGCCGTCCGCACCACCAGGGCCGGCAACCAGATCCTCGTCGGCTACGTCGCCGGCACCGACGCCTTCGACCAGGCCGACGCGCTGGGCCGGCTGCGCGAGGCGCTGCCCGCCGCCCTCGTCCCGCTGATCGCCGTCGTCGACACGCTGCCCACCCGGACCTCGGGCAAGGTCGACCGCGACGCGCTGCCCTGGCCGCTGCCCACGCTCGACGCCGCGGGGGCAGTGCCCGGCGACCTGACGGAGACCGGCACCTGGCTCGCCGAACAGTGGGGCGAGATCCTCGGTGTGCCCGCCACCTCCGCCGACGCCGACTTCTTCGCGCTCGGCGGCGGCAGCCTCACCGCCGCCCGGCTGGTCTCCCAGCTGCGCACCCGCTTTCCCAGCGCGTCGGTCAGCGAGATCTACCAGCACCCCACGCTCGCCGGCCTCGCCGCGCGGCTGGACGAGGCCGACGCCCGCCGCACCGCCGTCCGCACCATCGCGCCGGTGCCCCGGCGCGCGGCCGCCGCGCAGCTCGCGCTGATGCTGCCGCTGCTCACCCTGGCCGGCCTGCGCTGGGGCGTGGTGGCCGCGGCCCTCGGCAATGTGCTGGCGCTGCTCGGCGCCTCCACCGGCACCCCCACTGTGTCGTGGTGGTGGATCGCGGCCGGCTGGGCCCTGCTCATCAGCCCGGCCGGCCGGCTGGCGATCTCCGCGGGCGGCGCGCGGCTGCTGCTGCGCGGCGTGCGCCCGGGGACGTACCCCCGCGGCGGCGGCGTGCACCTGCGGCTGTGGACCGCCGAACGCCTCGCCCACTTCAGCGGCGCGACCCAGCTGACCGGCGCCTGGCTGACCCACTACGCGCGGGCCCTGGGCGCCCGCATCGGCGACGGCGCCGACCTGCACTCCCTGCCGCCGCTGACCGGCATGCTCAAGCTCGGCCGGGGCAGCGCCGTCGAGCCCGAGGTGGACCTCGCGGGCCACTGGCTCGACGGTGACCTGCTGCGCGTCGGCAAGATCCGGATCGGCGCCGGGGCCACCGTCGGCTCGCGCTCCACGCTCTTCCCGGGGGCCCGCGTCGGCAAGCGCGCCGAGATCGCGCCGGGCTCCGGAGTCAAGGGCGCCGTCCCCGCCGCGCAGCGCTGGGCGGGCGTCCCCGCCGCCCGTACCGGCAAGGCGTCCCACCGCTGGCCCGACACCCGGCCGCCGCGCAAGCGGCGCTGGGCGCTCGCCTACGAGATGGCGTCCTTCGCCCTCGGTCTGCTGCCGACGGTGGCGTCGGTGCCCGCCGTGCTCGTCCTCGCCGCCTTCCTGCGCGGCGCCGGGCACGCGTCCCTGGGCGCCGCCCTTGCCGCCGTCCCGCTCGCCACGCTCGCCTGGCTCCTGACGTACGCGCTGCTCGTGCTGGGCGGCGTGCGCGTGCTGGGCCTCGGCCTGCGCGAGGGGCACCACCCCGTGCACGGCCGTGTCGCCTGGCAGGCCTGGGCGACCGAACGCCTCATGGACATGGCCCGCGGGCACCTCTTCCCGTTCTACGCGAGCCTTTTCACGCCCGTCTGGCTGCGGGCGCTCGGCATGAAGATCGGCCGCCGCGTCGAGGCCTCGACCGTGCTGGCGCTGCCCTCGATGACCACCGTCGGTGACGGCGCCTTCCTCGCCGACGACACCATGGTCGGCTCCTACGAGCTGGGCGGCGGCTGGATGCGCATCGCCGGCGCCCGGATCGGCAAGCGGGCCTTCCTCGGCAACTCCGGCATGACCGCCCCCGGTCGCTCGGTGCCCAAGAACGGCCTGGTCGGCGTGCTCTCGTCGACCCCCAAGGGCTTCAAGGCGGGCAGCTCGTACCTCGGCATGCCGCCGATGAAGCTGCCGCGCACCCCCGAGGCCGCCGACCAGAGCCGCACCTTCGCGCCGCCCCGGCACCTGGTGCTGGCCCGCGGGGCCGTCGAACTGTGCCGGATCGTCCCGCTGATGTGCGCGGCCGCGCTGGCCGTGCTGCTGCTGGCCGGGTACGCGGTGCTGGCGAGCCGGTTCGGCGTCGCGGTGGCGCTGCTCTCCGGAGGGCTGCTGCTCGCCCTCGCCGGCGCGGTGGCCTGCGCGGTGGCCATCGAGGCGAAGTGGCTGCTGGTCGGGCGCTTCCGGGCGGTCGAGCGGCCGCTGTGGAGCTCCTTCGTCTGGCGCAACGAACTGGCCGACACCTTCGTCGAGGTGCTGGCCGTGCCGTGGGCGGTCGGCACGCTCGGCGGCACCCCGCTGATGAGCCTGTGGCTGAGGACCATGGGGGCCAGGATCGGTCGGGGCGTATGGTGCGAGACGTACTGGCTGCCGGAAGCCGACCTGGTCAGGATCGGGGACGGCGCCACCGTCAACCGCGGCTGCGTCGTGCAGACGCACCTGTTCCACGATCGGATCATGCGCATGGACGAGGTCGTCCTCGAGCCGGGTGCCACGCTCGGCCCGCACGGCATCGTGCTCCCCGGGGCGACCGTCGGCGCGCGCACCACGATCGGCCCGGCCTCGCTGGTCATGCGCGGGGAGAGCGTTCCCGAGGGCACCCGGTGGCTGGGCAACCCGATCTCCGCCTGGCACACAGAGGGGGCCCGCAGAGGGTGAGCAGCGGCAAGCGCGTGCGTGGCGGGGAGGGCGTCCCCGCCACGCCGGGGGCGGACGTGTCCGCCGACTCCTACTTCCCCGAGCACGGCAACGGCGGGTACCAGGTCGCCCACTACGACCTGGAACTCGACTACCGCCCGGCGGCCAACCGGCTGTCGGGCCGCGCGCGGATCTCGGCGGTGGCCACCCGCGCGCTGTCCGGGCTGAGCCTGGACCTCGGCCCGTTCCGGCTGGACCGGGTCCTCGTCGACGGCCGGCCGTGCCGCTACACGCACCGCGCCGGCAAGCTGCGGATCAAGCCGCTGAAGACGCTGCCCGCCGGACCGTTCGAGATCGAGGTCCGCTACGTCGGCAACCCCAAGCCGGTGCGCACCCGCGACTGGGGCGACCTGGGCTGGGAGCAGCTGGAGGACGGCGCCCTCGTGGCCAGCCAGCCGATCGGGGCGCCCTCCTGGTTCCCCTGCAACGACCACCTGGGCGACAAGGCCAGCTACCGGATCACGGTGGCCGCGCCGTCGGCGTACGCGGTCGTGGCCAACGGCAGCCTGGAGTCGTACCGGGTCGGCGCCTCGACCACGACCTGGGTGTACGAGCAGGCCGAGCCGATGCCGACGTACCTGGCGACCGTCCAGGTCGGCGCCTACGAGCTGATCGACCACATCGGCGGCGACATACCCCAGCCGGCCGCCGTCCCGGCCGCGCTCGTGGCGGACTTCGGCCACGACTTCGGGCGCCAGCCGGAGATGATGAGGGCCTTCACCAGGCTGTTCGGGCCGTACCCGTTCGCCGAGTACGCGGTCGTGGTGGTGGACGAGGAACTCGACGTCCCCGTGGAGGCCCAGGCGCTGTCCATCTTCGGCCGCAACCACGTCGACGGCCGGCGCGGCCACGAGCGCCTGGTCGCCCACGAGCTCGCCCACCAGTGGTTCGGCAACAGCGTCAGCATCGCCGACTGGCGCCACATCTGGCTCAACGAGGGCTTCGCCGCCTATGCCGAATGGCTCTGGTCGGAGGTCTCCGGCGGTATCCCGGCCGCCCGCCACGCCGCCCGCGCGCACTCCCGGCTCGCCTCCCTGGCGCAGGATCTGCGGCTCTCCGACCCCGGCGTACGGCGCATGTTCGACGACCGCGTCTACAAGCGCGGCGCGCTCGCCCTGCACGCGCTGCGCACCACCATGGGCGACGCCGCCTTCTTCGCGCTGGCACAGGCCTGGACCCGGACGTACCGTCATGGCAGCGTGACCACCGACCAGTTCATCGCACTGGCCCACCAGCACAGCGACCAGCCCCTGGACGCGCTGGTGTTCCGACCGTGGCTGCACGACACCCGGCTGCCACGCCTGCCGAGCGGGGAAGCATGAGCGAAGGGCGCGACGACGGTGTCGTCCTCTACTGGCGGCCCGGCTGCCCCTACTGCATGCGGCTGCGGCTCTACCTCTTCGTGACGCGGCTGCGGCACACCAAGGTCAACATCTGGCGGGACCCGGACGGCGCGGCCTTCGTCCGCTCCGTCGCCGACGGCAACGAGACCGTGCCCACGGTGACCGTCGCCGGCCGGGCCATGGTCAACCCCTCCCGGCGGCAGCTCCGCGAAGCCCTGGCGGCGCACGCGTCGCCCCCGCAGTGGAACGGCTGACCGCGCGGCTGCGCCTGCGGGCGTGGCAGGACGCGGATCTGGACCCGCTGGCCGCCGTCAACGCCGACCCGGAGGTCATGCGCTTCATCGCCGACGGCTCGACCCGCACCCGCGAGGAGACCGCCGCCCAACTGGAGCGCTTCCGTGGGGAATGGCGCGACCACCACGGGCACGGCCACGGCGCGTTCGCCGTCGAGGTCCGCAGCACGGGCGAACTCGCGGGCTGGGTCGCGCTGACGGTGCCGGCCTTCCTGCCCGAGATCCTGCCCGCCGTGGAGATCGGCTGGCGTCTGGGACGGGCCCACTGGGGCCGCGGCTACGCGACCGAAGCCGCCCGCGCGGCAATGGAGTTCGCCTTCGCCGAGGCCGGTCTGGACCGGCTCGTGAGCATCTGCCATGTCGACCACCACGCCTCCGCCCGCGTGATGGCCAAGCTCGGGATGGCCCTCGACCGTACGACGACGGTGCCCGCGCACGGGCAGCCGGTACGGGTCACGGCGATCACGCGGGAGCAGTACGCGGCGGGTTCGCACCGGGCCTGACCTCCGGCGCGCCGGCACGCTCTCCGCGCCGGGGACGGATGGGGACCGGGGCGACTGCCCATCGGCCGGGGAACTGCCATAGGGTTCGGCGCGGACCGGCCCGTTCGGTCAGTTGCCGTACAGCACTGCGCAGTTCGGGTCAGTTCAGGTCAGATCAGGTCAGGTCACAGTCAGGCAGTCGTCCGACAGGCACGTGCAGGGGAGCACAGCGTGAGTCTCATCAAGAAGGCATTCGAAGTCATCGAGAAGGGCTTTGATGCGGGCGGTGACGCCATCCACGACTTCACCGTCAACCGCCGCACGGCCGAGCTCTTCCTGAAGCTGGGCGTCGCGGTCTACGCCGAGCAGCGCCTCGGCGGCTCGCACGAGCCGGTGGAGAGGATGTTCGAGGCCCTGGAGGGCCACGTCGCGGAGAACGGCGAGGTGGAGCTCGACCACCTCAAGGAGGCCCGCGAGGTCCTGGGCGAGGCGTTCGTGGCCAAGCACACCGCGGAGATCGAGGCGGAGGAGGCCGCCGAGGCCAAGGCCGTCGAGGAGGCCGCGGCCGCCGCCGCTGCGGCCGCCGCGGCTGCCGCCGCCGTGACCCCCGCCGCGCCTGTGGCGGCCCCCGCGGTTCCGGCC
>NZ_JARAWX010000086.1:0-573 GCF_033793585.1 Streptomyces sp. MI02-7b | reverse complement strand
GATCGCGCCGGGCGCGGACGCGGACATCGTGATCTACGACCCCGCGGCGGAGCAGGTGATCTCCGCCGAGACCCATCACATGAACGTCGACTACTCGGCGTACGAGGGCAAGCGGATCACCGGGCGGGTGGAGACCGTGTTCTCCCGCGGCGAGCCGGTCATCGAGAACCGCACCTATGTGGGGCGGGCCGGCCACGGCCGGTACACGCCGCGCGGCACCTGTCAGTACCTCGCCTGAGAGCCCCGAAAGAGGTGTGTTGAGCCATGGACTTCGGACTCGTCCTGCAGACGGACCCGCCCGCCTCGGGCGTCGTGGAGCTGATGAAGCGAGCCGAGCGCAACGGCTTCGGCTACGGCTGGACCTTCGACTCGGCGGTGCTGTGGCAGGAGCCGTTCGTCATCTACAGCCAGATCCTGGCGCAGACCGAGCGGCTGATCGTGGGCCCGATGGTCACCAATCCGGGGACACGGACGTGGGAGGTGACGGCCTCCACGTTCGCCACCCTCGCGGACATGTTCGGCAACCGCGTGATCTGCGGTATCGGCCGCGGTGACTCGGCGATGCGGGTGGCC
>NZ_JARAWX010000041.1:0-50621 GCF_033793585.1 Streptomyces sp. MI02-7b | reverse complement strand
GGCGCCGATCTTCGAGTTGGTCGATTTCGGCGTGGTCGGTGACCTGTTCAGTGTGGTGCCGCAGCTGACCGAGGAGGTCACGGCCCGCAAGGGCTGACCTCCACGGGTACTGCGACGGAGCCCCGCCGTGCCACGCAGGCACCGCGGGGCTCCGCGCGTATGCCCGAGACCGCAGCGACGTGCGGGCGATCCGGGCGACCAGCGGGCCACTCGCTCGTGCCCGCACCTCGTACCGCCGTCCCCGCACGGCGTCGTGCGGGGACTTCTTCGTCTACCGCGACGAGAGCCACATGGCCGACGCCTACGCCGGGGCCCTCGCCCCTGTCCTCGGCGGGCCACCTACCCCTGGCCCTCGGATTGAGGGCCTGGTCCTGCGCCGGCAGGTACACGAAAAGGGTCCGGTCGGGGTCACCGGGCATGGTCAGGTGACCGACGACCGGGTGGTGGAGCGGTTTGTCCCCGTGGGTGCGGTCGAAGACCTTCGGGTCGTGCCTGCAGCGGCGGAAGTCCTCTCACCACACGGCCAGTTCCCCGACCAGTTCGGCGGTGCGGGTGTCCTCTGCGACCTGCTCCCGGCGCGGGTGCAGCGAGCTGGGCGCCGCGTCCAGGAGGCCCCAGTGGGCGAGGCCGCGCTCACGCGCGGGCGGGGACTCGGAGTCGTTCGTCAGGGCACGGAAGAGGTGGTCGGTCGCCGGCGCGTCGGTGCGACGCACCAGGATGCAGCCGGCCGGTCGCTGAAAGGGTCCAGGAACCTCCGCAGCCCGGGAGATGCCCGGCCTTGGCCCCCGCGAGGTCGAACCGGTGGGCGCGTTCTGCGGCGTCGAGCTCAAGGGCGGCGGCCACGGCTTCCCGAACCCCGGCGGAAGGGCTGATCTGCCGTACCTGTTCCAGGCCTCGATGGCGTCCGCGGGGCCCCGGACCCGGAGCGCCCCCCGCCGATCCCGGCCTGTACGCAGTTGCCTGCGGGGGCTCGCCGCGCTCTTCGTACGGGACACGGCCGCGCGGCCCACCTCGCGCGCCGTCTACGGCGTGGCCCGCGTGCTGCAGCGCACGCTTCTGCCGGGCCCGGCCCCGCCCCGGCCGCCCGCGGAGCCCGGGCGGGAACCCCGCTCGGCCAGGGCGGCGAGTAGCTGGTGCGTCACCCCCGAGGGACGAGCGGGAAGCGGTCGTCGCCGGCGCAGGTCCGGGCTCGCCGACCCGGAAGCGATGCGGCCGCGGCACCGGCGCGGGAATGCCCTGAGGCCGACGTTCTCGACAAACCCACATCCTCCCCCCGGGGTGTCGCGGGGGAGCACGGACAAGGGGGGTCGCTCCGTCCTATGCAGACGATTCCCCCGCAGGTCAGGGCCGGAAAGCGGCGCCTGTCGCCCGGGTGGGGCGTGGTGTCCTGGATCGCGGGGCCGGAGCACGCATCGGTTCTCGGGACCGAGCGCTCTCCCACGCCCCTTGCCTCCCACTCCCGGCTGCGACAAGCGGCCCTGAAGAAAGTGAGCCGAGAATGGCCAGGATCCTGATGGTGCTGTCGGGCGTCGACTACTGGACGCAGACGGACGGCAGCAAGCACCCCAGCGGCTACTGGGCCGAGGAGTTCGTCGTCCCGCACCGCATCCTGACCGAGGCCGGATTCACCGTCGACATCGCCGCTCCGGTGGGCGGCAAGCCGGCCGCCGACCCCGTGAGCCTGCGGGACGACGTCGCCGGCCCCGAGGCGGCCGCCTTCGCCGCCTACATCGAGGATTCGGCCGAGGCGCTCACGAACCCCAAGGCTCTGTCCGACGTGGACACGGCCGACTACGACGCGATCTTCATGCCCGGCGGGCACGGTCCCATGGAGGACCTGGCCCACGACCCGGACCTGGGCCGCATCCTCATCGAGGCCGACGCCGCCGGGAAGATCATCGCCCCGGTGTGCCACGGCCCGGCCGCGCTCCTCTCGGCGAACCTGCCGGGCGGGGGCTGGCTCTTCGCCGGACGGACCCTGACCGTGTTCACCAACGAGGAGGAGCGGATCAACGGCACCTCCGAGCAGGCGCCGTGGCTGGTGGAGAACGTCCTCAAGGCGCGCGGGGCCACCGTCCGGTCGGCCGGGATCCCGTGGGAGGCGCACGTCGTCGTCGACGGCAACCTCTACTCCGGCCAGAACCCCGCCTCCAGCAAGCCGCTGGCCGAGCGGCTCGTCGCCGCGCTCACCGGCCGCTGAATCCACGGCACCACGCGCACCCCTGGGAACCCGGACCTGGAGGAGGCGCGAAGGCTCATCGACCGCAGCCTGGGGGAGCAGGACATCACCCCGGCCACCATCGCGCACCGGATGGGGGTCTCGGTACGGTCGTTGCACCGCGCCTTCGCCGCGGCCGACGACTCCGTCATGCGCTGCGTCCGGCGGCGCCGCACCCAGGAGGCGCACGCCGAGATGGTCAGGACCGGCGGAGCGGTGAAGATCACGGAGCTCGCCGCGAAGTGGAACTTCTCCGACTCCAGCCACTTCATCCGCCAGTTCAAGGAGCTCTACGGCACCACGCCCGCGGCCTTCGCGAGGGACCTGCGAAGGGGCTCGACGCACTAGCCGGCCGCGGGCGCGGGCCCGGCGGTCTCCCGTCCCGTCCCGCCCGTTCGGGCGGGACGGGAGACCGGCTGCCGGAGGCGGCCTATGCCGGAGCGGTGAACCAGGTCAGGATTTCCGCGGTGTGGAAACCCGCCGACGTGTAGACGGGCACGCCCATCGCGCTGGAGTAGAGGTAGGCAGTCGTGGCGCCGGCCGCGTGGCCCGCGCGGACGATCTCCGTAGTGATGGCCAGGCCGTGGCCCTGCCGGCGGTGGTCCGGGAGCACGGAGATGTTGTAGACCCCCAGCAGGTCACCGCTGACCGCGGCCATGCCCGTTCCCACGGGGACGCCGTCGACCTCCGCGAGGTAGAAGGTGAATCCTTCCCGCTCCGCCAGGGCCGGGTCGGCGAAGATCTCGAACATCTCGGGGGGTACCCCGAAGCCCTCCGCCATGATCTTGGCGTACAGGCCGAGTTCGTCGGCCCGCACGGCGCGGACGCGCAGGGGACCGGTGGCCGGCTGCGACGGTGTTCCCGCGTCGCACCGTCTGACCATCAGGGGCTGTGCGCTGACGTGGGTCAGCCCGTGGCGTGCCGCCACCGCGCTGATCCGCGGTCCCGGGACGCCGCGGACCTGGATGCTCCAGGGGAGTCCCCTCAGGCTCGCGCTGTCGGCCAGGGCCTCGACGACGCCGGGGTCCGGCTCCAGGTCGGGGCTGATCACGCCGTTCAGCCCCGCGACCGGGGCGCCGGACACGGCCAGAACCGTGTCGTCGGGCTCTCTTCTGCTGTCACCGGTCGCAACGGCCGCCAGAGTGTCGCGGACGGCGGTGTACGCGAACACGACAGGTCTGAGCGGGTCGTTCGTATGCATCAACGTGCTTCCTTCCGGTCGCCGGACGGTGCCGACGAGCCGTTGAGATGTGCGGGGTCACAGGGACGGCCACCCGTACGACGGGCACGCCGGAGCCGCCGCCCTCCAACAAGGTGCGGCTGTACCCGGCCCCTGCTCCAACCCATCACGCCGCACCCCGCCGGGGATAGAACAGGGGCGCCAGACCGCTCTCCCCGGCTGCCCGCACCGCGGCGTCCCCCCTTACCCCCGAGGTAATCGACGCCTGCGCGGCGCCCCGGCAGGGTGGACGTACCGGCGGACGGGGTGGCGCACTCCACTCCGTCCGCCGGGCCGACCACGACGAGGAAGAGGAAGAGGAACCGACATGACGCAGGACCGGTACGAGACCGCGGTGGCCCGGTACTTCGAGGCCTGGAACGCCGCAGGCGCCGAGGAGCGGGCCAAGGCCGTGGCCGCCGCGTGGAGCGAGGACGGCGGTTACACCGACCCACTGGCCGACGTCACCGGGCACGAGGCCGTCAGCGCCCTGATCGGCGGGGTGGCGGAGCAGTTCCCGGGCCTGGTGTTCACGCTCACCGGGAGCGTGGACGGCCACCACGACATCGCGCGGTTCTCCTGGGCGCTCGGGCCGGAGGGCGCACCCGGGGGGACCGCGCCGGTGGCCGGGTCGGATGTGATCACGCTGGCCGAGGACGGCCGGATCCGCTCGGTCAGCGGCTTCCTGGACCGGATTCCGCAGGTGTGACGGACGGTGCCCCTTCCCTCAGCGCGGCGGCGGTCTCCGGGTCGGCGGGCAGGAAGGTCTCGATCGCCAGCTCGGAGACCGTCACGTCCATGGGGGTGTTGAAGGTGGCGGCCGTCGAGAGGAACGACAGCTCACGGCCCCCGTGGGCGACGCGCAGCGGCAGCGCGAAGGGGGAGTGCGGGCCGTCCGCCGCCGGCGGCTCCGGGTGGGCGGCGTCCACCGGGTAGGCCGCCAGCTCCTCGTACAGCCGGCGCAGCGGCGCGTAGCCGCTCATGGTGATCTGGCGCTCGATGCGCTCCAGCAGATGACCGCGCCACTGGCGGAAGTTGAGGATGCGAGGGGCGAGCCCGTCGGGGTGCAGGGTGATCCGCATCGCGTTCATCGGGGGTCGCAGCAGGTGCTCGGCGACGCCGTCGAGGAGCAGGGCGACCCCGCGGTTCGCGGCCACGACGTCGTACATGCCGTCCAGGACCAGCGCCGGGTTCGGGTCGTACGCGGCCAGCAGCCGGTCGAGGCTGTCGCGCAGCGGGTCCATGGCCGGGTCGCGCAGCGGGGTCTCGGGGAAGGAGGGAGCGTAACCGGCCGCCACCAGCAGGGAGTTGCGCTCCCGCACCGGTACCTCCAGGTGCTCGGCCAGCTTCAGCACCATGGCCTGGCTGGGACGCGAGCGGCCGGTCTCGATGAAACTGATGTGCCGGGCCGAACTGTCGGCCCGCAGCGCGAGTTCCAGTTGGCTGATCCGCCGCCGCTCCCGCCAGCCGCGCAGCAGGGTGCCCACCCCCGCGACGGACGGGCCGGGGCCGGCCGTGGTCGTCGTCATGAGGCGACCGTAACGCAGGTGCGCGGCGCGGGCGGCCGTGCTGTGATGCGGGGATGGAGCGGGAACCGCGGATCGACATCGGGGAGCACGAGGGACCGACGCCCTGGTCGGACCGGGCGTGGCGGCGCGACGCCCTCGCCTGGGCGGAGGAGGCCACCGCCGGGCGGGGCTTGCGACCGCGGGCGCGGGAGGAGTGGCTGGCCCGGTTGCGCCCCTGGTCGGTGGTCGTGCGCATCCCCACCACGTCGGGGGAGACGGTGTGGTTCAAGGCGAATCCGCCCGGCTCCGCCTTCGAGCCCGCGCTGACCCGCGCACTGCACGGGTGGGTGCCGGGCAGGGTGCTGGCGCCGCTGGCCGTGGACACCGGGCGCGCCTGGGCGCTGCTGCCGGACGGCGGCCCGCTGCTGGCCGGCACCGCGGACCGGCCGGGGGGCAGCCCCTACTACTGGGAGGCCCCGCTGCGCGCGTACGCCGCGTTGCAGCGCGCCACCGCGCACCGCGCGCACGAGATGGCCGCGCTCGGTGTGCCCGACCTGCGGCCCGCGCGGCTGCCGGAGCTGCTGGACGAGATGATCCACCGCACGGACGCACCCGCCGAGGTCCGGGCCGTCCGCCCGCGTTTCGTGGACTGGTGCGAGGAACTGGACGGTTCCGGCATCGGTGCGGCGCTCGACCACGCCGATCTGCACGAGGACCAGGTCTTCCACCGCGGCGACGCCTATGTCTTCTTCGACTGGGGCGACGCGGCCCTCGCCCATCCCTTCACCAGCCTGCTCGTGACCGCCCGGATGGCGCACCGGCGGTACGGCGCGGACGGCCCGGAGGTGGTGGCGCGGCTGCGCGACCGCTACCTGGAGTCCTGGGGCGGCGAGGGCCACGACCTGCCCGCGCTGCGCCGGCTGGCGAGCCTGGCCTGCCGGGTCGGCGCGGTCGGCCGGGCGCACACCTGGGGCCGGGTCTTCCCGGCCGCGGGCCACGGCGGCGGCGGCACCGTGCCGGTCGAGCGCATGGCCCTCTGGCTGAGCGAACTCCTCAACGAGCCGCCGCTGTAGGGGAGTCCGGTGCGTCCCGGTCCTTGGCGAGGGCGATCAGCCGGTAGGCCGGATCGGGGCGCGGCTTGTCCTGGTCCGGTAGCGCCACCAGGCGCCCGGCCAGCGCGTCGGCATCCTCCTCGCCCAGCACGAGCGCGGAGGCGAACCGGCCCGCGGCGATCCGTGCGGCCAGGTCGCGCGGGGCCCGGCCCTGTCCGTGGCCGGTGAAGCGGGCCTCCCCGGCCGGGCGCAGCCCGTGGGCGGCGGCGTGCCGCAGCACCGGCTCCTCGGCGTCGTAGGGCTCCCGTCGCCTGAAGGGCCCGAGCAGCGCGTCGATGTCGCTGCCCACGTCGTGCCCGGCGTCCTTGTCGACGGTGGTGACCAGTACCCCGCCGGGCCGCAGCACCCGCGCGCACTCCGCGATCACCTGCGGCGCGAACGGCAGCAGGTGCAGCACCCACACCAGGGACACCGCGTCCAGCGAACCCGCCGCGAACGGCAGCCGGCGCAGGTCGGCGACCACGACGCCGGGTCCGACGCGGGTCCTGGCCATGCGTGCCATGGCGGCCGCGCGATCCGCTCCCAGCACACGCAGCCCGGGCCGTGCGTACCGCTGTGTCACCAGGCCCGTTCCGCACCCCGCGTCCAGCAGCGTGCGGGCCTCCCGCGGCACCAGTCCGAGCACCGACGCGGCGGCGGCCCGGGCCCGCGGTGTCCCGCCCCGGGTGGCGTCGTACCGGGCGGCCTCCGTCTCGTAGTCCAGCACGACCGCAGAGTAGACCCGCGCGGTCCCCGGCGGGAGGGCCCCGGCACGACGGAGGGCGGCGGCACGGGTCTTGGTGCCGCCGCCCTCCCGCCGTGCACTGCGAGGAATGTCAGTTGAAGGCCGACGGGTCGGGGCCGAGGCGGCCGCCGTTGTCGAGGGCGTCGATCGCCGCCAGGTCCTCGGCGTCCAGCTCGAAGCCGAAGACGTCGAAGTTCTCCCTGATCCGGGAGGGGGTCACGGACTTGGGGATGACCACGTTGCCGAGCTGGAGGTGCCAGCGCAGCACGATCTGCGCCGCGCTCTTGCCGTGCTTGGCGGCCACCGCGGCGAGCGCCGGCTCGTCGAGCAGGCCGCGGCCCTGGCCGAGCGGCGACCACGCCTCGGTGGCGATGCCGTGGGCCGCGCCGAAGGCGCGCAGTTCGGCCTGCGGGAGGTTCGGGTGCAGCTCGATCTGGTTGACGGCGGGCACGACGCCGCCCTCGTCGAGCAGGTGCTGCAGCTGCGCGACCGGGAAGTTCGAGACGCCGATGGCACGGGCCCGGCCGTCGGCGTGGATCTTCTCCAGGGCCCGCCAGGTCTCCAGGTACAGGCCGCGGGCGGGGGTCGGCCAGTGGATCAGGTAGAGGTCGACGTAGTCGAGGCCGAGCTTGGCCAGGGAGGCGTCGAAGGCGCGCAGCGCGTTCTCGTGGCCCTGGTCGGTGTTCCACAGCTTGGTGGTGACGAACAGGTCCTCGCGGGCGATGCCGGAGGCGGCGATGGCGCGGCCGGTGCCCTGCTCGTTCCGGTACAGCGCGGCGGTGTCGATGCTGCGGTAGCCGGCTTCCAGGGCGGTGCCGACGGCGTCCGCCGCCTCGTCGTCCGGCACCTGCCAGACGCCGAAGCCGAGCTGCGGCATCGTGACGCCGTTGTTGAGGGTGATGTCAGGGACCGTGCTCACAGGCGGCTGATCCTTCGGGTCGTCGATCGTCATCGGGGCAACGCACGGGACAACGATCAAGGCCCCCACGCGCATTCCCGGGCCGGCCCGGGCCGGCCCGGGCCGGCCCGGGAATCCCGCGGCCCCGGGCTCAGTGCCGGTACAGCGCCTCGATCTCCCGTGTGTACGCCTTCTCTATGGCCTTCCGCTTCAGCTTCAGCGACGGGGTGAGCAGCCCCTCCGCCTCGGAGAACTGGCCGGCCAGGATGCGGAAGGTGCGGATCGACTCCGCCTGCGAGACCAGGGTGTTCGCGGCCACCACGGCCCGGCGGATCTCGGTCTCCAGGTCGGCGTCGTGGATCAGCCTGGCGATCGGCAGCTGCGGTTTGCCCCGCATCGTCAGCCAGTGCCCGATGCCCTCCGGGTCGAGGGTGAGGAGCGCGGCGATGAACGGCCGGTCGTTGCCGACCACGACGCACTGCGACACCAGCGGGTGGGAACGCACCCGGTCCTCCAGCACCACCGGGGAGACGGACTTGCCGCCGCTGGTGACCAGGATCTCCTTCTTCCGGCCGGTGATGGTCAGGTAGCCGTCCTCGTCGAGCGCGCCGAGGTCACCGGTGGCCAGCCAGCCGTCGTGCAGGACCTCCGCCGTGGCCTTGGGGTTGTTGAGGTACTCGGTGAAGACCTGTCCGCCGCGCACCCACACCTCGCCGTCGTCGGCGATGTGCACGCCGGTGCCGGGCACGGGCAGGCCGACCGTGCCGAAACGTGTCTGCTCGGGGGGATTGGCCACGGCGGCGGCCGTGGTCTCGGTCAGTCCGTACCCCTCGAAGATCCGTACGCCCGCGCCGTCGAAGAACAGCCCGAGTCTGCGGTCCATCGCCGAACCGCCCGAGAAGGCGTGCCGGACCTTGCCGCCGAGGGCCGCGCGCACCTTGCCGTAGACCAGCTTCTCGTAGAGCTGGTGCTGCATCCGCAGTCCCGTGCTCGGGCCCGGGCCGGTGCCGAAGGCGCGCGCCTCCATGGCCTCCGCGTGCCGTACCGCGATCTCGACGGCCTTCTCGAAGGGGCCGAGCCTTCCGCCCGCCTCGGCCTTGCGGCGGGCGCCCTGGAAGACCTTCTCGAAGACGTACGGGACCGCGAGCACGAAGGTCGGCTTGAAGGAGGCCATCGCCGGGAGCAGTTCGGCGGCGGCCAGATTGGGCTGGTGCCCCAGCCGCACCCGGGCGCGTACCGCCGCGACCTCCACCATGCGGCCGAAGACGTGGGCGAGCGGGAGGAAGAGCAGGGTCGAGGCCTCGTCACCGGGCTTGGAATGGAAGACCGGCTCGTACTTGGCGATGACGTTGTCGGCCTCGGCCATGAAATTGGCGTGGCTGATCACACAGCCCTTGGGCCGGCCGGTGGTGCCGGAGGTGTAGATGACGGTGGCCGGGCCGTCCGGGGTGACGGCCATGCGGTGCCGGTGGACCGTGTCGTCGTCGATCTCGGCGCCGTCCCGGGCGAGCTCCGTGAGCGCCTCGGAGTCCAGCTGCCACAGCCGGGCCAGCCGGGGGAGTTCGTCGACGACCGCGCCGATGGTCATCGCGTGGTCCTCGTGCTCCACGACGCAGGCGACCGCGCCCGAGTCGTGGAGCATCCAGCGCACCTGCTCGGAGGAGGACGTCGGGTAGATCGGCACGGGCTGGGCGCCGATCGTCCACAACGCGTAGTCGAGCACGGTCCACTCGTAGCGGGTACGGGACATCAGCCCGACCCGGTCGCCGAAGCGGATGCCGTGCGCCAGCAGGCCCTTAGCCACCGCGACGACCTCGTCGCGGAAGCCGGCGGCGGTGACGTCCTCCCACTCGGCGCCCTCCGGGCCCGTCCTGCGGCTGAGCACGACACGGTCCGGCTCCTCGGCGGCGGCGGCGAACACGGAGTCCGCAAGGCCGCCGACTTGGGGTGCCGTCACCAGTGGGGGAATGGTGAACTCGCGCAAGGTCGCTCCTCGGCCGCTCGGGCGGTTGCAGAAGCTACCCGATGGCGCCGCGGCGCGGGAGGGGTGCGGTGACCGGGTGTGAGGGTCCCCGGAGGGACCCCCGCACCCCGGTGACGAGCGGATTCCCTGTTACCGCAAGGAACATGAGGCCGGAAGGTGGTGTCCGGGTGGAGGGAACCCCGTTTGGATCTGCACCAAATCCCCGCGCCGGGATCACCCTCGCTCTACAGCGCGGCCGCGGGCTCCGGAACGCTCTGCTCGGGCGCTGCCGCCTGCGGTTTCGACCGTACGAGGACGAGCACGACCGCGCCCGCGACCAGTCCCGCGATCCCCGCCGTCACGGCGGCGGCGTTCAGCCCGGAGGCGAAGGCGGCGTGCAGCGCGTGGTCGGCTGCCGGGCGCCGGCCCTCGGGAACCCGCGCCAGCAGTTCCCGCGCGCCGCCGCCCGCGAGTACCCGGGCGGCGGTGTGCGGGTCGGTGACGCCGGAGTCGCGCAGCGAGTCCTCCATCCGGCCGGTGAGCAGCGTGCCGAAGACGGCGACCGCCAGCGCGTAGCCGAGCTGGCGGAAGGTGTTGACCGCGCCGCCCGCCATGCCCGCCCGCCGGGGCGGTACGGAGGCCAGCGCCGCGCCCGCGATCGCCGGGTTGACCAGGCCCACGCCGAGCCCGGCCACCACCAGGCCCGCGGTCAGCGAGGCCCACCCGGAGTCCGCGTCCAGCACCGCCTGCGCCAGCGCTCCGGCGCCGATCAGCACCAGCCCGCCGCCGATCACCAGCCGGTGCGGCGCCCCGTGCAGGAGACGGCCGCCCAGCGCCGAGGCCACGAAGGCCGCCAGTGCCAGCGGGATCAGCACTAGGCCGCCGCGCACCGGGCTCAGCCCCAGCAGCGTCTGCAGCCACAGCGAGGTGTAGGCCAGGACGCCGAACGCCGTGCCCGCGAGCGCGAACGCGCCGACCATGACGCCGGTGAAGGAGCGGTCCCGGAACAGCGCGAGGTCCAGCATCGGGTGCGCGGAACGCCGCTCCACCAGGACGAAGACGGCCAGTGCCGCCGCCGCGCCGGCGAGGGTCGCCATCGTGCGCGCCGAGGCCCACCCGGCCTCGTCGGCGCGGATCACCGCGAAGGTGGTGAGCCCCGCGAAGGCGGTGAAGGACGCTGTGCCGGGCCAGTCGATCCGCGCGCCGCTGCGGCCCTTCGACTCGCTCACCACGCGGAGCGTCAGCGCGATGGCGACGACGCTGACGGGGAGGTTGACAAAGAAGATCCACCGCCAGTCCAGCCCCTGCGTCAGCAGGCCGCCCAGCACCGGGCCGAGCGCCGCCGCGGCGCCGCTGACCGCGCCCCACACACCGAGCGCCACCGAGCGGTCGCGCCCCTGGTAGGCCGCGCCGAGCAGCGAGATCGTGGTGGCGAACATCGCGGTCGCCCCCACCCCCTGCACAGCGCGCATGGCCACCAGCCAGCCCGCTCCCGGGGCCAGGCCGCAGGCGAGCGACGCGGCGGCGAACAGCGCGGTCCCCGCCACGTACATCCGGCGGCGTCCTATGACGTCGGCCGCCGAGCCCGCGCCCAGCAGGAGGGCGGCCAGCGCCAGCGCGTACACGTCGATCATCCATTGGAGGTCGGACAGCGAGGCGTCGAGCGCACCCGCGATGTCAGGCAGCGCGACGATCACGATCGTCACGTCGATCAGCAGCATGAAGGTGCCGAGACAGACCGCCACCAGCGGTCCCCATTTACGCATGGTCTTCCCTGTTCTCCGTCGAGAGGTCCGTCGAGAGGTCCGTCGAAGGTCCTGTTCCGTACCATCGCGAAGGGTGGCCCGGTTCTTCCAGCCACGTGCTGGGATGCGCCGGATTCCGACATCACGAGAGGTGCAGTGATGGATTCCCACATGCTCGACGAGCTGGACCAGCGGTTGCTGCACGCCCTGCAGCTCGACGGCCGCGCCCCCTTCAGCCGGATCGCGGACGTGCTGGGCGTCTCCGACCAGACCGTGGCGCGCCGCTACCGCCGCCTGTACGCCGACTTCGGGATGCGCGTGCTGGGCCTGCCCGAGCAGGAGTTGCTCGGCAGGACGCGCTGGGCGCTGCGGCTGCGCAGCACGCCGGAGGCCGCCGAGTCGCTGGCCAAGGCGCTGGCCCGGCGCGAGGACACCGCGTGGATCTCGCTGATGTCCGGCGGCACCGAGGTCATGTGCATCACCCGGCCCCGCAGCCACGGCGAGCACGACGCCCTGGTGCTGGGACGGTTGCCGCGCACCCCGAGCATCGTGGAGATCGGCGCGCACAGCATCCTGCACACCTTCTACGGCGGCGCGATGGGCTGGTTCGCCAAACGGGACGCGCTCACCGAGCAGGAGGCGGCCCCCCTGCGACTGCCCCCGCCGGTCCTCCCGGAGGCCGGCACCGTCGTCCTCGACGCCACCGACGAGGCCCTTTTCACCGCCCTCGCGCGCGACGGGCGCGCGAGCTACCCCGAACTGCACCGGGTCACGGGGCTGTCGGAGTCGGCCGTCAAGCGCCGGCTGGAGCAGCTGCGCGGCTCAGGGGTGCTCTACACCGACGTGCAGCTGGACACGGCGTGGATCGGCCACGACACCCGGGCGGTGTTCTGGATCACCGCGGCCCCGGCGGAGCTCCACTCGGTCGGCACGGCGCTGGCCGCCCACCGGCAGACCGCTTTCGTCGCGGCGACCACCGGCACGTCCAACATCGTCGCCGTCGTCATCTGCCGCGACACCGCAGAGATGTACCGCTATCTGAGCGAGCGGGTCGGCGCGCTGGAGGGCGTCCGGCATGTGGAGACCGTGCCCTACCTGCGCCTGGTGAAGCAGATCACCTGATTTCTCCCAGGATGCCCCGGCCTTCAGGCCGGGGAGGAACGGGTCCTTGGGCAGGAGCCGCGAAGCGGCGGAGCAGTTTGCGCATCTGTCCTGACCTGCACTCTCCTTCGTTGTCAGTGGCGACTGTTACGTTCCGGGACATGACGGCGACAGCGACGGCCGAGGAGGGGTCCGGGCATGCCCGGTACACCTACCGGCTGCGCGTGTCGTCGACGGCGCGTGCCGGTCTGGAGGCGGAGTGGGCGCGGTGCCGGTGGGTGTGGAACGAGTGCGTGGCCGTGTCCCGCAAGATCCACGCCCTGAACCAGACCTCCGAGCAGAAGATCACGTGCGGCCCGGCGCAGCTCGACAGAATGCTGACCGGGGCGCGGCGGTCGATGGCGTGGCTGCGGGACGGCAGCTCGGTGCCGCAGCAGCAGACCGTCCGGGACTTCGCGAAGTCCCGCGCCAAGGCGTTGAAGGACATCACGGCGCGGCTGCCGATGCGGCAGCGCGCAGGCATGCCCCGCAACAAGCGCAAACGCGAGGCCGCCCCATCGCTGAACTACACCACCCGGGGTTTTAGGCTCAAGGACAGGCGCCTGCACCTGGCCGGCGGCATCGCCCTGACGGTGGTCTGGTCCCGCGACCTGCCCGCCGACCCGACGTCGGTACGCGTCTACCGGGACAGCCCCGGCCACTGGTACGCCAGTTTCGTCGTCGCCGTCCAGGCGCAGCCACTGCCCGCCACCGGCGCGGTCATCGGTATCGACTGGGGCGTGCGCGAGACCGCGACCACGACCAGCGACCTCCACGACCTGCCCCACGCCCAGCACGGCAGGACCGCCGCGGCGAAACTCGCCCGCTACCAGAAGATGATGGCCTGCCGCCGCACCCCGAAGAACAAGCCCGACACCGCCGGCTACCGCAAAGCCCGCCGGGCCGCGGCGAAGGTGTCCAAGAAGATCGCCAGGCAACGCCAGGACACGGCCCGCAAGTGGGCCAAGCGCGTCGTCCGTGACCACGACGCGATCGCGGTCGAGGACTTCCGGCCGAAGTTCCTGGCGAAGTCCGGCATGGCCCGTAAGGCGGCGGACGCGGCGATCGGGGCCACGAAGGCGGCGCTGGTCGAGATGGGCCGCAAGCACGGGCGGGACGTCCACCTGGTGCATCCCGCGCACACCACCATGGACTGCGCGCAGTGCGGAGCGAGAACCAAGCACGCACTGCCTCTTTCGGAACGTACCTACACCTGCACCCCGTGCGGAGCCGTCTCGTCCAGGGACAAGAACTCCGCCCGCGTGATGCTGGTCCGGGCTGGTCTCAACCCGGCTGGTGCCGATCGTGTAAGAGCTGGCGGACCGCTGGTCCCCAGCCCACGTGAGCCAGGAATCCCCGCCCTTCAGTTTTAGGGCGGGGAGGATGTCAAGACCGAAGGGATCCGTCGAGGATCGCCGCCGCCAGCGCGTCCGCCGCCTCGCGCGCCGCGGGCCGCCGGGAGCCGTGCAGCAGCACGAAGTCCACCCCGCCGAGTTCCGGCAGGCCCGCGCGGGACGGCACCCGCACCAGGCCGGGCGGGAGGAGTCCCTCCGCGTGCGCCATCACCCCGAGTCCCGCGCGGGCCGCGGCGATCAGCCCGCTCAGCGAGCCGCTCGTGCACGCGATCCGCCAGGACCGGGCGTGCTTCTCCATGACCTCCAGCGCCCGCGCCCGGGTGATCGCCGGGGCCGGGTAGAGGATCAGCGGGACCGGGCGCTGCGCGTCGAGCCGGAACCGTTCGCCGGCCACCCACACCAGCCGGTCCCGCCACACCAGTTCGCCGTGCGTGTCGCCGGCCGCGCGCTTGCCGAGGACCAGGTCCAGCCGTCCGGCGGCCAGCCGCCGGTGCAGGGTCGCCGACAGCTCGACCGTCAGCTCCAGGTCGACCTCCGGGTGCTCGCGCCGGAAGCCCTCCAGGATCTCCGGCAGCCGGGTCAGCACGAAGTCCTCCGAGGCGCCCAGGCGCAGCCGCCCGCGCAGCCGGGTGCCCGCGAACCAGCCCGCCGCCCGCTCGTTGGCCTCCAGGATCGTGCGCGCGAAGCCCAGCATGGCCTCGCCGTCCTCGGTCAGCTCCACGCTGTGCGTGTCCCGCGCGAAGAACTGCCGCCCCGCCTCCTCCTCCAGCTTCCGCACGTGCTGGCTGACGGTCGACTGGCGCAGCCCCAGCCGCCGGGCGGCCTGCGTGAAGCTCAGCGTTCCCGCGACCGTGACGAAGGTCCGCAACTGCACCGGGTCGAACATGCGCCCAGCCTAGCGGCGGTCATCGCCAAACGCGATGACAGTCAGTGCGGTCAATGCCATTTACGATCGATCACGCGCCGGGCAAGCTGGGAAGGCCACGTCCGTGCACCGATGAGGAAGTCCATGCGCCGCCTGCGTTACCCGTCCTGGCTCCCTCTGGACCCCTACATCGCGGCGCTGCTCGGCACCGTGCTGCTCGCCGCCCTGCTGCCCGCCAGAGGCGCCGGCGCCCACGTGGCGGGAGGGGCGTCCACCGGGGCCGTGGCGCTGCTCTTCTTCCTGTACGGGGTGCGGCTGTCCACCCGCGAGGCGATGGACGGGCTGCGCCACTGGCGGCTCCATTCGACGGTGCTGGCCTGCACGTTCGTCCTGTTCCCCGTCCTCGGCCTGGCGGCCCGCCTCCTGGTGCCGTACCTGCTGACGCAGCAGCTGTGGACCGGTCTGCTCTTCCTGTGCCTGGTTCCCTCCACCATCCAGTCCTCGATCGCCTTCACCTCCATCGCGCGCGGCAACGTCGCCGCCGCCATCTGCGCCGGCTCCTTCTCCAGCCTCGCCGGTCTGGTGCTGACCCCGCTGCTCGCGGCGGTGCTGCTGGACGGCAGCGGTGCGGGCTTCTCGCTGGACTCGGTCCTCGGGATCGTGGTGCAGCTGCTCATGCCCTTCGTCGCCGGACAGGTGCTGCGCCGCTGGATCGGCGGCTTCGTCCTGCGACACAAGAAGGTGCTCGGACTCGTCGACCGCGGCTCGATCCTGCTGGTCGTCTACACCGCCTTCAGTGAGGGCGTGGTCGGCGGCATCTGGAACCTGGTGACCCCGCTGCGGCTGCTCGGGCTGCTGCTGGCCGAGGCCCTGCTGCTGGCCGCGATGCTCGCGCTGACCTCGTACGGCGCGCGGCGGCTCGGCTTCGGCCGGGCGGACCGGATCACCATCGTCTTCGCCGGCTCCAAGAAGAGCCTCGCCGCCGGACTGCCCATGGCGACCGTGCTGTTCGGCGCGCAGGCCGGGCTCGCGGTGCTCCCGCTGATGCTCTTCCACCAGATGCAGCTCATGGTCTGCGCCGTCATCGCCAAGCGCTGGGGACGCCAGGCGGAGTCCGCCGCGTCCACCGCGGCGGCCGCGCCCGCGGCCACCGTGCACGGGCGCGGCGTCCTGGTCCGCAGCTCCTCGCCGGCCCGCGGGGACGATCGGGCTCAGCCGCGCAGCGCGTTCACCACCAGGACGGCCAGGGCCATCGCGAGGAAGAGCAGGTAGGCGCCGAGGGCGCGCCCCCGGTCGCCGGCCCGCACCTGGCGGTACAGCGTCCAGCCGAAGATCGCGGCCTCCAGCGCGGCCCCGGCCGCACCGAGCACGGGTCGCCACAGACCCGCGATCACGGCCGCGGCGCCGAGCGCGTGCAGCGAGCCGAGCAGGGCCGGCACCCGGGGATGCCGGCCCTGGAGTACGCCGAGGCGGGTGAGTTCGTCCAGGCGTTCCAGACCCGGGCGGGCCCGGGCGAGCTGGGCGACGGCCGAGGGGACGACTTCGAGCAGCAGCAGGACGGTCAGGGTCACGGCAGCGGCGTACATGTCCTCGGTCCCGTGCCCTCAGCCCTGCCGGCAGATCACGAAGCCGGGGTAGGGGTGGCTGCCGGGGCGGCCGCCGATCTCGTCGATCGCCCGCCGTATCGCGTGGAGCTGACTTACCGTCATCTCCAGCGGTGGTTCGTCCGGTTGGTA
The DNA here is from genome assembly GCF_033793585.1 of Streptomyces sp. MI02-7b. Classification (NCBI taxonomy): domain Bacteria; kingdom Bacillati; phylum Actinomycetota; class Actinomycetes; order Kitasatosporales; family Streptomycetaceae; genus Streptomyces; species Streptomyces sp. MI02-7b. The sequence continues at coordinate 34,138 of NZ_JARAWX010000041.1, read as the reverse complement.
GGTGGTGCGCACCGGGTAGTCCACCCCGGGCTCGCGGCTCATCTCGATGTGGCAGCCCAGCACATGGCTGACCGGCCGCTCCGCGGCGAAGGCGATGAGCCGGTCGACGGTGCGTACGAAGGCGGCCCAGTCGGCGACGTACAGCCGGCCCGGGTAGACGGTGTCCCCGGTGAGGAGGAAGCCGGTGCGGGGGTCGTAGTAGGTGACCGCGGCCTCGTGGTGGCCGGGGGTCGCCAGGCACTCCAGGACCCGGCCGCCGAGGTCGACGCGGGCCACCGCGTCCGGGTCCGTGTCGAAGCCGAAGAAGGGCCACGCGCCGTCGCGGCCGGCCGGGACGACCACGGTGTCCGGGCGGTCCGCGAACTGCCCGTCGCCCGCGACGTGGTCGCCGTGCGCGTGCGTGTGCAGCACCAGCAGCCCGTACGCCTCCCGGGGATGCCGCTCCCGCCACGCGGCGACCAGCTCGTCCACCACCCGGCGCAGCGGGAAGAACGCGGCGGACTCCGTGGCCCCGGTGTCGATCAGGACGGCCCGCTCCTCGCCGAAGAGCAGGTAGAGGAAGGGTGCTTCGTAGTGGACCGCCTTGTTCTGCCGCAGGATCACGGTGTCCTCGGCGTAGGCGAAGACCTGGATGTCGGGGTCGGTGTTGTGCTTCGCGGACGGCGATCCGTGGATCCACCGCACGTCCAGGGGCTGTGTCACGGGGGTCATCCGGCTCCTCGTTCCTCGGCGGCGGCCCGGCGACCGGCAGCGTACGCGCCCTGTCCGGGGCGGTCACGGCCGGCCGGTTCCCCGGTGGCCGACCGGGCGTCGTTTTGTGCGCCCGCCCGGTCGGGGGAGACACTGTCCCCGTGACTTCTGAGGGCTCGGCGGAATCGTTTCTCCAGCGTATCGGCGTCTTCGCCGCGCCCGAGCCCGCGCACCGTGCTTTCGTCAGTGATCCCGACGGCGACACCACCGAAGCCGTCCCAAGGAGGTGGCTTCCCGATGGCCTCGCGCCTCGTGCTCGTCCGGCACGGACAGACCGAGTGGTCCAAGAGCGGCCAGCACACCGGCCGCACCGACATCCCGCTGACCGAGGAGGGACGCGAGGCCGCGCGCCTGCTCGGCAAGCGGCTCGCCCGCGCCCCCTGGCACGACTTCCCCGGCGCCCGGGTCCGCACCAGCCCGCTGCAGCGCGCCCGCGACACCTGCGAGCTGGCCGGCTTCGGTGACCGCGCGGAGCCCTGGGACGCCTTGCGGGAGTGGGACTACGGGGAGTACGAGGGCCGCACCTCGCCGGAGATCCGCGAGGAGCGGCCGGGCTGGGTGATCTGGCGCGACGGCGTGGTCGGCGGCGAGACCTCCTGGCAGGTCGCCAACCGTGCCGACGAGGTCGTGGCCTGGGCCAAGTCGGAGGACAGCGACGCCGTGGTCTTCGCCCACGGCCACTTCCTGCGCACCCTCGCCGCCCGGTGGCTGCGCCTGGACCCGATGCGGGGCATGGTGCTGAGCCTGGCCCCGGCGTCGCTCTCCGTTCTCGGCTGGGAGTATGGGGACCCCGCGATCACCTTGTGGAACGACACCGCGCACCTGCAGTGACCCCGCTCAGCGCGCCCAAGGCGGGCTGAGCCGCGAGCCGTCGGCCAAGGACGCCTCCAGGCCGGTGCTCGTGGTCACCCACAGCGCGGCGGGCTCGTCCGCCGGATTCTCCAGTACCAGGGAGCATCCGGCGGGCGCGATGGCCACGTCACCGGGGGAGAGGTCGTGACGCTCGCCGTCCAGCGACAGCCGGGGCGTGCCGCCGAGCACCAGGAACACCTCCTCCCGGCTGATGACGTGCGCGGGACCCGCGGTGCGCGGCGGCACCTCGCCGCGCCAGGCGCAGATCTCCCGGCTGCCGGTGGCGGTCGCGGCGTACGAGACGAAACGGACGCCGTGCAGGTCGTGCACGAGGGCGTCGGAGGCGCGGACGACGGGCATGGGGACTCCTCACAGGGCTATGGGCAAGCAACTTGCGCAAGTTGCTTGCCCATATGCTCAAGCTGCTTGCGCACTGTGTCAAGGTGATTCCCATGAACGCCGAAGAGGCCCTGGCCACGGACCTGGGCATCACCCTGCTCGCGGCCGCGGGCGCCCTCACCACCGCCATCCACGACGGCGTCGTCGCCCGCGGCTACACCGACCTGCGCCCCGCCCACGGCTTCGCCTTCGCCCGCATGGCCGCGAGCGGCGCCACCGTCACCGAGCTCGCCGGGCACCTCGGGGTGACCCGGCAGGCCGCCGGCCAGCTCGTCGACGAACTCGTCGCCAAGGGCTACGCCGAGCGCCGCCCGCACCCCGACGACGCCCGCGCCCGGCTCGTCGTCCTCACCGAGCGTGGCCACGCCTGCACCCGCGCCGCCGAGGCCGCCGCCGCCGACGCCGTCCGCCCCTGGACCGCCGCCCTCGGCCGCGACCGCGTGCGCGCCCTGACCGACGACCTCCGCCGCGTCGCCCCGAACGGCCCGGTCAGGCCCACGTGGTAGGCGGACCCGGGACGGAGCGCATGCCTGGGCCGAGCGCCACGGCCTGAGGCGCACCCGCGACGTGCGCGACCGGGGCACCGGGCCGTCGGGCCGTCGGGCCGCCGTGTGGTGGACCGGTCGGCTGCGTGTGGCGGGCCGCGACGTCGTACGGGTGAAGATCGGGGCCGTGCCCCGGAACGCGGACGCGCACCGCACCGGTCGTGAGGCCCTGGCCCTGCCGTCCGGCTGGGTTCCGGCGGCTCGGCAGGCAGGGCGAGACGCAGGCCGGGCAGCACGTCCTCCTCGTGCTGCGCGGCAGCATGGTCATGCCCGCCTGGACCGGCGCCGCCGCCCGTGAGCCGGGCCTCGACCGGATCGTCCCGCCCTCGCTGGCCGTACCCGTCGGCCCGCTGCATCCGTACTTGTACGCCGACCAGTCGGCGACCGTACAGCAGCGGCCCGAGGCGGCCGACGGCGCGGCCGTCCACGAGATGTGGACGGACGAGGACTTCGGCACGGGCGGACTGCGGACCCGCCCCTCCGGCTCGCGGCCACCGCCTGACCCCGTCGTTCCCCGGACACCGGGTCGCCGCTTCGAGCGGTGGGGGAGCGGCGGGGTGGCTAGCATGCGGGGAGACGTGATCGCGCGCGAAGGAGGCGGGTCCAGCATGGCGGACGACCGTACGATTCCGGGCATCGACCCCACGGCCAAGCCGAGCGGGGAGGGCTGCGCCGACTGCGGCGCGGGCGAGGGGCCGGGCTGGTGGCTGCACCTGCGGCGCTGCGCCGAGTGCGGGCGGATCGGCTGCTGCGACTCCTCGCCGTCCCAGCACGCCACGCGGCACGCCCGTGAGGCCGGCCACCCGTTCATCACCAGCTTCGAGCCCGGTGAGGACTGGTTCTGGAACGTCGAGACCGAGGAGTACTACGACGGTCCCGCCCTGCCCCCGCCGACCTCCCGCCCGGAGAGCCAGCCGTCCCCGGGCCCGCACGGCCGGGTGCCCGAGGACTGGCGGCAGCGACTGCACTGACGGGGGCGGGTGCGGGTCGCGGCGTGCGCCGGACGCTACGCGTCCTCCTGCAGCCGCACCCGTGCCAGCTGCCGTGACTGCGCCACGAGACGGCCCGCGGAGTCCCAGACCTCGGCGTCCTCCTCCATGTAGCCGTCGGCGAAGTTGCGCGTGGAGTGCTTCAGCCGCAGCCAGCCCGGCGCGGGCCGGGCCCGGACGTGGGCGGTCAGTTCCAGGGTCGGGGCCCAGCCGCGTATGCCCAGGTCGAAGCTGACCGGCGGGAGCGCGTCGACGGCCAGCAGCAGCATCAGCGGATCCGGTTCACGTCCGTCGGGCAGCCGCAGCCAGCCCTGGATCAGCCCGCGCCCGGACGGCGCCCCGACCGCCCAGCCGACCGTGTCCGGGTCCAGCCGCAGCTCGATCCGGTCCAGCATCGGCGAGATCTTCAGGAAGTCGGGCGGTGCCATGTCGGTGCCGACGCACTGCTCCGGCGGCGGCATCGGCGGGGGCGTCGCGGAGGTCCGCACGTCACCCGCGTGGTCGTGACCGTCCAGGTCGCCGTAGGTGGCGATGGCGCGCAGCCGCTCCTGGCCTTCCTGCACGACCGACGCCGTGCCGGTGGAGACCGTACGGCCGCGGCGCAGCGTCTCGGTGCGGACGGTGACCGGGCCGGGGCGCGAGGTCGACAGATAATACGCGCTGATCGAGAACGGGTCGCGGTGCCCCTGCTCGCCCCCGCCGAGTTCGGCCGCCAGGGCCCGTCCGGCGAGGGCGAGCAGCAGGCCGCCGTTGATGCCCATGCCGATCCGCCAGCCCTCGTGGAGCTCCGCGTCGTGGAGCGAGGGCTCGCCCGGGCGCGGGGTCAGCGCGGTTTCGCGGTCGAAGCCGTAGGTCTCCGTCATCGTCGGCATTCCTTGAGGTCGAGCGAGGTGAACAGGGCGTCCAGCGCCGCGTCGACGGACGCCGCGCCGGTCGCCAGGGCGAGGGAGCCCCACAGCCAGAGTTGGACGAGGCCGTGCAGCCCCGACCACAGTGCTCCGGTGAGCGCGCGGGGGTCGGCCGCCGGGTGCCAGCCCTCCGCCTGTGCGGCGCGTACGAGCACGAGCAGGTGGTCGTCGAAGGCCGACAGGCTCACCCGGCTGAGTTCCCTGTCCCGGGGGTCGAGCAGGTCGTGCCGGAACATCAGGGCGAACATGGCGGGCCGCCCGAGGGCGTAGCCCACGTACCCGCGCGCCCCGGCCCGCAGCCGGGTCCGCGCCGAAGCCCCTTCGGCGCAGTCCTTTACGGCGGCCTCCGCCGAGGCGTTGAGCTCCCGGAAGCCGGCCGTCGCCACGGCCGACAGCAGCGCCGCGCGGTGCGGGAAGTGCTTGAGCGGGGCGCCGTGCGACACATCGGCCCGGCGCGCGATCGCCCGCAGGGTCAGGCCCTCCACGCCCTCCTCGTCGAGTACGGCGAGGGCGGCGCCGAGCAGGCGGGCACGGGGGTCGGTCGGCATGGTGGACAGTGTCCACCGCGCGGTGGACACTGTCCACCCCCGGCTGACGGCAGGGAGCGAGGGGCCGGTCAGCCCCGGCCGGCCGCCGGCGCGGGCAGGGCGATGCGCTCCTCGCCCGCGTACACGTTCATGGAGGTGCCGCGCAGGAAGCCGACGAGGGTGAGGCCCGACTCGGCGGCGAGATCGACGGCGAGGGAGGACGGGGCGGAGACGGCGGCCAGGACGGGGATGCCGGCCATCACCGCCTTCTGGGCGAGTTCGAAGGAGGCCCGGCCGGAGACCATGAGGATCTTCCCGGCGAGGGGGAGCAGGCCCTGCTGGAGGGCGCGTCCGACGATCTTGTCCACGGCGTTGTGGCGGCCGACGTCCTCGCGGACGTCCAGCAGCTCGCCGTCGGCGGTGAAGAGCGCCGCGGCGTGCAGGCCGCCGGTCCGGTCGAAGACCTGCTGGGCGGCGCGCAGCCGGTCGGGGAGCGCGGACAGCAGGGCCGGTTCGAGCCGGAGCGGGGTGGCGTCGGCGATGGGCCAGCGCGCGGTGGTGCGGACCGCGTCGAGGCTGGCCTTGCCGCACAGGCCGCAGGAGGACGTCGTGTAGACGTTCCGCTCCAGCGTGATGTCGGGGACGGGGGCGCCGGGCGCGAGCCGGACGTCGACGATGTTGTACGTGTTGGAACCGTCGACCGTCGCGCCCGCGCAGTAGACGATGTTCGCCAGTTCCTCCGCGCCGCCGAGTACGCCCTCGCTGACCAGGAATCCGGCCGCCAGGGCGAAGTCGTCGCCCGGTGTGCGCATCGTGATGGCGAGCGGCTTGCCGTTCAGCCGTATCTCCAGCGGCTCCTCGGCGACCAGGGTGTCCGCCCGGTGGTCGATGGCGCCGTCCCTGATCCGCAGTACGCGGCGCCGTTCGGTGACCCGTCCCATGTCGATCAGTCCCGGTTCTGTCCGTGCGGGCGGCCGGTTCGGCCCTTGCTACGAAGGTTGCCATGCGAACGTGCGGTGCCGCGCGGCGCGGCGTCGCCGGCACTCACGCAGATTGTCTACAGCATCCCATTGTGCGGTCAAGGCCGCGCCCACGCAGGGGGAATGAGGGGATCAGAACACGTCCACGACGCTGCCGACGGTCAGGTACAGGGCGCCGGCGAACAGCGCGAGGGTGAGCAGCCCCAGGACCGTGACGCCCGCGAGCCGGGCGTACCAGCCGGTGCCGGAGACCACCTCGGGATGGTCCGGGTCGTACGTGATCTCCACGCGCTTCGCGTCGCCCTCGACCTTGCGGCCGCTGCCCCGGTAGTCGCGGACGACCCCCTTGAGGTCGGTGTACCGGTAGACGGTCACCGACGGGCTCTCGCTGTCGGCGGCCTCCTCGCTGCGGTCGAAGGCGGCGATCACCGTGATGCCGCGGCGGCGCAGCACCAGGCCCTTGTCCAGCTCCGTGAGGAATCCGGTCAGCGCACCGAGGCCGAAGAGGGCGGGCAGGATGCCGAGCCCCCACCGGAGCGCCCCCTGGCCGTCCACGAGCAGCCAGACGAGACCCGCGAGCCAGCCGAGGGCCAGGAGCAGACCGGCGACACCCACGGCGGCGTCGCCCGGGGACGACTCCCCGGCGGGCTTCGCGTCGTCCGCGGGCCGGGCCCTGGTGGAGGTCACCTCCACCAGGGCCTCGCCGTCCTGCCGGGGCTCGTCGGCGTCGCGCGGAGGGAGTGCGGCGTTGACGGCCGCCGCGAACACCGTCACGGCACGGGAGTTGTGGTGCCTGACGGAGTACACGGTCGCGGGCCCGGCCGCCGTGGTGAGGACGATCTCCGCGGTGCTGCCCTGCGGGCCGGCCGCGCGGACCTCCTCGATCGCGGCGACCGGAACCCGGCGCCGCACATGTCCTTCGCTCAGGCGCACGTCGTCCCCGTCGAAGCGGGCGGCCACGCCGCCCCCTCGCAGGACCAACTCCGGCTGCTCGGCGGCGGATGCCTCGCTCGTCACGGACTCACCTTAGGGGCCGGCCGTGGACCGCGGAACAGCGTCGCGGCCATGGTTTGACGGGCGGTGCCGGATCTGGGTACAACCGTGCGAATCTGCTGTGTCGTACGCCGACGGGGGCTGTCACTCGTGAGCACCACGGACGCCGATCAGGGGACCCAGCCCCCGGTCACCACCTGCTACCGCCACACCGGGCGCGAGTCGCACGTCCGGTGCACTCGCTGCGACCGCTACATATGCCCGGACTGCATGCGGGAGGCGTCCGTCGGCCATCAGTGCCCCGAATGCGTCCGCGAGGGCAACCGCGGTGTCCGCGAGGCCCGTACGGCCTTCGGCGGCAGGATCGCCACGTCGGGCGTGCCCACGGTGACGTACGCGCTGATCGCGCTGAACGTCGCGATGTACGTGGCCGAGGTGCTGCGGCCGGGCATCGTCGTCCGCCTGGACGGCCTCGGCCAGGGCCTGCTGGGTCCCGACGGGAACGGCTACGTCTACCACGGCGGGGCGGTACCACCGGGCTACCGGGCGATCGGTGTCGCGCACGGCGAGTGGTACCGGCTCCTCACCTCGTCCGTCCTCCATGCCGGCCCGCTCGAGGGGCATTTCGGCATCACCCACATCCTGTTCAACATGGCCGCGCTCTGGAACATCGGCCGCGTGGTCGAGAGCCAGCTCGGACGCGTCCGGTACCTCGGGCTCTACCTGCTCGCCGCCCTCGGCGGCGGCGTGGCCGAGTACGTACTCGCCCCGTACACCCCCGCGGTGGGGGCCTCCGGCGCTGTGTTCGGGCTCGCGGCCGCGTACTACGTCCTGAGCCGGCGCCTGCGCTACGACCCCCTCGGCGGCAGTCAGCTGATCGTCACGCTGCTGGTGTGGCTGGTGATCTCCGCGGCCGTCACCTCCTGGCAGGGCCACCTCGGCGGCCTGCTCACCGGAGGCGCGCTCGGGCTGGCCCTCGCCTACGCCCCCGCGCGGCACCGGGCTCCCGTCCAGGCGGCGGGCGCGGTCGCCGTCCTGGCCGTCCTGGTGGTGCTGGTGGTCGTGAAGACGTCCCAACTCACCGGCGCCGCCTAGGGGGAGTGGCGCCGGCGCCGCGGGGTGTGAAGAGGGTCACGCACCGGGACGGTGTCCCGACCGCGCCGTGTCCCCGGTAGACTGTAGACGAAAGCCAATCATCCCCGGAAAGGTTGGGGGCCGAGATGCTGTCCACTGGGCTGTCGCAGGGATCCGTGCCCAAACTGGAGCGTCCAGGGCCCCTGCGCGAGCGGGTGTACGAGGCGCTGCTCGAACTCATCATCACCCGGGCGCTGAGCCCCGGTCAGCATCTGGTGGAGACCGAACTCGCGGGCCACCTCGGGGTCTCCCGCCAGCCGGTGCGCGAGGCGCTGCAGCGGCTGAACACCGAGGGGTGGGTGGATCTGCGCCCGGCGCAGGGGGCGTTCGTCCACGAGCCCACCGAGGAGGAGGCCGACCAGCTCCTCGTCGTCCGCGCGCTGCTGGAGACCGAGGCCGCGCGCCTGGCCGCCGCCAACGCCGGTGCCGAGGGTCTCGAGCGGCTGGACGAGCTCTGCGCGACCGGGGAGGCCGCGGTCGAGGCGGACGACGTCGACGCGGTGGTGGCGGCGAACGCCGCCCTCCACGCGTACGTGATGGAGCTGGCCGGCAACGCGGTGCTCGCCGAGCTCTCCCGGCAGGTCGACCGGCGGGTGCGCTGGTACTACACCCCGGTCGCCCGGCAGCGCGGCAAGCAGTCCTGGATCGAGCACCGTGAGCTGATCAGGGCCATCGCCGACCGCGACGCGGCCCGGGCGAGCGAGGTCATGCGCGCCCACACCGAGCAGACCCGGAACTCCTACCACCACCGCGCCGACAAGGACTGAGCCGCGGGACCGCGGCGCGGGCCCGCCAGGTCACAGCAGCGCGTCGCCCTCGAAGTAGCCGAGCCGCTCCCGGTACAGCTCCAGGTTGAGGCCGTTCGGGTCGCGGATGTACAGGCTGTTGTCCACGCCCCGGTCCGGCCCGAGGTAGTCGGTGCCGGCCGCGTCCAGGCGCCCCTTCGCCGCGTCGAACTGCTCCGCCGTCACCGACAGCGCCAGGTGCTGCAGACCGCCGATGGTCTCGTGCTGCTCGGGGTGCTCATGGCCGGGGAAGTCGAAGAAGCCGAGCAGGTTCCCGTTGCCGATGTCGAAGAAGAAGTGGCTGGAGCCCGCGTAGTCGCGGTTCTCCACCAGCTCCACCAGCGGGAATCCCAGGAACTCCTGGTAGAAGCGGATGGTCTCCTCGACGTCGCGGCAGATGAACGCCGCGTGGTGCACCCCGGCCGCCGTCGTCGCCGGTCGCTTGCCGGGCTCGCGCAGATACGCCGTGCGCAGTTCCTCCCGGCGCGCCCGTACCGCCTCCAGCTCCTTGCCCTGCGGCTCACCCATGTCCGTCCCGCCTTCCAGCCCCGCCGAAAATCCAGTGCGCCGGAACATATACCCGATTACCCTCCGGCCATGGTGACCTTCGACCGACTGGCGGCGTTCGCCCTGGTTTCGCTGCTGCTGGTGCTCATCCCCGGCCCCAGCGTCCTGTTCGTCATCGGCCGCGCGCTGGCCCACGGCCGCCGCGTCGCGCTGACCTCCGTCGCCGGCAACACGCTGGGCTCGTACGTCCTCGTCCTGGCCGTCGCGCTCGGCGTCGGCCCGGTCGTGGAACGTTCGGCCCTGCTGTTCGCCGCGCTGAAACTCGCGGGCGCCGCGTACCTGGTGTACCTGGGGATCAAGGCGCTGCGCCACCGCAAGGCGCTCAGTATGGCCGCCGGGGAGGCGGGGGCGGCGCGCGGCGCGCTGCGTACGCTGGCCGAGGGCTTCGTGGTCGGGGTGTCCAACCCCAAGACGATGGTGTTCTACGCGGCCGTCCTGCCGCAGTTCGTGGACCGCGCCGCCGGACACGTCACCGCGCAGATGCTGCTGCTCGGCCTGGTCTTCAACGTCATCGCGCTGGCCTCCGACAGCACCATGGGCCTGGTGGCCTCCGCGGCCCGCTCCTGGTTCGCGCGCTCGCCGCGCCGGCTGTCGATGGTCGGCGGCGCGGGCGGCCTGGCCATGATCGGCCTGGGCGTGACGGTCGCCGCGACCGGGCGTACCGACTGATCACCGCGCCGCTCGATAGGCTGGGCGCATGGACGACGGACACGCGGACGACGCGGCCGCACTGGAGCGCCTGCGCTACCTGCGCGGCAGTATCGACAACCTGGACGCGGCCCTGGTCCACCTGCTCGCGGAGCGCTTCAAGGCGACGCAGCAGGTGGGCGAGTTGAAGGCCGCGTACCACATGCCGCCCGCCGACCCGGGGCGCGAGGCCGAGCAGATCGCGCGGCTGCGGCAGATGGCCGAGGAGGCGCATCTCGACCCGGCCTTCGCGGAGAAGTTCCTCAAATTCATTGTCGAAGAGGTCATCCGGCATCACAAGGCGATCGCGGCCGACCGCTCCGGATGACCTCCGCGTGGGCCTCAGCCGTGAGGTTCCACGGCTGAGGCTCCCGTCATGCTGCGGTGCTCACCGGGTGCCGCGCCGGCATCTCAGACCATCTCCCGGCTGATGGGCTGCGGGTTCGGCCGGATGTCCTTGACCCGGGGACGGCCCGGCTGCCGCAGCAGCAGCGACAGACCACCGGTGAACAGGCCGATGCAGCCGGCCAGGATGAAGGCGCCGCCATAGCCCCAGGCCCCCACGACGACGCTGCCGAGGCCGGCACCGACCAGGCCGGAGACCAGCTTGGAGCTGTAGACCAGGCCGTAGTTGGAGGCGTTGTTGTTCTCGCCGAAGTAGTCCGCGGTCATCGCGGCGAACAACGGGAAGATCGCGCCGCCGCCGAAGCCCGAGATCATCGACGCCAGCAGGAACAGCGGCATGCTGCCCATCGAGCCGGAGAAGTAGACCGCGAACTGCGCCAGGCCCAGCACCACGCAGACGAAGGTCAGCGTCTGCCGCCGCCCGTACCGGTCGGATATCCAGCCGATGACACCGCGGCCGGTGCCGTTGACGATCGCCTTGAGGCTCATGGCGAGCGCCACGATGCCGCCCGCGAAGCCCATCTCGTCACCGAAGTCGACCTGGAACGAGATACCGAAGATGTTCACGCCCGCCGTGCAGAGCAGGCAGAACCACATCAGCGGCAGGACACCGGTCTTGACGGCTTCCATCGGGGTGTACTGCTTGACCGCGGGCGGGTTCTTCTCCAGCGCCCGGCGCACTCGGGGGTCGTCGGAGACCGCGAGCGGGTCGATGTCCGCGGGCCACCAGTTCTTCGGCGGGTCCTTGAAGAAGAAGCCGCTGACGGCGACGGCGAGGGCCAGGCCGACACCCACGACGACCAGGATGTTCTCGTAGTTGCCCAGATCCATGTAGGACTTGAACAGGAAGATGAAGGGCACCGACCCGTAGGCGAAACCGCCGTTGACGAAGCCGGTCTTGCCGCCCTTGCGCTCCGGGTACCACTTGCCGACCATGTTGATGCAGGTCGCGTAGACGAAACCGGCACCGCCACCGCCGAAGAAGCCGAAGCCCAGGTACGCCCAGAAGACATTGGGCGCGTGGGCCAGCGACAGGTAGCCGACGAGGGTGCCGGCCGCGCCGAGCACCATCGCCGCGCGCGCCGACAGGGTGCCGTTCTCCCGCATCTTGCCGGCCGGGAAGGCCACCGCCGCCTGGAAGAGGATCCAGACGCCGAGCAGCCAGAAGATGTGCGCGCCGTGCCAGTTGTGCGCGTCGGAGAGCGTGTCCTCGGCGGAGGTGAACGCGTACTCCGAGGAGCTGATGGCCATCATGGCGACCCAGGGGAGGATCACCATGGTCCACCGGGGCCGCCCCATGATCTGCCGGTCGGATTCACCGATCCGGTACGTGCGTCCGTTGCGGTCCGTCACCTCCGTGTAAGAGCTGGGTGGTTGAGACGATGTCGATGACGCCATTGTCGTTCCCCTTGCCTCGTAAGAGCCGGGCCAGCGCCCCCTGGACGGTTCCCTTGTGGTGCTTCCGGGGCGGGAGGTCCGGCCGCGCGTGTCGCGGGACCGGTGCCGCCCCTTGTGCTCCGCTCGCAAGCGGGAGCGACTGCCCGGTACGACGCCGTCCGGGCAGGATCAATGGCGGGCCGAAGGCTCGGCCCGGGCGTGCGCGGCGGTCGTGCCGCGCACGCGGAGGGACGTGCTCGCCGTCCCGTCCGCCTACGGCGGCGCACCGCCGGTGACGTTCCCGGCTGCGGGCGCCGCCCTCGGCCGCGTGATGCTCCGCTTGTTCGCGTCGAGCATCGTGAAGTACAGGCTGTCCACACCCGGCAGGTCCCGCAGCTGACCGCGGGTGATGCCACCCCCCGGCGCCTCCGGCTTGACCCCGTCCGCACCCGGCCACGCCGGCAACCGCGTCGCCGGCGGCCCCGACCGCACATGCGTCGTGTCCAGCACACGTACACCCTCAAGAGCCCTGCTCACGGGTGCGGAGTTGCGCTCGTGCATGGCGAGTCGGGGTCCTTCCGTGCGGGGCCGGTGCGTAGGTCGTTCGTGTGATTCCGTTCAGGAGTCTGTACATTGCATACAGCCGACGAATACTGTATGCAGACCGTTATCCCCCATCGGCCAGCCGGTGTCCAGAGGTGTGCACCGGATTCTCCGCCGACTCCAGTCAGGGCAGGTGCGTTTGACGATGGATCTGTTCGAGTACCAAGCACGGGAGCTCTTCGCAGGCCACGGCGTCCCCGTGCTCGACTCCTTCGTAGTGGACGACCCCGCGGAGGCCCGGGCCGCGGCCGAGCGCCTGGGCGGACGCGTCGTGGTGAAGGCCCAGGTCAAGACCGGCGGCCGGGGCAAGGCGGGCGGGGTGAGACTCGCCTCCGACCCCGCGGAGGCGGAGGCCTCGGCCCGCGCGATCCTCGGCATGGACATCAAGGGGCACACCGTCGGCACGGTGATGCTCACCGAGACCGCCGACATCCAGGACGAGTTCTACGTCTCCTACCTGCTCGACCGCGCGGAGCGCACCTTCCTCGCCCTGGCCTCCGCGGAGGGCGGCATGGACATCGAGGAGGTCGCCGCCACCCGGCCCGGGGCCCTGGCCCGCGTCCCCGTCGACGCGGACGAGGGCGTCACCGAGGACAAGGCCCGCCAGATCGCCGCCGCCGGCGGCCTGCCGGACGAGGCCGTACCCGTCCTGATCGCGCTGTGGGAGGTCTTCACCGCGGAGGACGCCCTCCTGGTCGAGGTCAACCCACTGGTACGGACCGAGGACGGCCGCATCCTCGCCCTCGACGGCAAGGTGTCGCTCGATGCCAACGCCCGCTTCCGGCACCCCTCCCACGCCGCGTACGAGACCCCCGGCGAGGGCGACCCCCTGGAGGCCGCCGCACGCGCCAAGGGCCTGAACTACGTCAAACTCGACGGCACGGTCGGCGTCATCGGCAACGGCGCGGGCCTGGTCATGAGCACCCTCGACGTGGTCGCCCACCACGGTGGCGCCCCGGCCAACTTCCTGGACATCGGCGGCGGCGCCTCCGCCCAGGTCATGGCCGACGGCCTCGGCGTCATCCTCTCCGACCCCGACGTCACCTCCGTCCTCGTCAACGTCTTCGGCGGCATCACCGCCTGCGACGCCGTCGCCGACGGCATCGTGCAGGCCCTCGGACTGGTCGACCTCACCAAGCCCCTCGTCGTACGGCTGGACGGCAACAACGCCGAGCGCGGCCGGGCCGTCCTCGACGCCGCCGCCGCGTCGCTGGGACCGCTCGTACAGCAACTGGACACCATGGACGGCGCGGCCGCGCGGGCCGCCGCGCCCGCAAGGAGCTGATCGCGATGGCCATCTTCATCGACCGCACCAGCAAGGTGATCGTCCAGGGCATGACCGGCTCGCAGGGCATGCAGCACACCCGGCGCATGCTCGCCTCGGGCACCGACGTCGTCGGCGGCGTCAACCCGCGGAAGGCCGGTACCCAGGTGGAGTTCGACGGGCGCATCGTCCCGGTCTTCGGGTCGGTCAAGGAGGCGATCGGCGCCACGGGCGCGGACGTCAGCGTCGTCTTCGTCCCGCCGCCCTTCGTCCGCGCCGCCGTGGACGAGGCGGCCGACGCGGGGACCCCTCTCGTCGTCGTCATCACCGAGGGCGTCCCGGTCCACGACACCGTCGCCTTCCGCGCCCGCGCCAACGCCGCCGGGACCCGCGTCATCGGCCCCAACTGCCCCGGCCTGATCAGCCCCGGGCAGTCCAACGCGGGGATCATCCCGGCCGACATCACCACCGCGGGACGCATCGGACTGGTCTCCAAGTCCGGCACGCTGACCTACCAGCTGATGTACGAGCTGCGCGACCTCGGTTTCTCCACCGCCGTCGGCATCGGAGGCGACCCCGTGATCGGCACCACCCACATCGACTGCCTGCGCGCCTTCCAGGACGATCCCGACACCGACCTCATCGTGATGATCGGCGAGATCGGCGGCGACGCCGAGGAGCGCGCCGCCTCCTACATCTCGCGCCTGGTCACCAAGCCCGTGGTCGGCTACGTCGCGGGTTTCACCGCCCCCGAGGGCAGGACCATGGGGCATGCCGGCGCCATCGTCTCCGGCTCGGCGGGCACCGCCCGGGCCAAGAAGAAGGCCCTCGAAGCCGCCGGGGTCGCCGTCGGCAGCACGCCCTCGGAGACCGCGCTCCTCGTCCGCGGGCTGCTGTGATGACCGGCACCGAGGACCTGCTGGTCCGCCGTCACGACGTCGGGGCCGCCCTCGCGCCTCTCGACCCGAGGAAGCGCGAGCCGCAGACCCGGGTCGCCATCGTTGCCTGCATGGACGCCCGGCTCGGCGTCGAGACGATGTTCGGCCTGCGCCCGGGCGACGCCCATGTGATCCGCAACGCGGGCGGGTGCGTCACCGACGACACCCTCCGCTCGCTCCGGCTGAGCCAGCTGCAGGAGGGCACCCGTGAGATCGTGCTGGTGCACCACGAGGACTGCACGGCACTGATCGACCCGGCCGAGGACCTGCTCACGTGCATGGCCCGCCTCGGTGACAGCGCGCAACTGCCCCACACCGAGGCGCTGCGCGGATTCCTCTACACGCGCCGTGGTGCGCTGCGCGAGGTCCGTCGCATGTGAGACGCGACGCCCGCGTTCTCGCGGCGCCGTACGCTCTCCGGCCCGCGCCGGCGGCGTACGGTGCCGCACTCGCGTTCCCCGGGATACGCAGGTGAAACCGGTCCCGAATCCTTGGTATCGTTGTCCATGTCGCCGCGGGGATGCCCCGCGGTCGGACACCCGGTCCGGGTGGCGGAATGGCAGACGCGCTAGCTTGAGGTGCTAGTGCCCTTTATCGGGCGTGGGGGTTCAAGTCCCCCCTCGGACACAGCAGTCGCAGGGAACGAAAGTGCCGGCTGGGAGCGATCCCGGTCGGCATTCGTGCGTTCCCGGGGCTGGCAGGCTCGCCTGCCTGCGTGGGGGCGCCACGCGGTCCGGGCGCCACGGCACAGCCGGTGTCCCGGCTGCCCGCGGCGCTGCGGAGCGTAGCGGCCCCCACGCCCGGCGGGCGCCTCAGAGCGCCTCCGGCAGTGGCGCGGCGCCCACCCCGTGGTGCACGCGGTCGAGGAGCGCGGCGTACGCGGCGATCATGCGGGTGCGGCTGAAGCGCTCGCGGCTGAGGGTCAGCGAGGCGGTGAATTCCGCCCGGCGGTCGAGGGCCTCGACCCAGGCGGACATGATCGCCTCGGGGTCCTGCGGTGTGATGATGCCGTGGCCCGCCACAATGGCGGCGGTGTCACCGACGTCCGTGGCGACCGGGATCGCGCCGCACATCATGCCCTCGATCAGGCACAGCGGCGCCGCCTCCCCCGAGGAGGACGTCAGGGCCACCACGTCCGAGGCCGCGTACACGGTCTCCATGTCACCCCGCACACCGAGCAGGTGGAGCCCGCGGGGAAGGTGCGCCCCGTCGTCGAAGGCCGCCTCGATGTCCGCGCGCAACGCGAGGTTGGCCTCGGTCATGCCCGCGCCGCACATCAGCACGTGGCCGCCGGGTTCGCGCCGCAGCCACGCCTGCGCGGCCCGCAGGAGCAGCGGCACGTTCTTCATCGTGGCGTACCGCGCGGCGAAGACGACCACCGGCGCGGCGTCCGGGATGCCCAGTGCGGCCCGCAGCAGGACCCGGCGCGCCGGGTCGGGCCGGAAGCGCAGCAGGTCCACGCCGTTCGGGATGACGTGCAGCAGTTCGCCGGGGATCCCGGCGGCCTCGTACGCGACGCGCGTGGACTCCGCGCAGCAGACGCAGGCCGCGATCCTGCCGCCGGCGACGGCGGCCTTCAGCTCGTCCAGGGCGGGGCCCTGGTTCTCCGGATCGGAGCGGTGCAGGCAGACCACGACGGGCCGCAGCGGCAGGCCCGCCTGATTGAGCAGTTCCAGAGGCTGTTCCTTGAGGGACAGGATGACGTCGGCGGCCGCCGTCGCCCTCGCCGTCGTGGCCAGTTCCGGGCCGGTGAAGGCCTTCGGGCCTCCGGCCGGGGCGAAACTGCGGCCCAGGGAGGTGATTTCCACGCCGGCGGCGGTCAGCGACCGGTAGCAGGCGTCGTCCTCCATCGGCTGGCGGGTGGCCTCGCGGTGCACCTCGCCGTGCATGCTGAGCACACTGTGGTGCTGGCCGCCCTCGCGCAGTCCGAGGACGACGTCGCTGTGCAGGATCCGGGCCCCACCGGAGAAGAAGCCCTCATAGACCGAGAGCACACGCAGTCCGTGCGTCGCGCGCACACCATCACCCGCCTTGCAGAAGTACTGAACGACCCCCGTGATCTGCGGGTTAGCCGATATCTGGGGGTATGGAGATGACGCCGGCCTGAACGGGGCCCTGCGCCTGGACGTACGATCGGTTGTCTCCGACCCAACAACCTGAGCCAGGGCCTATACGGTACAAGTCGGGCCCCCGCGAGGGCACCCGGGCGGTGGGAACTTCGGTGGGATTGCCCTCCAGTTGAGGCGATTCGAGCAGCGGCCCGGCATGGGGTGGCCCGATCGCCCGGGGTGACGAACACGGACATGTGGGTAGAAACCTCACGTACACTGCCAACGGACAGGAAACATCCGTGATGAGCAGCCGGACAGTCGCAGGCCACGACCGCGAAATCGTCCCCGCTCGTGTCCTGGGCGGCGATCTGGCGGCGGTGCTCTACCGCGCGCTCCGCGAAGCCGTGGACCGGTTGGAGGCCATCGCGGCCGCCGTGTACTTCCTGGACGAGGACAGCGGCGAACTCAAGGCGGCCATGATCGGCGGCTGCTCACCCCCGGTGTTCACCCTCCCGGGACGCATGGCGCCGGACGCCCCCTACGCCTCCGCACGGGCCCTGGCGGCCGGCGCGGTCGTGGTCCTGACCGACCCGGACCCCCGGACCGACGATCTGCTGGACCTGCCGAACTACCCCTACGCCGTCGCCGCGGCCCCGCTCGTCGCCGACGGCCTGCGCCTCGGCGCGCTGGCCGTCCTCCGTCCGGAGACCCAGGGCGGTTACGACGACACCGACCGCGCGCGGCTGGCCGGGCTCGGCGACCGGCTCGCGCAGACCCTCCGCGCGCTCGCCGGGCACGGCACGGCGATCGTGCCGGGGCACATGCCTGTACTGGTCCCCATCGACCGCGTCGGTCGTGCCGAGACGGTGGACGAGGCAGCCGGCGACGTCCTGTGGGGGGTGCGCGGCGTCGCCGGATCCGCGGGCATGAGCATGATGTACCCCTTGCGGCGGCTGTCCGACATGCTCAACCAGGCCACGACCATGGAGCAGGTCGTCGGGGCGGCGCGGTTCTGCGTCATGGTCCCGTTCCAGGCCAGGGCCCTGGTGCTGGCGGCCGCCGGCCGGGGCCGGCTCTGGGTCGTCGGGCACAGCGGCGTCTCCTCGGACCTGGCCCGCACTCTCCACGGCAGCGGTCTGCACACCAGGGAGCCCGCGGCGGAGGCGGTCCGGCGGCGCGCGCTGGTCGTCTCCGGCCGCTGCACCCCTCTCGCGGCCGGACCCCTTCCCCCCGACGACGGGGCCCCCTCCGCGGCCTACCTGCCCCTCGTCGGCAACCGGCACGTCATCGACCTCCCCTACATCGGGAAGGACAACGTGGTCGGTGTGTGCTGTCTGGAGTTCGGCGGCCCCCGCCGCTTCTCGCCCGAGGAGCGGGCCGTTCTGTCGATGATGGCGGGCTCCATGGGGCCGGCCGTCGAACGGGTGGAACTGGGCCGCGAGCGGCACGCGGTCGCCGAAAGCCTGCAGAAGAGGCTGCTTCCGCCCGTGCTCTCGGAATCGCCCCAGCTGACGACCACCGCCCGCTACGAGCCCGCCACGTCCACGTCCGAGGTCGGCGGTGACTGGTACGACGTGATCGAACTGCCGGGCCGTCGTGTCGTACTGGTGGTGGGCGACGTGGAGGGCCACGGAATCGAGAGCGCGGCCCTCATGGGTCAGCTGCGCGGTGCGGTGGTGGCCTACGCGACCGAGGGACACCGGCCCGCGGCGATCATCGACCGGACCGGCGCACTGCTCGCCCGCCTGGGGACCGATCTGCTCGCCACCTGCTGCGTGGTCGCCCTCGACACCACCGACGGGGTGGCCGAGGTGGCCCTCGCGGGTCATCCGCCACCCCTCGTCATGGGGCCGGACGCGGGCGTCACCGTCCTGGAGGCGCCCCCCAACGTGCCCCTCGGTGTCCCCGTCCCCGCCTGCCGGCGCGGGCGGGAGCACACCGTCGCCCCGGGGTCGGTGCTCATGCTGTACTCGGACGGACTGGTGGACGCGCGTGCGCCGGACCCCACCGCCGCCGCGGCCACCCTGTTCCGCACCGGCGACCGCGCGGCGGGAGACAACCTCGAAGAGCTCGCCGACCGCGTCGTCGCAGGGATGCCGGGATTCCATCACCGTCGCGACGACGCGGTACTGCTCCTGGCCCGTTTCGAGGGCGCCGACGTCCGGGACGTGTCGCGGACGGGACACCTGCACCTCCAGGAGCACGACCTGCTGGGCGTCAAGGCCGCCCGGGGCTTCGTGGAGGACTCGCTGCGCGCCTGGGGCCTGGAGGAGATGTCGGAGGACCTCCAGCTCGTCGCCTCCGAGGTCGTGACCAACGCGCTCATCCACGCCGGCAGCGACGTCGACGTGCGGCTGCGCGCCTTCGGCGACAACATCCGCATGGAGGTCCGGGACTCCGACAGCGACCCGCCCGTGCCCTCGGCGTTCTCCCTGACCGAGGAGGGCAGTTCCCAGGCGGAGTCCGGACGGGGCCTCTACCTGGTGGACGCCCTCACCAGCGCGTGGAACAGCTCCCCGAACGGGCGCGGCAAGACGGTCTGGCTGGAGATGGCGATCCCGGGAAACTGAGGCGGCCGCCGCGCCGCGGCCGATCCGGCGGTCAGCGGCGGGCGGCGCACGGCGGGTCGTAGGGCAGGTCCGGGGAGACGTACTGCCGCCACAGCCAGGGGGTCGGCGCGCTGCCGGTGGCCGCGCACAGCACGGCGCGGGCGCGGCCCCTGTCGGTCTGCCACAGCCGTACGGAGCCGTCGGCGCCGCCGGTGGTCAGCACTCCCTGCGACGGGCGGAACGCCAGGATCTGGACCGAGCCCGCATGGCCGGTCACCGGCAGGCCGTAGGCGGCCGGGCGGCCGGGGCCGGTGGTGTCCCGCAGCCGGATCCGCCCGACGGCGTCGCCGCTCGCGAGCAGCCGTCCCGCGGCGCGAAGCCGACACCGGTGACCATGCCGCCCCAGACCATCGGGCGGCCGACGGCGAGCGCGAAGACCACCCGCAGGGTGGGGGAGCCGCCGCGCAGGAGGGGAGGAGTGCCGTCGCGCACGTCCCACGTGCGGACGAAGCCGAAGGCGCTGCCGCTGTACACCCGGGTTCCCGACGGCGCCGCGGCCAGCGCCTTGACCGGCAGGGTCTCACCCGGCAGTTCGCCGCCCAGGGCGACGGGACGGCCCGGGTCGGAGACGTCCCCCGCGCGCAGCCCGCCCGTGAAGCCCCCCTGCAGCACCAGCCCGGCCGCGATCAGGGTGTGCCCCCGGGCGTCGAAGGCCGGCGCCGCGACCGGCTCGGCCTGCCCGGCGGGGGCCCGGCCGCGGACCTCCACCGGCCGGGCGGCCGACGACACGTCCCGCAGCCGCTGTCCCCGGTGGCCAGCAGCGGCAAGCCGGGCCGGAAGGCCAGTGCGAGCGGGAGGTCTCCGGCGGTAGTGCCGCCGGAGACCGCCGGGGTCGTGCCGTCCGGGCTCAAGGCGACGGAGGCGACGCCCTGCTGGGTCACGGACGTCACGGTGGTCAGCCGCCGCGGACGCCGGGGGTCGGCGACGTCCCGCAACTGCACGTTGCCGCCGGCGGTGCCGCCCGGTTGCGGGACGGTGCCGAGCGCCAGGGTCCGGCCGTCGGGGCTGAAACTCGAGCTCGCCCACGTCCCCTTCGAGCCGCCGACCGGAGCGGACAGCGCCACGGGGTGCGCCGCGTCGGTGACGTCCAGGATCCGGAACCTGCCGTCCGGGCTTCCCCAGGAGAGCAGATCCCCACGGGAAACCCGGCAGGGCGGGCGAAAGGGGCGATAACGGGGGAAATCGGGTGACGGCCGACTCGGACGGGAAATCTTTCCCGGCGCCCCCTGGACATCCATCGCGGCTGCCGCGACCATGAAGACAACTCCATACGGTATGCAATCTACAGTGTGGAGCCGCTCAGTCAGTCGGTCGATCGGTGGACGCGTGAATGGGGGCAGCTGTGAGCAGGGCTCTTGAGGGTGTTCGTGTGCTGGACATGACGCATGTGCAGTCGGGGCCGTCGGCGACGCAGTTGCTGGCGTGGCTGGGTGCGGACGTGGTCAAGCTGGAGGCGCCGGGGGGTGACATCACCCGCGGTCAGCTGCGGGACCTGCCGGGTGTGGACAGCCTGTACTTCACGATGCTCAACGCGAACAAGCGGAGCATCACCTTGAACACCAAGACACCACGCGGCAAGGAACTGCTGACCGAGCTGATCGCCCGCAGCGACGTGATGGTGGAGAACTTCGCCCCGGGCGCGATCGACCGGATGGGCTTCACCTGGGAACACATCCGGTCCATCAACCCACGGATCGTCTACGCCTCCATCAAGGGCTTCGGCGACGGCCCCTACACCGACTTCAAGGCCTACGAGGTCGTCGCCCAGGCCATGGGCGGCTCCATGGCCACCACCGGCTTCGACGGCGGACCACCCCTTGCCACCGGCGCCCAGATCGGCGACTCCGGCACCGGCATCCACGCCGTCGCCGGCATCCTGGCCGCCCTGTTCCAACGCACCCACACCGGCCGCGGCCAACGCGTGCAGGTCGCCATGCAGCACGCCGTCCTCAACCTGTGCCGCGTCAAACTCCGCGACCAGCAACGCCTCACCCACGGCCCCCTGGCCGAATACCCCAACGCCCAGGACACCGCCTCGGCCGACGAAGTCCCCCGCTCCGGCAACGCCTCCGGCGGCGGACAACCCGGCTGGGCCGTCAAATGCGCGCCCGGCGGACCCAACGACTACGTCTACGTCATCGTCCAACCCACCGGCTGGGCCCCCATCGCCGAACTCATCGGCCGCCCCGAACTCGCCCACGACCCCGAATGGGCCACCCCCGAAGCCCGCCTCCCCAAACTCACCAAAATGTTCCAACTCATCGAGGAATGGACCACCACCCTCCCCAAATGGCAGGTCCTGCACCACCTCAACGCCCACAACATCCCCTGCGGACCCATCCTGTCCACCAAAGAGATCATCGAGGACCCCAGCCTCCGCGCCAACGACATCGTCGTGGACGTCCCCCACCCCGAACGCGGCACCTACACCACCGTCGGCAACCCGCTCAAACTCTCCGACTCACCCACCACCATCCACCGCTCCCCCCTCCTCGGCGAACACAACCACGACATCTACCACCACGAACTCGGCATCCACGAAGACGAACTACCGCAGCTCAGGGCGCAGGGCGTGATCTGACGGCCACCGCGATCCGCCGGTACCGGGGCAGCAGCAGAAAGGCACAGGCCAGACGATGAGCACGATCGAGGACCCCACCGACGACCATCTGGAGGTGACCCCGCCCAAGACCTGGGCGACCGGACTGCCCGCCGTCACGCACGCGCTCCAGTACTCCCTGGGCCAGACCACCGTCCGGCGGACGGCGCTGACCCTGCTGAACATCAACCAGGCCAAGGGCTTCGACTGCCCGGGCTGCGCCTGGCCGGAGCCGGACCCGAAGCACCGGCACCTGCAGGAGTACTGCGAGAACGGCGCCAAGCACATCAGCGACGAGGCCACCTCGCGCCGGGTCACCGCGGACTTCTTCCGCGAGCACTCGATATCCGAGCTGGACGGCAAGTCCGACTACTGGCTCAACCAGCAGGGCCGGCTCACCGAGCCCATGGTCAAGCGGCCCGGCTCGGACCACTACGAGCCGATCGGCTGGGACGGCGCCCTCGACCTGCTCGCCGGCGAACTGCGCGCACTGGACTCCCCGGACGAGGCCGTCTTCTACACCTCGGGCCGGGTCGGCAACGAGGCCGCGTTCCTCCTCCAGCTCTTCGCCCGGGCCTACGGCACCAACAACCTGCCCGACTGCAGCAACATGTGCCACGAGTCCAGCGGCTCCGCGCTCAACGAGACCCTGGGCATCGGCAAGGGCAGCGTGTCCCTCGACGACATCCACCGCAGCGACCTGGTCCTCGTCGTGGGCCAGAACCCGGGCACCAACCACCCCCGGATGCTCTCCGCGCTGGAGGAGACCAAGCGCGCCGGCGGCCAGGTCGTCGCCGTCAACCCGCTGCCCGAGGCCGGGCTGATGCGGTTCAAGCACCCCCAGAAGGCGCGCGGCATCGTCGGGCGCGGGACGACGGTCGCCGACCAGTTCCTGCAGATCCGGCCCGGCGGCGACCTCGCCCTGTTCCAGGCGCTGAACCTGCTGCTGCTGGAGGCCGAGGACGCCGCGCCGGGGACCGTGCTGGACCACGAGTTCATCGACACCCACTCCACCGGTTTCGCCGAGTTCGCCCGGCACGCCCGCAAGACCGACTGGGACGACGTCCGCAAGGCCACCGGGCTGACCCGCGAGGAGATCGAGCAGCTGCACGAGCGGGTGCTGCGCAGCCGCAGCGTCATCGTCTGCTGGGCGATGGGCCTGACCCAGCACAAGCACGGCGTGCCCACCATCCGCGAGGTCGTCAACTTCCTGATGCTGCGCGGGAACATCGGCAGGCCGGGAGCGGGCGTGTGCCCCGTGCGCGGCCACAGCAATGTGCAGGGCGACCGCACCATGGGGATCTGGGAGCGGATGCCGCAGGCGTTCCTGGACGCGCTGGAGCGGGAGTTCGGCTTCACCCCGCCCACCCGGCACGGCTGGGACACCGTGGACTCCATCAGGGCCATGCGCGACGGCCGGGCCAGGGTCTTCGTGGGCGTCGCGGGCAACTTCGTCCGGGCCGCCCCCGACAGCGACCTGACCGAGGCTGCGCTGCGGACGTGCCGGCTCACCGCGCACATCTCGACCAAACTCAACCGCTCCCACACGGTCTGCGGCGACACGGCGCTGATCCTGCCGACGCTCGGCCGCAGCGACCGGGACGTCCAGGGCGGCGTCGAGCAGTTCGTCACCGTCGAGGACTCGATGAGCCAGGTGCACGCCTCGCGCGGCCGGCTGGAGCCCGCCTCCGGCACGCTGCTCAGCGAGGTGGCGATCATCTCCCGGCTGGCCGCCCGGACCCTCGGCGACTCCCCGTCCCTGCCCTGGGCGGCGTTCGAGGCGGACTACGGCGCCGTCCGGGACCGGATCTCCCGGGTCGTGCCCGGCTTCCACGACTACAACGCACGGGCGGCCGAGCCGGGCGGCTTCCTGCTGCCGAACCCGGTCAACCACGGGACGTTCCCCACCCCGAGCGGCAAGGCGGTCTTCACGTGCAACGACTTCACCATGGTCCAGGCCCCCGAGCGGCACCTCGTCCTGCAGACGCTGCGCTCGCACGACCAATGGAACACCGTCCCGTACGCGATGAACGACCGCTACCGAGGCATCCACGCAGGCCGCCGCGTCGTCCTGGTGAACCCCGTCGACCTGGAGGCCCTCGGCCTCGCCGACCGTGACCGCGTCGACCTGGTGAGCGTGTGGCACGACGGGGTGGAACGCCGCGCCCGGGACTTCCGGGTGGTCCCCTACCCCACGACCCCGGGATCCGCCGCGGCGTACTACCCGGAGACCAACGTCCTGGTGCCGCTGGACAGCGTGGCCGACATCAGCAACACCCCGACATCGAAGGGAGTCGTGGTCCGGCTCGAACCGTCGGGTACCGCGGCACGGGTCCCTTCGCCTCCGCCCACCGGAATGAGGTAGCCCCATGCCGACGTCGACGCACGGCCCCGCGCGGACCGGTACGCAGACGGTCATCGACCGCCTCGTGGAGTCCAACCGGAAGTACGCCGAGGGATTCACCGATCCGGGCATGGGGGCCCGCCCCGTCCTGGGGGTGGCCGTCGTGGCCTGCATGGACGCGCGCATCGATCTGCACGCCGCCCTCGGCCTCGAACTGGGCGACTGCCACACCATCCGCAACGCGGGCGGTGTCGTCACCGACGACGCGATCCGCTCACTGACGATCAGTCAGCGGGCGCTCGGCACCCGCAGCGTGGTACTCGTCCACCACACCGGCTGCGGCCTGGAGAGCCTGACCGAGGACTTCCGCCACGAACTGGAGCGGGAGGTCGGGCAGCGTCCCGCCTGGGCCGTGGAGGCGTTCCAGGATGTCGACCAGGACGTCCGGCAGTCGATGCGGCGGGTGCGCACGTCGCCGTTCCTGCCGCACACCGGCGACGTGCGCGGCTTTGTGTTCGACGTGACGACGGGGCTGCTGCGGGAGATCGACCCCGGGGCCGACGCGCAGCCCTGACCGGACGTGCGCGCGGGCCTGCGGACGGCAACCGGCCGGGGCCTGCGGGACGGCAGCCCCGGCAGACGGCCGGCGCGCACGGCGGCGGGGCCGGCCGGCGCGGGTGATCGCCCGCGCGGACCGGCCCCGTACGCCCAGGAACCACGACTCTCCCGCACTCCCACCGGCCGACAGCGGACCGGTCACCACTCCCGAGGGGAGCACCCCGTGTCGTACCACGCCGCTTTCTCCTACGTCCTGAGCAGCGTCATCGAACCCTCCGCCGAGCGGACCGGCGGCGAAGGGAGGTTCCCGCGCGCCTCGGTGACGGCCCTCGGCCGGGCCGGGCTGCTCGGACTCACCGTCGCCGCGGACCTCGGCGGCGGCGGGCTGGGCCTGCCGGACGCCGCCGAGGTGGTGGCCAGGACCGCCGGTGCCTGCCCGGCCACCGCGGCCGTGCTCCAGTCGCACTACGCGGCGGTCGCCGTCATCGAGGCGTACGGCAGCCCCTGGCTCCGGGGCGAGATCGCCGCCGGCCGCCACCTGGGCAGCCTCGCCCTGACCGAAGGCGTCCCCGGGGAGTGGGCTCCGCTCTCCACGGCCTCCCGCACCGGCGACGTGGTCGCCCTGCGGGCCCGCAAGCGTGAGGTGGTCTCCGCGGGGGAGGCCGACAGCTACGTCTGGTCGTCCCGGCCGCTCGCCGCGGAGGACGGCCTGACGCTGTGGACGGTCCCCGCGCACGCGCCCGACCTGTTCGTCCCCGCCCGGACGGACGGGACGGGACCGTACGGCAGTGCCACCTCGACCGTGGCCGCCGACCCGGTCCTGGTCCCCGCCGATGCGATGCTGGGGGAGGACGGGGAAGGGCTCGGCATCGTGCTGCGCACCGTCGTGCCGTGGCTGCTGGAACTGCGGGCCGCCATCGGCACGGACGCCGTCCACCCCTCGGTGGCCGTCGCCTCCCGGGACTGCGCCGACCGTCCCGTCGGCTCCCTCGCGTCGTCCTGAACCGGGGGCCGCGGTGTGCGGGTGACCGCGGTCAGCCCTCCCGGCCGGCCTTCGCGGCGACCGCCGTGCGGTACTCGCCGGTGCGCATGGTGTGCTTGCGCATGATCTCGCTCGCGCGGCCGGCGTCGCCCTTGGCGATGGCCCTGATGAGCTGCGCGTGCTCGTTCCAGGCCTCCTTGCCGCGGGGCTTGGCGATGGGCGTGTAGTACCAGCGCACCTTCCGGCTCACCTGCGAGATGAGTTCGGCCAGTACGGCATTGCCCGCCACGGAGGTGATGAAGGCGTGCAGCGCGATGTTGGCCGTGACCAGACGCTCGACGTCGCCGCCGGCGAGGGCGTCGACGCCGTCCTGGTGCAGCTCCCAGAGACGTTCGACGTCGGCGGGTGTGGCGTTCCGGGCGGCGAGTTCGGCCGAGTAGGTCTCCAGGACGGCGCGGACGCTGAGGAGTTGGGCGGCTTCTTCCTGGGTGGGGGCGTGGACGAAGGCGCCTTGGGCGGGGCGGAGGTCGACCCAGCCGTCGGTCTGGAGGCGTTGGAGGGCTTCGCGTACGGGTTGGCGGCTGACGCCGAGGTGTTCGGCGAGTTCGGCCTCGACCAGGTGCTGGCCGGGGGTGAGCGTGCCGTTGATGATGAGCTCGATCAGCGCGTCGTGGACGGCCTGGCGCAGCGGTGCAGGGCGGGCGACGCGGTGGGTGGCCGCCGCCGTCAGGGCCTCGCGCATCGTTTCCCCGTTCTGCCGGCGAGCCTGATGGGCCGACGGCTCTGCCAGCGGATTCCGCCGAGAAGCGATGACGGCGGCAACGCCTCAGTATACAGGTTTTGGTATGCAACATGGCATCTGCCGCCGGTGTGCGGCGGCGTGCCGGTGGCGGGTGCGGCCGCGTCGGCGGTCGCTCCATCGGGCCGACAAAAGTGCGACGGCATTCTGTATGCAGAAGCTTGTATGCGTTATTGTCCTAGGAGTACCGCCAGCACCGCCTGAAAACCGAAGCGGCTCTGTACGTCGGTCACGGACCCCGCGCATCCGCAGGAGAGGTCAAGGGGCCCGAATGTGTGTGTACCGAAGGTGTCGGACGGCAGTTGAACATCCCGCGTCCGGTTTCCCGCGCGCCACGAAGGCGGAGCGGTCATGACGCCGGGGAGCGCGGGAGGTACGGCCGCGTCCGTCGAGCAGGTGGTCCGGACGGTCGCGGCCGACCACCGGGAGCACAGGGGGCCGCTGCTGCCCATACTGCACGCCGTCCAGGCCGAGTTGGGCTGCGTGCCGCAGGAGGCCGTGGCGGTGCTCGCGGACGAGCTCAACCTCTCCCGGGCGGACGTCCACGGAGTGGTGACCTTCTACCACGACTTCCGCCGTGAGCCCGCGGGGCGGACCACCGTGCGGATCTGCCGCGCCGAGGCGTGCCAGGCCCTGGGCGCCGAGGACCTGATGGACTACGCCCGTGAAGCCGGGCTGCAGCCGGGCGGCACGACCGCCGACGGCTCGGTGACCGTCGAGCAGGTCTTCTGCCTCGGCAACTGCGCCCTGGGACCCTCCGCCGAGGTGAACGGCCGGCTGTACGGACGAGTGGACACCGCCCGGCTGGGCGCGATCCTCAAGGGGACGGTCTCATGACACAGCACTCATCGGACTCCGCCGTGACGGTGTACGTCCCGCGCGACTCGGCCGCCAGGTCCGTCGGCGCGGACGAGGTCGCGGACGCGCTGCGCCAGGCCGCCGCCGACCGCGAACTGCCCGTGGAGGTGGTGCGCAACGGCTCGCGCGGCATGCTCTGGCTGGAGCCGCTGGTCGAGGTGGTCACACCCGCCGGCCGCGTCGGCTACGGGCCGATCGCCCCCTCCGACGTCGAGAGCCTGCTGAGCGCGGGCATGCTGGAGGGCGCCGACCATCCGCTGCGTCTCGGCATCGTCGACGAACTGCCCTGGCTGGCCCGGCAGACGCGGGTCACCTTCGCCAGGATCGGCGTGACCGACCCCCTGTCCGCCGAGGACTACCTCGCGCACGGCGGACTGGAAGGGCTGCGCGCGGCGCTGGCACTGGCCCCCGAGGACGTGGTCACCGAGGTCACCGACTCCGGGCTGCGCGGCCGCGGCGGCGCGGGATTCCCCGCCGGTATCAAGTGGAAGACCGTCCTCGGCTGCGACGACGAGCTGAAGTTCGTCTGCTGCAACGCCGACGAGGGCGACAGCGGCACCTTCGCCGACCGCATGGTCATGGAGGGCGACCCGTTCATGCTCATCGAGGGCATGACGATCGCCGCGCACGCCGTCGGCGCGCGCGAGGGCTACCTCTACATCCGCTCGGAGTACCCCGACGCGGTGGCCACGGTGCGCGCGGCCATCGACATCGCGCGCGAGCGGGGATGGCTCGGCAAGGGCATCCTCGGCTCCTCGCTCGACTTCGACCTGCACGTGCGGGTCGGCGCGGGCGCGTACATCTGCGGCGAGGAGACCTCGATGCTGGAGAGCCTGGAGGGCAAGCGCGGCACCGTCCGCGCCAAGCCGCCGATCCCGGCGATCGAGGGCCTGTTCGGCAAGCCGACCGTCGTCAACAACGTCCTCACCCTCGCCACCGTCCCCGTCGTCCTGTCGCACGGCGCGAAGGCGTACCAGGAACTCGGCGTCGACCGGTCGCGCGGCACCCAGGTGTTCCAGCTCGGCGGCAACATCGCGCGCGGCGGCATCGTGGAGACCGCCTTCGGCATCACCCTGCGCGAGCTCGTCGAGGACTACGGCGGCGGGACGTTCTCCGGGCGCCCGGTGCGCACCGTGCAGGTCGGCGGGCCGCTCGGCGCCTACCTGCCGGCGACGATGTTCGACCTGCCGATGGACTACGAGGCCTTCGCGGCGGCCGGCGCCATGCTGGGCCACGGCGGCATCGTGGTCTTCGACGACAGTGTCGACATGGCCGCGCAGGCCCGCTTCGCGATGGAGTTCTGCGCCGAGGAGTCCTGCGGCAAGTGCACCCCCTGCCGGGTGGGCTCGGTCCGCGGCGTCGAAGTGATCGACAAGATCGTGGCCGGTCAGCAGCGGGACGAGAACCTCGCCCTGCTGGAGGACCTGTGCGAGCTGATGACCGATGGCTCGCTGTGCGCGATGGGCGGCCTGACGCCCATGCCGGTGCGCAGCGCCATCGCCCATTTCCCCGACGACTTCCTCGCGCGTGACGCCGGCCCGGGGAGCCGGCACCGGCAGTCCAGTGGGGCCAGGACGGAGGGCACGGCATGACACTTCTCAAGGAACCCGACTTCGGCACACCCGAGCGGCCCGGCGCGGCGACGGTGTCGGTGGAGGTCGACGGGCTGCCGGTGGCGGTGCCGGAGGGCACCTCGGTGATGCGCGCCGCCGCGCTCGCCGGCATCGACATCCCCAAACTCTGCGCCACCGACAGCCTGGAGCCGTTCGGCTCCTGCCGGCTGTGCGTGGTGGAGATCGACGGCCGCCGGGGCACGCCCGCGTCCTGCACCACGCCGGTGGCGGACGGGATGAAGGTGAGCACCCAGACCCCGAAGGTGGAGAAGCTCCGCCAGGGCGTCATGGAGCTCTACATCTCCGACCACCCGCTGGACTGCCTCACCTGCCCGGCCAACGGCGACTGCGAACTGCAGGACATGGCCGGCGTGGTCGGACTGCGGCAGGTCCGCTACGGCTACGAGGGCGAGAACCACCTCGACGCCGAGAAGGACACCTCCAACCCGTACTTCGACTTCGACGCGTCCAAGTGCATCGCCTGCTCCCGCTGCGTCCGCGCCTGCGGCGAGGTGCAGGGCACCTTCGCGCTGACCATCGAGGGGCGCGGCTTCGACTCCAAGGTCTCCGCGGGCGCGGGCGAGACCTTCATGGAGTCCGAGTGCGTCTCCTGCGGGGCCTGCGTGCAGGCCTGCCCGACCTCCACCCTCCAGGAGAAGTCGGTGGTCGAACTCGGCATGCCGACCCGGTCGGTGGTCACCACCTGCGCGTACTGCGGCGTCGGCTGCTCGTTCAAGGCGGAGCTGCGCGGCGACGAACTGGTGCGGATGGTCCCGTACAAGGACGGCGGGGCGAACGAGGGCCACTCCTGCGTGAAGGGCCGCTTCGCCTTCGGATACGCCTCGCACCCGGACCGGGTGCTCAAGCCCATGGTGCGCGAGAGGATCACCGACCCGTGGCGGGAGGTCGAGTGGGACGAGGCGATCGGCACCGTCGCCCGCCGGATGCGCGAGCTCCAGCAGCGGTACGGACCGGGCTCGATCGGCGCCATCACCTCCTCGCGCTGCACCAACGAGGAGGTCTACGTCGTCCAGAAGATGGTGCGCGCCGCCTTCGGCAACAACAACGTCGACACCTGCGCCCGGGTCTGCCACTCCCCGACGGGGTACGGGCTCAAGCAGACCTTCGGCGAGTCGGCGGGCACCCAGGACTTCCGCTCGGTGGCCGAAGCCGACGTGATCATGGTGATCGGCGCCAACCCCACCGACGGCCACCCGGTGTTCGCCTCGCGGATGAAGCGCCGGCTGCGCGAGGGCGCGAAGCTCATCGTGGTCGACCCGCGCCGCATCGACCTGGTGCGCTCCCCGCACATCGAGGCCGAGCACCACCTCCAGCTCAGGCCGAGCACGAACGTGGCCGTCGTCAACGCCATGGCGCACGTGGTGGTGACCGAGGGCCTGGTCGACCGGGCCTTCGTGGACGAGCGCTGCGAGGACTTCGACGCGTGGGCGGAGTTCATCGCCCGCCCGGAGAACAGCCCGGAGGCGGCCGAGGAGATCTGCGGCGTGCCGGCGGAGGAACTGCGCGCCGCGGCGCGGCTGTACGCGCAGGCGCCCAACGGGGCCATCTACTACGGTCTCGGTGTCACCGAGCACAGCCAGGGCTCGACCATGGTCATGGGGATGGCCAACCTCGCGATGGCGTGCGGCAACCTCGGCCGCGACGGCGTCGGCGTGAACCCGCTGCGCGGCCAGAACAACGTGCAGGGCTCCTGCGACATGGGCTCGTTCCCGCACGAACTGCCCGGCTACCGGCACGTCTCCGACGACGCGGTGCGCAAGGTGTTCGAGAACCTGTGGGGCGGCACCCTGCTCGCCGAGCCCGGGCTGCGGATTCCCAACATGTTCGACGCGGCGATCGACGGCACCTTCCGCGGCCTGTTCGTCCACGGCGAGGACATCGCCCAGTCCGACCCCAACCTGAAGCACGTCACGGCCGCGCTGGAGGCCATGGAACTGGTCGTCGTCCAGGACCTGTTCCTCAACGAGACGGCCAAGTTCGCGCACGTCTTCCTGCCCGGCGCCTCCTTCCTGGAGAAGGACGGCACCTTCACCAACGCCGAACGCCGGATCAACCGGGTGCGCGCGGTGATGAAGCCGAAGACGGGCAAGCACGAGTGGCAGATCGTGAGCGAGATCGCCACGGCCATGGGCTACCCCATGGCGTACGACCACCCGAGCCGGATCATGGACGAGATCGCCGCGGTGACGCCCACCTTCACCGGTGTCTCCTTCGAGGTGCTGGACAAGCTCGGCAGCGTCCAGTGGCCGTGCAACGAGGCGGCCCCGGAAGGCACGCCGATCATGCACGTGGACGAGTTCGTCCGGGGCAAGGGCAGGTTCGTGGTCACCACCTTCGTGCCGACGAGCGAGCGCAGCACCCGGCGCTTCCCGCTGGTCCTGACCACGGGCCGGATCCTGAGCCAGTACAACGTCGGGGCGCAGACCCGCCGCACCGGCAACGTCGCCTGGCACCCCGAGGACGTCCTGGAACTGCACCCGCACGACGCCGAGGTCCGCGGCATCACCGACGGCGACATGGTGACGCTGGCCAGCCGTGTGGGGCAGACGACACTGCGTGCGGAGATCTCCGACCGCATGCCGACCGGGGTCGTCTACACCACGTTCCACCACCCGGTGACCGGCGCCAACGTGGTGACCACCGAGAACTCGGACTGGGCGACCAACTGCCCGGAGTACAAGGTGACCGCCGTGCAGGTGGGGCTGGCGCGGCCGCCGCGGTCCGAGTCCGCCGGGGACGCCGGGCAGGCCGAGCCCGCCGGGCCCGGCCTGCTCACGGTGGGGGACTGAGATGGCGGCGGGAGTGCCGTCGGAGCGACGGATGGCCAACGACATCGCCGCGAACCTCGTGCACCTGCCGGGTGCGCAGGCCGCCGAGGCCGTCGCGGGCCACATCGGCAGGTTCTGGGACCCGCGCATGCGCGCCCGGCTCTTCCGTTGCGTCGACACCGGCGCGGAGGGCCTGGACCCCCTGGTGGTGGCCGCGGTGCGGCTGCTGCGCTGACCGTGCGGGGCCGGTCCGGACCCGGACCGGCCCCCGCACCGGCGGCCGCTGTGGGCGGGCTCACAGGCGGCGGGCACCGGGGGAGCGGCGGGCCGGTGACCGCGCTGTGCTAGGGTTCTCGAAGTTGCAGTTGTGGTACCCATGGATCTATGTGCGCCTGACGGGAAACTTCTCCTTCAGGCGCATTATTTGTTCTACCGGCATCTCCGGATGGGGCCTCTGCCTACAGAAGGAGAGCGTCATGGCACAGGGAACCGTGAAGTGGTTCAACGCCGAAAAGGGTTTCGGCTTCATTGAGCAGGACGGCGGCGGCCCCGACGTCTTCGCCCACTACTCGAACATCGCGACCCAGGGCTTCCGTGAGCTCCAGGAGGGCCAGCGGGTCTCGTTCGACGTCACGCAGGGCCAGAAGGGCCCGCAGGCGGAGAACATCGTCCCCGCCTGATCGCCGGACGCGTATCTGTTCACCGGGGTCCGCACCGTTTCGGTGCGGACCCCGGTTTGCGCTGGTTCCAGGAAGGCAGTAACCGCATGTCCCGCAGGCCCCAGAAGCCGACCCGGCGCACGTCGTCGCCCGCACCGTCCGCGGCGCCGCCGCGCGAGTTCCGGCTGCCGGAGAGCACGACGCCCGCGCTTCCCCCCGTCGAGGACTTCGCGGCCCTCGACATGCCCGCGGGGCTGCTGAAGACCCTCACCGCGCAGGGCGTGACCGACCCCTTCCCCATCCAGGCCGCCACGCTGCCCAACTCGCTCGCCGGCCGCGACCTGCTCGGACGCGGACGCACCGGCTCCGGCAAGACCCTCGCCTTCGGGCTCGCGCTGCTGGCCCGTACGGCCGGACTGCGCGCGGAGCCCAAGGCACCGCTCGCCCTGGTCCTGGTGCCCACCCGTGAGCTCGCCCAGCAGGTGACGGACGCGCTGACCCCGTACGCGACGGCCGTGAACCTCCGGCTGACCACGGTGGTCGGCGGGCTGTCCATGACCAAGCAGGCCGCCACGCTCAAGCGCGGCGTCGAGGTCCTCGTGGCCACCCCCGGCCGGCTCAACGACCTGGTGGAGCAGGGCGCCTGCCTGCTCGGGGACGTCCGCATCACGGTGCTGGACGAGGCCGACCAGATGACCGACATGGGCTTCATGCCGCAGATCACCAAGCTGATCGAGCGCGTGCGGCCCGACGGGCAGCGGATGCTGTTCTCGGCCACCCTGGACGGCAACATCGACCGGCTGGTGCAGCGGTTCCTGACCGACCCCGTGGTGCACTCCGTGGACCCGTCCGCGGGCGCGGTGACCACCATGGAGCACCACGTGCTCCACGTCCTGGACGAGACCGACAAGAAGGCCGTCACCACGCGCATCGCGGCACGCGACGGCCGGGTCATCCTCTTCATCGACACCAAGAGGGCCGCCGACCGGCTCGCCAAGCGGCTCCTGTCCGTCGGCGTCCGCGCGGCGGCACTGCACGGCGGGCGCTCCCAGCCGCAGCGCAACCGCACCCTGGAGCAGTTCAAGACCGGTCTGGTCACCGCGCTGGTCGCCACGAACGTCGCGGCCCGCGGCATACACGTCGACGACCTCGACCTGGTCGTGAACGTCGATCCCCCGACCGACCACAAGGACTACCTCCACCGGGGCGGCCGCACGGCCCGCGCCGGCGGCTCCGGCAGCGTGGTCACGCTGGTCCTGCCCGAGCAGAAGCGGGACGTCACCCGGCTGATGTCGGACGCGGGCATCCGCCCCCGTACGGCACGGGTGACCTCCGGCGACGCGGCACTGGCCACCATCACCGGTGCCCGTGAGCCGTCCGGCGTGGCCATCACCATCGAGGTGCCGCAGCCGGCCGCTCCGGCCCCGCGCACCTCCGAGCCCGGCAAGCGGCCCAGCCGCCGGCGCCGCAGCGGTGGCGGCACGACCGCCGCCGGGACCGGCACGGGCACCGGCGGCGGTCAGGGTACGGACCGCCGCGCCGCGGCCGGCTCCGGCCGCCGCACGGCGTCCCGC